>NZ_SSXE01000330.1 GCF_021699195.1 Nonomuraea sp. MG754425 | reverse complement strand
GGGTGGGACTGGCGGCCGGGCTGGGGGCGGCGAGCGCTTCCGGGCCCTGGACGATCGGGTCGGTGCCGACGGCGGACTTGGGCGGCAGTTTCGCACCCCGGGCCGATGTGGCGTGGGCGCACTTCAGCGCCCTGCTGAGCAGGTCCTCGAACCGGTCCTCGATGGGCGAGTCCGACTCGGCCCCCACGCCGAGCGGCGCGCCCGTGGACAGGGAGCCCCCCAGCCGGGCGCCGCCGATGATCGAGTTCACCAGCTTCTCGACGTCCCTGGCCGAGACGTCCCCGCTCATCGGCGGGGGCGGCGACATGTTGTAGCTGTAGCCGTCGCGGTTACTGCACTCGACTGCCGGGGCGGCCTCGTTCTCCGCGTCCGCCGGGGCCGCGGCGAACGCGAGCAGGGCGGCGGCGGAGACGGCGGTGGCCACGGCAGCGGTATGTCGGTACATGATGCTCCCCAAGGACGATGATCCGGTTATCGCGATCACTACCCCTGGCGGTATTTCGATTACTTCATAGTTGGATCTAGCCCTCTTTACGCCGTCCGCCCTTTCCGGTGGGCGTGACCCCTGCGGAACGTCCGCGCATAATCGATCCGGTGGCCGTGTGGAAGGGGCCGGAGAAATGCGGGTGTTCCTTGTTCTCGTGCTCGCCGCGGTCGCGTTCGCGACGTCCTGCGGTGCCGCCGAGCCGGCGAATCCGGCGCTGCGCGCCGAGTTGCTCGCGATGCTCGAACGCGACCAGAAGTTCCGGACCCTGGAGGCGTCCCAGGAGGACTTCGACCGGGTGGAGAAGGAGAACACCGACCGCATGCGGCAGATCCTCGACCGGCACGGCTGGCCGGGCCGCGCTTTGGCCGGCGAGGACGGCGCGCACGCCGCGTGGGCGCTCGTCCAGCACGCCGATCGTGATCTGGACCTGCAGCGGCGCGGCCTCGTCCTGATGCGGCGGGCCGTGGACGCCGGCGACGCCGACCCGTCGGACCTGGCCTTCCTCGTGGACCGGGTCCGGGTCGCGGAGCGCCGGCCGCAGGTGTACGGCACACAGTGGGAGACCGGCCCCTCGGGCGAGTGGCGGCCCCGCACCCCCATCGAGGACGCGGGCAAGGTGGACGAGCGGCGGGCCGAAGCAGGGCTGAAGCCGCTGCGGGACTACCTCGAGGAGCTCAGATCCGTAGGTTGATCCAGCTATATTGAAGCGCTGTTACATTGCTGGAGAGGAGCCCCCCCGTTGTACCCCGCGATCGAACCCTACGAGCACGGCCTGCTCGACACCGGCGACGGCAACCTCATCTACTGGGAGGCGTGCGGCAACCCCGACGGCAAGCCCGCCGTCATCGTGCACGGCGGCCCGGGTTCGGGCTGCTCGACGAACATGCGCCGGACGTTCGACCCGGAACGTTTCCGCATCATCCTGTTCGACCAGCGCAACTGCGGACGCAGCCGCCCGCATGCCGCCGACCCCGCCACGGACCTGTCCGCCAACACCACCCAGAACCTGATCGCCGACATGGAGCTGCTGCGCGAGCACCTCGGCGTCGACAGGTGGCTGCTGTACGGCGGGTCGTGGGGCTCGACGCTCATCCTGGCCTACGCCGAGGCGTACCCGGAGCGGGTGACGGAGATCGCCATCGCCGCCGTCACGATGACGCGCCGGTCGGAGGTCGAATGGCTCTACCGGGGCGTCGGCAGGTTCTTCCCCGAGGCGCAGGACCGGTTCCTGGAAGGTGTGCCCGAGGCCGACCGCGACGGCGACGTCTTCGAGGTGCTGGCGGCGTACGGGCGGCTGCTGGCCGACCCCGACCCCGACGTCCGCGCGAAGGCCGCCGCGGACTACGCGGCCTGGGAGGACGCGGTGATCTCCCAGGAGGTCAACGGCAAGCCCAACGCCTACAGCGACCGGCCCTCCGACGCCGTGCTGGCCATGACCCGCATCTGCGCGCACTACTTCGCCAACGCCGCCTGGCTGGAGGAGGGCGTGCTGCTGCGTGACGCCGGCCGCCTGGCCGGCATCCCCGGCGCGCTCATCCACGGCCGCCAGGACATGGGCAGCCCGGTCCAGACGGCGTGGGAACTGGCGAAGGTCTGGCCCGACGCCAGGCTGCACGTGGTCGAGGACTCTGGGCACACCGGCAGCGAGACGTTCAGGCAGGTCCTGCACGAGCTGATCGAGGGTGTCTCCCCGGTCAAGGAGGGGTGAACCCGCGGCTCGCGATCATCTCGGGGGTCTTGGACGGTGCCCCTGGTGACCATCGCTTCGCCGTCGGACGACTCCGTACGGGTGAGCCGCGGGTTCGCAGGCTGGCAGGCGGACAGGGCGCGGCGAGGCGCCGCCAGCGACATCGCCACGCCTTGTCCGCTCGCTGACCTGCGGTAACCGTAACCAATCCGGCTATTGGGACACCACCCATTTAGCGCCGCGTGTTCACGTTCACGCCCACCGGGTGACCTGCCGCCTCAACGTTTGCGGCCCGTTCGCGGGCGCGAGGGGCGCTCGGGCGGCAGCACCTCCACCGACGTCTTGCGGATGTGGTCGTAGACCAGCGACGTGCGGACGTCGGCGATGTTGCGGTGCCGGGACACGTGGTCGAGCACGAAGTCGCGCAGATGACCCGCGTCCCGCACGCCGACCTGGATGATGAAGTCGTCCCCGCCGGACACGACGAACACGGCCAGCGTCTCGGGCAGCGCGCACACGTAGTCGCGGAAGCCCTCCACCGCCTCGCGGATCTTGGGGTGCAGGCGGACGTTGATCAGCGCCTGCACCGGGCGGCCGATCGCGTCGAGGTTGACCTCGGCGTGGAAGCCCTCGACGACGCCGGACGAGCGCAGCGACCGGACCCGCTCCAGGCAGGTCGAGGGGGCGATGCCGAGGTGCTCGGCCAGTTCGCGGTTGGTCTGCCTGCCGTCGCGCTGCAACTCGGCGAGGATCGCCGTATCAAGTTCGTCCACGTACGTATCTTCGCACGTCTTTCCGAATTTTCTTCGGAAAACCATCATGATCTACGCCAGAACGGCGGCGTTGGTGTGACTCTTCTGGGAGAACTTCGGAGACAAGGACTTGTGGATGAGCGTGCTCGACGAACTGGACCGCCGTACCGATCTGCCCACCAAGGAGCTGACGGTCAAGTGGGTGATCGTGATCGACCGCGACCTGCCCAGAGGGCTCCAGGCGAACGCCGCGGCCTGCCTGGCCGCCTCCGTCGGGGTCGCCGTGCCGGCCATCGTCGGCTCGGGAGGCGTGGACGCCTCGGGGCTGGCGCACGCCGGTCTGCCGTGGACGGGCTGCACCGTGCTGGGCGCCCCGGCCGCGATCGTGCGGCGGCTCAGGAACGACGCCGCCGATGAACCCGACCTGGTGGTGTCCGACATGGCGGCCGTCGCGCAGCGGACCAACGTGTACGACGACTACCTGGCCGAGCTGGCCCGGACCGAGGAGCCGTCGTACTACGCGGTCAGCCTGTTCGGGCCGCGGGCCTTGGTCGATCGCCTGACGGGACGGCTGCCACTGCTGCGGTGAGCCGCCCCGGCCGTGCCGGTCAGAGCGGCGGAACCAGCACGAAGTAGCGATCGAGCAGGGACGCGTCCCCGCGCACCGTGAGCCCGCCGGCCGGAATCCGCCGCCACAGGAACAACAGCAGCTCCGACCCGCCGCCCGACACCTCGACGTCGGCCGGCCCGTCGTCGCCCAGCCGGACGTGCTCGCCGTCGAAGCACACCGTCCACGCGCCGGGCCCGTCGGTCCTGACGAACCGGAACCGCTCGCCCGCGCCCGGCGGCGCCGACGCCCAGGCGCGCCGCGCGGGCGCCATCACCTCGAACGTCTGAGTGATCGCGGCCACCGCGATGCCCGCGTGGATCGGCCGGGCCGCGCCGAGGGCGTGCTCGGCGTCCCAGCGGTGCACGGCGGCCTCGATGGTCTGCATGCGCAGCCAGAACCCGGTCGTCTGCTCGTGCGACCACGTCCACGCGGGTTCGTCCGGTGACCGCTCGCTGAACAGCCTTTCGAGCCGGTCCGCGCCCTCCTCGGCCCACTCCAGCAGGGTGGCCGGGATCGGGCCGTGGTTGGGGTGCCGGTCGAAGCGGGGCCAGCCCGTCGTGTCGGGAGGCAGTTCGGCCGCGATCAGGCCGGCGCGGCCGGGCGGCCCGTCGAGCCGGTCCCTGATGACGGCGGCCACACCCCGGTGCACCCCGCCGAGGTGGAGCACGAGATCGGACATGGTCCAGCCGGGGCAGGACGGCACGAGGGGCGCGTCGCCCGCCCTGGCCGCCGCGCGGGCGGCGGCCAGGAACGCGCGTACCTCCCGGCGGAAGTGTGCGACGGCGTTCATCCGCCCTACTGTGCCGTACGCGTCAGGCCGTGCTCAGGGGATCGGCCTCGATCCGGCGGCGACGCCCGGCCAGGTACGCGACCGCCCCGGCGGCCAGCGCGAGCCCCACCAGCGCGGCGCTCACCCACAGCGGCGACCGGTAGCCGAGCCCGGCCCCGATGGCCGCGCCGCCCAGCCAGGGCCCGAGCGTGGCCCCCACGTTGAACGCCGCCGTGGCGAACGCGCCGGCCAGGGTGGGCGCGCCGGTGGCCGCGTACAGGACCTGCGAGATCAGCGTGGACCCGACCGCGAAGGACAGCGTCCCCTGCACGAGGACCAGCACGACCGCCGGTGCGGGCGCGCCCGCCGTCAGTGCGAACGCGACCCAGCCGGCCGCCAGCGCCGCCCCGCCGCTCACCAGCAGCGGCACGGGCCACCTGTCCGACAGCCGCCCGCCGATCGTCACCCCGGCGAACGAGCCCAGCCCGAACAGCGCGAGCATGCCCGGCATCCAGGAGGAGCCGATCCCGCTCTCGCCGGTGAGCACCGGCGCGAGGTAGGTGAAGGTGCAGAAGGTGGCCCCGTTCACGAGGGAGCCGAGCAGCAGGAACACCAGCAGCCGGGGCCGGCGCAGCACCGCGAGTTCGCTGCGCGCGCTCGCGGGCGCGCCGCCGGAGGCGTCCCCGCCGGGTACGGACCTCAGCACCGCGTACAGGGCGGGGACCAGCGCCAGGGCCACCGCCCAGAACGCCGAGCGCCACCCCCACAGCTCGCCGAGCAGCGCCCCTCCGGGCACTCCGGCGACGCAGGCGAGGGTGACCCCGCCCAGCAGGACGGAGGCGGCGCGCCCCTTGGCGTCCGGCGGGGCGAGGGCGACGGCGGTGGCCATGGCCACGGCCAGGAACCCGGCGTTGGCCAGCGCCGCGACGACGCGGGTGCCGACCAGCACCCCGTAGTCGGGGGTCAGGGCGCCGACCACGTGCGCGGCCAGGAAGGCGAGCAGGAACCCGAGCAGCGCGCGCCGCCTGGACAGCCGCAGACTCAGTAGGGCGGTCAACGGCGCGCCCACCACCATTCCGGCGGCGAACGCCGAGGTCAGCAGCCCGGCGGCGGGGATGGACACGTTCAGGTCGCGGGCGATGCCGGGCACCAGCCCGGCCAGCATGAACTCGGACGTGCCCTGGGCGAAGACCGCCAGTCCGAGCAGGTAGACAGCGAAAGGCATCAGACAGCTCTCACGGGAGGGCGGGC
>NZ_SSXE01000329.1 GCF_021699195.1 Nonomuraea sp. MG754425 | reverse complement strand
ACCGGGGCCACGCCGCTCGTCCCCGGGCGGCGCTGGTGGGCGGGGCGGCCGGCCATCGCGGGGGTGGTGGTGCTGGCGCTGGCCGGAGCGGGCGCGGTGCTGGTGCCGCGGCTGGTCGCGGGCCCGGTCACACCGTCCGTGTCCGCGCCGGCCACCGTGTTCGGGACCCCGATCGGGTGGCGGCCCACCGGCCACTTCGCCGCGGTCACCGCCGTCGGCACCGCGCAGGTCGGCGGCCGGCAGATCCTGGTGACCGCCAGCGAGGACGGCACGCTGCGCCAGTGGGACGCGCGCACCGCGCAGCCGGTCGGCGACCCGATGCCGGGACACGGCGACTGGGTGCGGGCCCTGGCGACCACGACCGCGAACGGCAGGCCCGTGGCGGTGACGGGCGGCGACGACCGGACCGTGCGCCTGTGGGACCTCGTCACCGGCCGTGCCGTCGGCGCGCCGCTGACCGGCCACACCGGCGCGGTGCTCGCCGTCGCCACCACCACGGTCAACGGCAAGCCGGTCGCGGTGACCGGCGGCGACGACAAGACCGTGCGGCTGTGGGACCTGTCCACCGGCCGCGCCATCGGCGCGCCTCTCACCGGCCACACCGGCGCGGTGCTCGCCGTCGCCACCACCACCGTGAACGGCCGGCCGGTCGCGGTGAGCGCGGGCAAGGACAAGGTGCTGCGGCTGTGGGACCTGCAGACGGGCGCGCCGGCGGGGCAGCCCCGGGCCGGGCACACCGACTGGGTGCGCGCGCTGGCCGTCACGCCCGAGGCGATCGTCTCCGCCGCCGACGACCGCACGATCCGGATCTGGGAGCCGGCCTCCGACCGGGTCAGCCTGATCCGCGACCTGCCCGAGCCGGTGCTCTCGCTGGCGGCGGTGCGGGCCGGATCGTCCTGGACGGTGCTGGGCGCGGGCCGCGACGGCGTGATCCGCGGCTGGGACACCGCGGGCGAGCCGGTGGGCACCCCGCTCACCGGGCACACCGGGGCCGCCACGACGGTCACGGCCGCCGTCGTGGACGGCGCCCCGCTCGCGTTCTCCGGCGGCGCCGACAAGTCGGTGCGGACCTGGGACCTGACCCGATGGAGCGCCGGGCCCATGACGGCCGGCAACCCCGGCCACTCGGGCGGGGTCAAGGCGGTCGCGCTGGCCACCGTGCGGGGCCGGCCGGTGGCCGTCTCCGGCGGGGTGGACAAGACGATCAGGATGTCCGACCCGGCAACCGGCCAGCCCGTCGGCACCCCGCTGCTCGGCCACACGGGCCAGGTCACGGCGATCGCCACGGCCACGGTGTCCGGGCAGCCGGTGGCCGTCAGCGGCGACGCCGGGGGCGGGCTGCGCAGGTGGCGGCTCGACACGGGCGCGGCGCTCGGCAAGCCGCTGTCCGGGCAGCGCGGCAGCGTCAACGCCGTCGCGGTCGTGGGCGACGTCATCGTCTCCGGCGGCGCGGACGGCCGGCTGCACCGCTGGAACGCCACCACGGGCGACTCGCTCGGGTCGCCGCCGGCCGGGCACCGCAAGCCGATCAGATCGCTGGCCGGGGCGACGGTGCACGGCCGGGCGGTGGTGGTCTCCGCCGGCGAGGACCGCGAGCTGCGCATGTGGGACGTCGCCACCGGCACGCAGATCGGAGCGCCGCTGACCGGCCACGACGGCGTCGTGCTGGCGGTGGCCACGGGCGTCGTCGACGGGCGGCCGGTCGCGGTGTCGGCGGGCGAGGACCGCACGCTGCGCCGCTGGGACCTGATCACCGGGACGGCCATCGGCACCCCGCTGCTCGGGCACACCGACTGGGTGCGGGCGCTGGCCATGGCCGGGGAGCGGGTGGTGTCGGCGGGCGACGACCGGACGCTGCGGGTGTGGAGCCTGCGTACCGGCGAGGCGATCGGCAAGCCGATCACCGGCCACGCCGGCCCCGTCTACGCGCTGGCCTCCGGCCAGATCGGGGACACGACGGCGGCGGTCTCGGCCGGCATGGACTGGACCGTACGCACCTGGGGCATCGCCGACCGCTGACCGACGGGATGAGGCGTCGCCGCCCGGTCACCGGCGCGCTGGAGCGCCGCCTCCCCGTGACCGGCGGCCTGAGGCGTCGCCGACAGGTCGGCGGGGGTCAGCGGACCTCGTCCACCTGGTTGGCCGTGCCTGTCTTCTTGAGGTAATCGCGGGCCCGGTCGGCCTTGATCGCCTCGCTCAGCGCCTTGGTCTTGGCGTCGTCGAGGTAGACGACGCTCTGCGGTCCCTCCATGCCGGTCCCCCGGGTGGGCATGGTGACGAATCCGGAGGAGTCGAGCCCGGCCAGGTCGGTCAGCAGGCCCCTGAGCATCCCCGGGGTGACGCCGTCGTCCACGGTGATCGACCTCGTGACGGCGCGCAGCAGCCCGTCCACCTTGACGGGGTTGGTCAGCGTCCCGGCGCTGAGCACCCGGTCCGACAGGGCCTTGAGCAGCGCCTGCTGGCGTTTGATCCGGTCGAAGTCGCCGCCGGGCAGGTTGTAGCGCTGGCGCACGAACCGCAGGGCCTGCTCGCCGTCGAGGTGGTGGCGGCCGGCCGTCCAGGTGATGCCGCTGTTGGTGTCGCGCACGGTTTTGCTGATCTCGACGTCCACGCCGTCCACCGCGTCCACGGCGGTGGCGAAGCCCTTGAAGTCGATGGCGGCGTAGTGGTCGACGCGGATGCCGGTGAGCGACTCGATGGTCTTGACCAGCAGGGCGGGGCCGCCCCAGGAGAAGGCCGCGTTGATCTTGGCGCGGCCCCGGCCGGGGATGCTCACCCACGAGTCGCGGGGGATGGACACGATCGCGGCGTGCTCCCGGTCCTCGGACAGGTGGGCGAGCATGATGGTGTCGGTGCGCTGGGAGCCGGGCTGCCACAGCTTCGCCTTGGCGTCCTCGCCCGTGGTGGCGCTCTCGGCCCGGCGGTCGGTGCCCACGAGCAGCCAGGTCTCGCCGTCGCCCGGTTTCGGCTGCGGACGCCGCTTCTCCTCCTCGGCGGAGGTGGGCAGGGCCGCGGGGGCGCGGACGATGTCGCCGTCCAGGCTGGCCTGGTAGAAGTAGAGCCCTCCCGCGCCCAGCCCGCCCAGCACCAGCAGGGTGGCCAGGGATATCCAGAGCAGACGGCGTAGGCGGCGCATCCCGTAAGACCTCCCCATTAGAACGGTCAGTGGCCTTTATATAGCTAATTGCCGGGCAGCGCCTTGCCGCTCAGGTAGCCGAGCCAGCGCTGCTCGATCGCCTCGTAGCGGCCCCCGGTGATCGCGTTCACCGCCGAGAGCTGGGTGACGTGCAGCGAGTGGTAGCTCCAGCGGGCGGGGTTGGGGGCGGTGGCGGGGGTCCGCGTGTAGTGCATGAGGTCGTAGCTGGTCCGGGAGGACAGGTCGTACAGCGGCAGGACGCGGTCCAGCGTCCTGAGCCCGCGCTCCCACATCTGCCCGGCGGTCTTGTCGTTCATCAGCCGGCCGACGTCGTACACGCCGATCAGCGCGAACAGGTAGCCGTTGAGCACGTGGGTCGGCGTGGGGGTGGGGTACTCCTCGTAGAAGTCGAGGCGGCCCTCGAAGCGGCGCAGCACGCCGCCGTCCGCCACCTCGGTGCGCAGCGGGCGCAGCGCCTTCAGGGCGGCGTCGCCGTAGCGGGACTCCTTCGTCTTGTCGTACATCTTGGCCAGGAACGCGGCGCCGATGCCCTGCGCCATGCCCGAGTACCAGCCGGCGCGCAGTTCCCCCGCCAGCCCGTCGCGGTAGGAGTAGGCGAACGGCACGGGCCAGCCGCCCTTGCCGTCCTGGTGCTCCAGCAGCCAGCGGGCCACGGTCTCGGCCTTGGGCCGGTACGCCTCGTCGCCGGTGGCGACCCACTTGCTGTAGTTCTCCATGCCGTACTGGACGACTTCCACCGGGTACTGGAAGGTGCCGAAGTCGTAGGTGCTGACGGGGATGCCGTCGGAGCCGATCGCGATCCGCCGCCAGGTGGTGACGTCCACGTTCGCGAAGTGCAGCCAGGGGCCGCGCGGGTCGTGCTCGCGTACGAGCGGGGTCTCGTCCTCGAAGTACTCGGCCCGGACCACGCCGTCGGCGCCGGTGGAGACGGTCAGCCCGAGCCGTTCGGCCAGGGCGTCCAGGGGCGCGTAGAGCTTGTCGTTCACGCGGACGCCCGGCACGGTCTCGCCGAGCATCCCCAGCGGCGCCTGGGCGGCCGGGGCGGTGGCGGCGGGCCGTTTCGCGCTGGTCCGGGGCGGTTCCGGTGAGGTGCAACCGGCCAGCACGCCCAAGGCGATTGCCGGGATGATGAACTTACGCAACAAACGCACCTTCGATACCGCCCTTAACGGCCATTTACAGAAATGGTAGTGTCGGGCCCTCACTGATCAGCCCCAGGGGTCCCTGCCCAGATGAATCACGATCGCGTCCATTTTGCCTATAACGGGATAGATGTCGATCCCGAGACCCAGGCACTCACCAGGAATCGCCTGCACTGGCTCCTGGATCACCTCCCCTCGGGACGGATCCTCGACCTGGGCTGCTCCCAGGGAACCCTGTCCATCCTCGCCGCCCGCCGCGGCGACCGGGTGATCGGGGTGGACGTCGAGGCCGAAGCCGTCGCGTTCGCCGCGCGGCAGGCCGCCGAACTGCCCGCCGACGTGGCCGGCCGGCTCGCGTTCGTCCGCGGCGACGGCGAGCGGCTCTCCTTCCCCGACGGCCGCTTCGACGCGGCCGTCGCCGGCGAACTGCTGGAGCACGTGACGGACCCCGCGACGGTCCTCGCCGAACTGCACCGCGTGCTCGCCCCCGGAGGGACGCTGCTGGTCTCGGTGCCGCACGGGCTGATGCCGCACCACGACCACCGCCGCACCTTCTACCGGGCCGGCCTGCGCCGCCTGCTCGACCCGATGTTCCAGGTACGCGAGCTGACCGTGCTGGACCGGCACATCGCCGCCGTCGCCGTACGCAGGAAGACCCCGCGCGGCGTGCCCGCGTTCGCGCTCAGCCAGGAGGAGGCCGACTTCCTCGGCCGCGAGGAGCAGCTCGAACAGCGCCTCCAGGACCTGCGCGAGCGGCTCTCGCGGGCCAACCAGCTCTACCGCGAGGTCACCGCGGCCAACGCCGAGCTGAAGTCCGGCGCCGGCGGCCCCGTCCTCGACCAGCTCGCGGAGCTGCAGGACACCGTCAAGCGGCTGTCCGCGAGCCTCACCGACGGCACCGCCAGGCAGCACGACGAGCTGAGCGAGCGGGTCCGCGAACTGACCGAGGAACGCGACCTGCTCCGCTCCGACCTGCGCTCGGCCCGCACCGAGACCGGGCTGCTGCGCGATTCGGCCGGCGCCGCCGAGACCGAGCGGAACCGGCTGCTGGAGTCGGTGCACGGGCTCACCTCCGGCCTGGAGGCGATCCGCGAGACGGCCGACGCCGTGACCGCGCAGCGCGACGAGCTGCGCGCCGTCGTCCGCGCCCAAGCCGAGGAGCTGCGCAACGCCGAGGGCGTGCACGGCGAGGCCATGCGGGCGGCCGAGGCCGCGCACGAGCGCACCCTGCGCGAGCGCGTCACCGAACTGCAGGACGAACTGCGCACCGAGCAGGCGGCCCTGGCCCGGCTGCGCACGGTCTACAACGGCGAGCGGCACCGCCACTCCCTCACCGAGCACCGGCTGAACAAGCTCGCCACCCTCGAGGCCAAGCTGAGCCAGGAGAACGAGCGGCTGCGCGCGAAGCTGGAGACGGTGACCGGGCGGCTGACGGACTACCGCGAGCAGGTCACCCGGATCCGCTCGTCGAAGGCGTGGCGCGTGCTGTCGGTCGACCGGCAGCTCCGCCACCCCGGCCGGCCCGACCCGGCGCGGCCCGCCAC
>NZ_SSXE01000328.1 GCF_021699195.1 Nonomuraea sp. MG754425 | reverse complement strand
ATCGAGGACAGCGCGGCCGTGACCCGCCCGGCCACGGCCCACCCGTCCTCCCCGCCGTCCACGGAGACTTCGAGGTCGCCGTCCACCACCCACGAGCGCAGCACCTCGGCCGTACGCGTGCGCACCTCCTGGCTCCGCGCGCCTTCCGACCGCCCGAGGCCGATCTCCACCAGGCCGGGCAGCAGCCCGACGTCGCCGCCGAGACCGAGCTCACGGGCGATGATCTCGGCCGTCCGGCGGGCCCGGACGGCGCTGCTCGCGTACACCCGGACGATCCCCTCGCCCGCCAGCCGCCGCCCGGCCAGCGCCGCCTGCGCCCGCCCGCGCGGGGTCAGCCCGGCGAGGGGCAGCGCGCCCGAGAGCCCGGTCACGACGTTCTCGGACTCGCCGTGACGCAGGCACCACAACCGGACGGGCCGCACCTGACCGTCCATGCGCTCACCTCACCGAGGGGTGGAAACGGAGAAGCCCCGGACCGCCGCTGAGGGTGATCCGGGGCTCCGTGGTGCCGTGGGCGTGGGCCTTTACCAGTCGCCCCCGCCGAAGTCGCCGCCACCGAAGTCGCCGCCACCTCCGCCGAAGTCGCCCCAGCCGCCGCCGCCACCGAAGTCGCCGCCGCCGCCGAGGTCACCGGCTCCGGCGTCCGCGTAGCCCTCCGCGTAACCGGCGCCGTAGCCGCCGAAGCCGCCGCCGAGCATGCTGCCCATCATGGTGCCGATGAACATACCGGTCATGATGTCGCCGAAGCCGCCGTAGTAGCCGGAGGCGTACGGCTGGTAGGCGGGGCCGGCGTCGTAGTAGGGCCTGCGCTGGCCGTCGACCATGACCTCGCGCATCTGCGGGTCGAAGCCGCGCTCCACGGCCTCGGCGTCCATCTTGCAGGCGGGCACGTCGCGCACCGCGCCGCCGGCCGGGGCCCAGCGCACGTCACGCAGCGACGGGCCGTGCTGCGGGTTGAAGAAGCAGGGAGCGCGCCGCTCGGGCACCGGCTCGTTGTTGACCTTGGCCTTCACCACGGCCAGCGCGTAGCGGCCGTCCTCCAGTGTCTGGGTGACCTCGCGCACCTGGTCGGCCCGCTGGACCGCGTCGAGCTGGGTCTTGGCCTTCTCGTAGGAGTCGAGGGCGTTCT
Source organism: Nonomuraea sp. MG754425 (assembly GCF_021699195.1). Taxonomy (GTDB): domain Bacteria; phylum Actinomycetota; class Actinomycetes; order Streptosporangiales; family Streptosporangiaceae; genus Nonomuraea. Next base: position 4,848 of record NZ_SSXE01000328.1, on the reverse strand, counting down.
GCCACTCGTCGATGTGCCTGCCGCCCTGACCGGCCAGCGTGACGTCGGTGTCGAGGTTGGTGATCTCCTCGCCGAGCTTGGTGACGTCCTCCTCGACGGTCTGCTTGACCGCCGCGAGGTCCTTGGCGTCCTGGATGGCGCGCTTCTTCTTCTTGTTGCTGGAGTAGAGGAAGTAGCCACCGCCGCCCACCACGACCAGGGCGCCCAGGGCGATCAGCGCGCCGGTGCCGCCGGCGCCCGGGTCGGCCTGGCTGCCGCTGTCGAGGGCCGAACGGTCGCCCTTGACGGCCAGGTCGACGCGGTTGGTGAAGTCCTTCATGCCGGCCACGATGTCACCGGAGTTGGAGCTGACCGCGAGGTTGGAAAGCCGGGCGGCCAGCCCCTGCTGCTTCAACGAGCTGGAGGCCGTGTAGATCTTGGTGCCGTCGAGCACGACGATCGTCGCACTCGGGCGGCCCGCGGCGCTCAGCGCGGAGTTGAGCTGGCTCAGGTAGGGCCCGACAGTGGAATTGCTCACCGTGCCGGCGGGCACCGCAACGGCGTAAATCTTGCTGTCGGCCCCCTTGAGCGCATCATTGACCTCGCTCTGCTGGTCCGACGACAAAGCGGAGCCGGACTCCGCGAATAGCGGGTCCTTCTTCCAGTTGGACACCACGGAGTTGGCATCCGGGGGAGCGGCCGCCGCGTTGGCGGCAGGGGACAGCGCAAGAACGACGATCAGACCGGCGATCAGAGCCGCGATCGCGGCCCCTGCTCGGCGCAGCGAATGGGTCATTGGCAGCAAGCCTCCTTCGCCCTTCAGGACGAATGGGCGGTCGGCAAAGTTCCTCACTCGGCACGCTACCTGTCCGGAGACGCGCGGGCGCACACCGTGGCCGAAGAGAAGGCCGAGGAGCGGCGTGCGCCGCCCCTGTCACGTGTCCTTGATCTCGCAGATGGCCGCGCCCGCCGTGACGGTCTGGCCGATCGCCGCCGTCAGGCCCGTGATCGTGCCGGCCTTGTGCGCCGCCAGCGGCTGCTCCATCTTCATGGCCTCCAGGACGACGACCGTGTCCCCCTCGCCCACCACGTCGCCGTCGGCGGCCACGACCTTGACGATCGTCCCCTGCATCGGGCTGACCAGGGCGTCGCCGCCGGACGCCGACGCCTTCTTCGCCTTGACACCGGCCCGCCTGGGCGACTTGCCCGTGGCGGCGGGCGCCGACGTGCCCAGCCCGGCGGGCAGGACGACCTCCAGCCGCTTCCCCCCGACCTCGACCGTCACCGTCTCCCGCACCTGGGCGTCGCCCGCGGCGATCTCCCCTTCGTACGGCGGCACGGAGTTGTCCCACTCCGTCTCGATCCACCGCGTGTGCACGGAGAACGGCGCGGAGGTGAAGGCCGGATCGGTGACGACGGCCCGGTGGAACGGCAGCACGGTCGGCATGCCGGAGATCTCGAACTCCGCCAGCGCCCGCCGCGACCGCTCCAGCGCCTCCTGGCGGGTGCGCCCGGTCACGATCAGCTTGGCGACCAGGGAGTCGAAGGTGCCGGGGACCGTCATGCCCGCGTCGTACCCGGAGTCGAGCCGTACGCCGGGGCCGGAGGGGGCGCGCATGGTGGTCAGCGTGCCGGGGGCGGGCAGGAAGCCGCGACCGGCGTCCTCGGCGTTGACGCGGAACTCGATCGAGTGGCCGCGCAGGACGGGGTCGTCGTAGCCGAGCGGCTCGCCGTCGGCGATCCGGAACATCTCGCGGACGAGGTCGATGCCCGAGACCTCCTCGCTGACCGGGTGCTCGACCTGAAGGCGGGTGTTGACCTCCAGGAAGGAGATCGTGCCGTCCTGCCCGACGAGGAACTCGCAGGTGCCGGCCCCGACGTAGCCGGCCTCCTTCAGGATGGCCTTGGAGCTGGCGTACAGGACGGCGACCTGCTCCTGCGACAGGAACGGCGCCGGCGCCTCCTCCACGAGCTTCTGGTGGCGGCGCTGCAACGAGCAGTCGCGGGTGCTGACCACGACCACGTTGCCCGCGTGGTCGGCCAGGCACTGCGTCTCGACGTGGCGGGGCCGGTCGAGGTAGCGCTCGACGAAGCACTCGCCGCGCCCGAACGCGGCGACCGCCTCGCGCACGGCCGATTCGTACAGCTCGGCGACCTCCTCGATGCGGCGGGCGACCTTGATGCCGCGCCCGCCGCCGCCGTACGCGGCCTTGATCGCGATCGGCAGCCCGTGCTCCCGCGCGAACTCCACCACCTCGGCCGCGCCGGCCACCGGGTCCTTGGTGCCCGCGACGAGCGGCGCGCCGACCTTCTGGGCGATGTGCCTGGCCTGCACCTTGTCGCCGAGCGCGGCGATGGCGGCGGGCGGCGGGCCGATCCAGGTCAGCCCGGCCTCGATGACGGCCTCGGCGAAGCCGGCGTTCTCGGCCAGGAAACCGTAGCCCGGGTGCACGGCGTCGGCGCCTGAGCGGCGCGCGACGTCGAGCAGCTTGGCGATGTCGAGGTAGGTCTCGGCGGGGGACTGCCCGCCCAGCCCGTACGCCTCGTCGGCGACCCTGACGTGCAGGGCGTCGAGGTCCTGGTCGGCGTAGACCGCTACGCTGCCGATCCCGGCGTCCGTACAGGCCCGGGCCACACGTACGGCGATCTCGCCGCGGTTGGCGATCAGAACCTTCCGCACCCGCGTATGTCCTTTCCTCCTAGGGTCAGCGGCCCAGGTACGCGCCGCCGTTGACGTGCAGCACCTGCCCCGTGAGGTGCCTGGCACCGGGGGAGGCCAAGAACAGAACGCTATCGGCCACGTCGGCGGGGGTGCCAGGGCGGCCGTTGCGGGTGTTTCCCACCCGTGCCCTGACACCTTCGTCGTTCAGCCGGCCCCGGAAGAACTCGGTGTCGAGGACGAGCCCGGGGGAGACGACGTTCACGGTGATGCCCCTGGGGCCGAGTTCGGCGGCCAGGTCGGCGGTCCAGGACTCGACGGCGGCCTTGGCGGCGCCGTACGAGCCGGAGCCGGTGCCCCTGGCGGCCATCGAGCCGATGCAGACGACCCGCCCGCCCTCGCCCATGCGGGGGGCCAGCGCGGTGGTGACGAGCACGGCGGACATGAGGTTGGCGTTGAGGTTGGCCCACCACGCCTCGGCCACGTCCATCAGCTCGCCGGACTGCCTGCGGTCGAGGTTGGTGTTGCCGCCGGCGTTGTTGACCAGCACGTCCACCCGCGCGGGCAGGCTGTCGAGCGCCTCGCGGACGGCGACGGGGCTGGCCGCGTTGAACGGGACGTACGATGCCCCGAGGTTCGCGGCGGCCTCCTTGAGCACCTGCTCGCGGCGGCCGGTGATCGTGACGCGGTCGCCGAGCGAGGCGAAGGCGGCGGCGATCGCGTAGCCGATGCCGGTTCCGCCTCCGGTGACCACGACTTCGCGCATGAGCCCCCCATGCGATCCGAACATTCCTCGGGTAGACCATAGCCGCTCGGCATAACGGCGGCGACGGTCGGGAGTGCTTCCTTAGGGTGATGGCGCTTTCACGCATTCCAGGAGGTAGGCATGAGCCAGAGCATGTTCGGCGGCGACCTTGGGGAAATGCAGCAGATGTCCGCTCAGTTCACGCAGCAGTCGGAGGCGGTCCGCGCGACGATGACCGCGCTCGACCGCGAGGCCTCCAAGGTCGGCACGGCGTGGACGGGTCCGGGCGCGCAGCGCTTCTCACAGGCATGGCAGAACTACCGCACCGCGTTCCAGCGGATGACCGAGGAGCTCGCAGAGGCTTCCCGGGTCATCAACTCCTACCGGCAGAACATCGAGTCCGCCACGAAATGATCGACGGGAGGGGCCCTGGCGACGTCGCCGGGGCTTCTCGCCGCCGAGCCGGGCGTGTCGATGTCCGTGCTGCCGGCTGTCGGTCAACCGTCGAACCGTGTGACCGAAACCTCTGATGCCAATGGGACGTATTTGGTTAAATATCCTCCGATCATGCCGTAATCCCGGAAGGACGGTCATGGCGGAGAAGGACGCGTCCCAGCCCGATCGGATCGGTGGCCACGAGATCACCGGCCGCCTCGCCGAAGGGCCACGTGGCGTCGTCCACCTGGGCCGCACGTCCGCGGACGCGCCCGAGGTCGTCATCAAGACCCTGAACGCCGATCCCGCGGCCGACCCGGGCTTCGCGGACCGGCTCAGGAGCCTCACCCGGGTGTCCAGCCCGTACGTGGCCCGCACGATCGAGGCGGGCGTCGAGGACGGGCGCCCGTACGTGATCAGGGAACACGTCGAGGGCCGCTCGCTGGCCGAGACCGTCGCCCAGGACGGCCCGCTCGACGTCGGCGCGGTCGAACGGGTGGCGGTGGGCGTGCTGACCGCGCTTACCGCCGTGCACCTGGCCGGGTTCGCGCACCGGTCGCTCACGCCGTCCAACGTCATCCTCACCGGCGAGGGGCCGCGTGTCACCGACATCGAACTCGGGGACCCGGCCGGGGAGATCGGCAGCCGCGCGCCCGAGCAGCTCGCCGGGCTGCGGTACGGGCCGTCCGCCGACGTCTTCTCCTGGGCCGCGGTCGTGGTGTTCGCCGCCACCGGCTCCGCGCCGTTCGGGCACGACGAGGAGAACGTGCTGAACGGGGAGCCCGAGATCGGGGAACTGCCCGAGCCGCTGCGGCAGGTGGTGCTCGACGCGCTCGCCAAGCAGGCGGACGGGCGGCCGACGGCGTACACGGCGCTGCTGCGACTGCTGGGCGACGTGCCCGTCCCCGCGCCGCCGGCCGTCGCCGGGAACGGGATCGCGGGCGGTGCCGAGCACGGTTCCGTGCCGCGGCCCACGATCCAGCCCATCCACCTCAACCTCGACGGTGTCCAGCAGCCCACCCCCATGGAC
>NZ_SSXE01000327.1 GCF_021699195.1 Nonomuraea sp. MG754425 | reverse complement strand
AGCACGGGCCGCGATGCAGAGGGGGCTCGTGGCGCTCGTGGCGCTCATGGTGCTCTTGGTGCGGAAGGGGTTCTTGGGGCGGAGGGAGTTCGTGGTGCGGGTGTGGGGGTGGACACGGACTTCTTCGAGGCCGGTGGCGACTCGCTGCTCGCCATGCGCCTGACCGCCGCCATCGAGGCCAGGCTCGGCCTGCGCACCTCCATCGCCGCCCTGTTCGAGGCCCCCACCCCGGCCGCGCTGGCCGTCCGCCTCGACAGGGCCGCGCCCGAGCTGGACCTGTCGCCGCTGCTGACGTTGCGCGCGGACGGCGACGGGCCGCCGCTGTTCTGCGTGCACCCGGGCCGGGGCATCGGCTGGTCCTACACCGCGCTCCTGCCGCACCTGGCCCCGGGCCGCCCCGTGTACGCCCTGCAGTCGCCCGCGCTCCAGGACCCGGGCCACCTCCCGCCGGGCGGCATGCGGGAGCTGGCCGAGGACTACCTGGAGCGGGTCACGGCGGTCCGCTCCGAAGGGCCGTACCTGCTGCTGGGGCACTCGTTCGGGGGGCTGCTCGCGTACGAGATGGCCGCGCTGCTGCGCGCGTCCGGACGACGGGTGGGCCTGCTCGCCTCGCTGGACGCCGCGCCGTGGCCGCCGGGCACCCGGGCCGACCCGGCGGACGTCGAGCAGGAGGCGCTGACCATCCTGCTGCGCACCCGCACCCTGCACCCGTACGCGCAGCCGGGGCCGCTGGAGCGGGCCCGGGTGTTCGCCGCCGTGCGCGGCAGCGCGGGCCCGCTGTCCGGGCTGGGCGACGAGCGGCTGTCGGCCGTGGCGGACGCGGTGGCCGGGCACCTGCGGCTGGCGGTGACCTACCGGCCGCCGCCGTTCGACGGGACGGTGCTGCTGTTCTCGGCCACGGCCCAGCCCGGCGGCCTGTCCTCGGCGGTCAAGGCGGAGCGGTGGGGGCCCGCCCGCGTACGGGTGCACGACCTCGGCTGCGGCCACAGCGACCTGCTGCGGCCGGGGCCCGCCGCCGAGATCGCCGCAGTCCTCGAACCGATCATGAGGGGGTTGTGATGGCACCGGTCGAGTACGAGTTCCCCGTGTCACCCGCGCAGGCCAGGATGCTGGTGCTGGACCAGCTCCGTCCGGGCACCGCCGAGTACAACGTGCCCGTGGCCTTCGCCGTGCGCGGGCCGTTCGACGTCGCCGCCTTCCGCGCGGCCCTGGACGCGGTGGTGGCCGGGCACGAGTCGCTGCGCACGGTGTTCCGGCCCCGTGACGGCGAGTACGTGCAGGTCGTGGCGGCGCAGGCGCGGGCGGCGCTGCGCGTCGAGCGGGACGTCCCCGTGGCCGCCGTGGACGAGCGGCTGCGGGCGGAGGCGGCGACGCCGTTCGACGTGGCGGCGGGGCCGCTGCTGCGGTGCGTCGTGTACACGCTCGACGACGGCGGCCACCGCGTCCTGCTCACCGCCCACCACCTGGTGTGCGACGGCTGGTCGCTGCGGCTCCTGCTCCAGGAGCTGTCCGCCGCCTACCGGTCCGCGAGCGCCGCAGGACCGCCGGACGCGCCCCGGCCGGCGTCGCTCCAGTACCCCGACTATGCCGCCTGGCAGCGGGCACGCCTGGCCGGGCACGCCCTGGACGAGGCGGTCGCGTACTGGGCGGCCACGCTGGCGGACGTCCCGAGGACGCTCGCCCTGCCCACCGACCGGCCCCGCCCGGCCGTGCAGTCCACGGCGGGCGGCGTGCACCGGCTCGACCTGCCCCCGGACGTCCGCGAGCGCCTCGCCGAGGTCGCCGCCGCCCGGAACACGACCCCGTTCGCGGCCATGTTCGCCGCCTTCGCCGCGTTCCTGGCCAGGATCTCGGGCCAGCGGGACTTCGTGGTGGGAGTGCCGGTCGCGGGCCGCGACCACCCGGACGTCCAGGGTCTCATCGGCCTGCTGGCCAACACGCTGGCCGTCCGGGCGGACGTGACGGGCGAGCCGTCGTTCCTCGACCTCCTGACGCGCGTGCGGGACCGCCTCCTGGAGGCCCAGCCGCACCAGGAGGCCCCGTTCGAGGCCGTGGTGGCGGCGCTGGCCCCCGGCAGGGAGCTGAGCCACGCCCCGCTCGTGCAGGTCATGCTGGCCTACGACGACGACACGCGCCTGCGTCTCGACCTGCCGGGCGGCGGCGCGGAGCGCGTCGAGCTGCTCCTCGACGACGCCAAGTTCGACCTGCTCCTGAGCGTGCAGCGGGACGGCGACGGCCTGGCCGCGCACCTCGTCCACCGGGCGGACCTGTTCGAGCGGGAGACGATCCGGCACTGGGCGCGCGTCTTCGAGACCCTGCTGTCCGGCCTGCTCGACCGTCCCGGCCTGCCGGTGACCGCGCACGACCTGCTCCCGGCCGGGGAGCGCGCACGCGTGCTGCGCCTCGGGAACCGCGCCGCCGTGCCCGTCGCCCCCTGTCCCGTCCCCCGTCTCGTCCCCGATCTGGTCGCCGAGCGGGCCGCCGCACGGCCGGACGCGACGGCGCTGGTCCACGGCACGACCCGGCTCACCTACCGCGAGCTGCTGGCGCGCGCCGACCGGCTGGCCGGGCGGCTGCGCGCGGCCGGGGTGGGCCCCGAGGTGCCCGTGGGGCTCTGCCTGCCCAGGGGCGTCGAGATGGCGGTGGCCGCGCTGGCGGTGCTGCGGGCGGGCGGCGCGTACGTCCCGCTCGATCCAGGCCACCCGCAGGCCCGGCTGCGGTTCATGGTCGCCGACGCCGGGGTGCGGCTGCTGATCGCCGACGGCTCCAGGGACCTCGGCGTGCCGGTGACCACGGCGGACGGCGCGCGGATCCCGCCGATCGGCCCCGTGCTCGCGGCCCGCCCCACCCTCGCCGACACGGCCTACATCCTGTACACCTCCGGCTCCACGGGCACCCCCAAGGGTGTCGCGGTCGAGCACCGCGCGCTGCTGAACCTGGCCGCCGCCGTCCGCCCCCAGTTCCCCGTGACGGGCGAGGACCGCGTCCTGCAGTACGTGTCGTTCGGGTTCGACGTGGCCGTCTCCGACCTGTTCTTCACCTTCGTGGCCGGGGCGGAGCTGCACGTGGCGGCCGAGTGCGAGCGACTCGGCGACGACCTGTACGCCCGCCTGCGCGACTCCCGCGTCACCTACGTGTTCCTGCCCCCGTCGGCGGCCATGTCGCTGCCGTGCCCGCCGGACGCGCTGCCCCACCTGCGCACCCTGGCCGTCGGCGGCGAGGCGTGCCCGCCCGAGCTGGTCGAGCGCTGGGCGACGCCGTGGCGGCGGGTGGTGGACGCGTACGGGCCGAGCGAGAACACGGTGTACTCCACCACGGCCGACCTCGTGCCGGGGCGGCCCGTGGTGATCGGCCGTCCGGTGGCGAACACGCGGGCGTACGTGCTGGACGCGCGGCTGCGTCCGGTGCCGGTCGGCGTCGCGGGCGAGATCTACGTGGCGGGCGCGGCGCTGGCACGCGGCTACGTCAACCGGCCGGGGCTGACCGCCGAACGTTTCGTGGCCGACCCGTTCGGGCCGCCGGGCGAGCGCATGTACCGGACGGGCGACCTCGGCCGGTACGACGCCGAGGGGGTCATCTCGTACCTGGGCCGGGTGGACACGCAGGTCAAGCTGCGCGGCTTCCGCGTCGAGCTGGGCGAGATCGAGACCGTGCTGGCCGCGCACCCGGGCGTGTCGGTGGCGGCGGCGGCCGTGCGCGGCGACCGCCTGGCCGTCTACGCGGTGCCCGCCGCCCGGCCTGCCGTGGATCTGCCCGCCCTGGAACCACTCGCCGTGGAACCACTCGCCGTGGAACCACTCGCCGTGGAACCGGAGCCGGGCACGAGGCCGCCGACGGTCGCGGAGGTGCGGTCCTGGCTGGGCGCGCGGCTGCCCGGCTACATGGTGCCCGACTCGGTGGTCTTCCTGCCGGAGTTGCCCGTCGGCAGGTCCGGCAAGGTGGACAGGGGACGGCTGCCCGAGCCGCCCCTCACCCGTCCCGACCTGGACAGCCCGTACGTGGCCCCCGCCTCCGCCACCGAGCGGCGGATCGCCGGGGTGTGGGCGGCGGCGCTCGACCTGACCCGGGTCGGCCTGCACGACAACTTCTTCGACCTGGGCGGCAACTCGATCCGGCTGCTGGCGGTGCTGGCGGCGCTGCGCGAGCGCGGGCAGGACGGCGGCCTCAAGCTGGTGGACCTGTTCCGGCATCCCACGGTCGCCACGCTGGCCGCCGTCCTCGACGGAGCGGGCACGGGCGGTGAGCGGGAGGAGTCCCTGCGACGGGGCCGCAGCAGACGCGAGCGGCTGGCCGCCCGCAGGAGCGCGCAGAAAGGCGAGCGGTGATGAGCGACGTGCCCGCAGTGGCCATCGTGGGGATGAGCGGGCGCTTCCCCGGGGCCCGCGACCTGGACGAGTTCTGGCGCAACCTCGTGGCGGGCGTCTGCTCGATCGCGGACTTCACCGAGGAGGAGCTGCTGGCGGCGGGCGCGGACCCGGCCGAGGTGCGCACCCCCGGTTACGTGGCCTCGAAGGGCTTCCTGGCGGAGGCCGACCGGTTCGAGCACGAGCTGTTCGGGTTCAACGCCACCGAGGCGGCGGCCCTGGACCCGCAGCACCGCCAGCTCCTGGAGACGGCCTGGTCGGCGCTGGAGGACGCCGGGCACGACCCGCGCCGCACGCGCCTGCGCACCGGCGTGTACGTGGGCGGCGCGCCGACCGAGCACGCGGTCGCGGCCCAGGTGGACGGGCGGCTGCGGGCGCGGCTGGGGCCGATGCACGTGCGGGTGTTCACCGACCGGGAGTTCCTGGCGGGCTGGCTGTCGTACCGGCTGGGCCTGACCGGGCCGAGCCTGACCGTGCAGACGGGCTGCTCGACCTCGCTCGCCACGGTGCACGTGGCGGTGCAGGCGCTGCTGGCCGGGGAGTGCGACATGGCGCTGGCGGGTGGCGTGTCGATCGACTCGCCGTACCCGCGCGGCTACCGGTACGAGCCCGGCGGCGTCTCCTCTCCCGACGGGCGCTGCCGTCCCTTCGACGAGAAGGCGGCGGGCACGGTCGGCGGCGACGGGGTCGGGCTGGTGGTGCTGCGGCACCTGGAGGACGCGGTGGCGGACGGCGACACCGTCTACGCCGTCATCCGTGGCAGCGCGGCCGGGAACGACGGGTCCGGCCGGGTGGGGTTCACCGCGCCGGGGGTGGACGGGCAGACGTCGGCCGTGGTGGAAGCCTGGGCGGCGGCGGGGCTGGACCCGGCGGACGCGCAGTTCCTGGAGGCGCACGGCACGGGCACGGACCTCGGCGACCGCATCGAGGTGGCGGCGTCCGCGCGGGCGTTCCGGGGGGCCAGGGGGTGCGCGATCGGGTCGGTGAAGTCGAACGTCGGGCACCTGAACGCGGCGGCGGGCGTGGCGGGGCTGATCAAGGCGGCGCTGATGCTGCGGCACCGCACGATGGTCCCGACGGTGAACGTCACCCGCCCGCACCCCGGCCTCAACCTGGAGGAGACCCCGTTCCGGCTGCTCACCGACGTGGAGGAGTGGGCGTCCCCGGCTTCCGGGCCGCGCCTGGCGGGGGTGTCGTCGCTGGGCATCGGCGGGACGAACGTGCACGTCGTCCTGGAGGAGGCCCCCGCGCCGCCCCCGGTCCGGTTACGTGCCGTGGGCGCGGTGGCGCTGCCGCTGTCGGCGCGGACGCCGGCCCAGCTCGCCACCGCCGCCCGGCGACTGGCCGCCGTCCTGCGCGCGCCCGGCGCGCCCGCCCTGGCCGACGTCGCGCACACCCTCGCCCACGGCCGCGCCGCCCTGGACGTCCGTGCGCACGTGACCGCGACGACCCACGAGGAGGCCGCCGCCGCCCTGGACGCCCTCGCCGCCGACCTCGCCGCCGACCTCGCCGCCGACCTCGACGCGGGCCGTGACGCCGGCCGTGACACCGGCCTCGACGCGGGCCGTGACACCGGCCGGGAGCCGGCCGGGGCGGCGGGTCAGGAGGCCGCCTGGCCCGGGACCGGGGGCAGGCGCGTCCCCCTGCCGACGTACCCGTTCGCCGGCGACCGCCATGGGG
>NZ_SSXE01000326.1 GCF_021699195.1 Nonomuraea sp. MG754425 | reverse complement strand
CCTCCCCGGCACCCGCCGAGACGAGCGCCGGGGAGGCGGTCTTCCGGTGTTCGGGTCGTGCGGCCCCGCTGCCGGCGTCAGGCGCGGCGTTTCTCGGCCATGTGGTCGGTGGCGATGAGGGCCTCCAGGGGGAGCAGCGCGGAGCCGGTGGCCACCGACGCGCCGCCGAACTTCGCCACCCGCAGCGTGAACTGACCGCCGGGCCGGGCCAGGCTGTGCCGCTTGATCGCCTCCGTGACGCGCTCCCCGAGCGACTCCATCAGCCGCAGCCCCACCCAGCCGCCGATCACGATGCGCTCCGGGTTCGTCAGGTTGACCAGCCCGCCCAGGGCGGTGCCGAGGCAGTCGACCACCTCCTCGACGATCTCGCTCGCGGCCGGGTCGCCCTCGTGCGCCGCGGCGATGAGCCGTCCGACGGCACGCCAGCCGGTGCCCTCGAAGACGCCCCCTGCCTCCTTCCACGCCGACAACATCGCGTCGGAGCCGAGGTAGGCCTCGACGCAGCCGCGGTTGCCGCACCGGCACAGCCGTCCGCCGCGTTCGATCACCGTGTGCCCCCACTCGCCGGCGCTGGAGTGCGAGCCGGACAGCAGCCGCCCCTCGGTGATGACGCCGAGCCCGACGCCGCGGCCGAGCAGCACGATCAGGGCGTGGTCCGCGCCCCGGGCGCCGCCGAACCAGGACTCCGCCCTGGCCTGCATCTTGGCGCCGTTCTCCGCGAGCACGGGGATGGGCCCGGCGTCGCACAACGACGTGACGGGGACGGCCGGCCAGCCGAGGCTCTGCGCGTAGAGCAGTTGCCGCCCGTCGGGGCCGGTCTCCACCACGCCGGGCAGGCCGAGGCCGATGCCGAGCAGGGTCGGCCACCGGTCGGCGTTGCGTTCGCGCAGCGCCGCCACGGCCTCGTGGATGTCGGCGCCGATGCGTTCGGGGTCCTCCTCGGTCGCGCCGCCGCGGAACTCCTGGTCGATGCGGTTCATCGCCAGGTCGAACATCTCCAGGGCGACGCCGCGCTCGCCGACGTCCGCGCCGATGGTGACGGCGCTGTCGGCCCGCGGGCCGATCAGCGTGATGGGCCGCCCGCCGCGCGAGGACACCGAGCCGCGCTCCTCGACGAGACCGGCGGCGAGCAGGTCGGTCACCAGGTTGGCCGCGGAGGCGATGGACAGTCCGCTCTCCTTGGCGATGTCCGCCCGCGTGGTCTCCTGCGCCAGGATCACGTGCTTGAGGACCAGGGCCCGGTTGCGGTGCCGCAGCGTGGTGACCGTGGACACCTCGGGCAGCGAGAGGATGGGCCGACCGCCGGGTTCGACGCTCATGAGTGCTTGATCCTAACGGGTCACGACGAGGGCACGCAGGCACGCGGGCCTGGTCGCGCGGACCACGATACGGTCGCGCCGCCAGGAGACCTCGAACGCCCCGGGGTCGTCGGAGTCGATCCGCCAGCCGGCCGGCGGGCCCGCCAGCGGGTAGTGCAGTTCCCGCCCGGCCGGCACGGTCACCGGCAGGTCCGTGTTCGCGGGCGGTAACTGCGCCGAGTGGTGCCAGCCGCCGGAGTCCCGCAGGCCCGCGAACCGGTCCTGGAAGGTGGGGGAGTCGTCCACGTACCCCCAGCCGGGGATGCGCAGCGGGGCGCGCCCGAACGCGGCGTTGACGATCTCGGGCCGCTGCGCGCAGGCGGGCAGCTCGACGCGGGCGATCAGCTCCTGGAGGATGTCCCAGGCCAGGCCGGGATCGACGGGCGTGGCCGGGTCGGCGATCAGTTCCCAGCCGGGGGGCGGCACGGCGGAGACGGGGGAGGTGACGGTGTCGAGCTTCTTCCACGGCCACAGGTTCCAGCCGATGTCGTGCTGCTCGTACAGGCGGTGCGCGGTGTAGATCCACTCCGGGCTGTTCTCGCCGCCCTCGCCCATGTAGACGGGCAGGCCGAGGCGGTCGCGGGCGTCCAGGTAGCGCTGGATGCTGGAGCGGTCGGGCGGGCACCAGTAGCGGTGGAACTGCAGGGCCGAGTTGGGGTCGATGACCTCGGTGAAGATGGACCAGTTCGTCGCCCAGTGGGTGCCCTCGTACATGATCAGGTGGTTCTGGTCCACGGCCCGGATGCTCGCGGTCAGCTCGTGATAGAGCGACAGGAGCTCCCGGGAGTAGAGGTCCTGCCACTCGTTCGGCAGCGGCTCGTTCAGCAGGTCGTAGCCGAGCACGACGGGGTCGTCCCGGTAGCGGCGGGCGATCTCCTGCCACAGGTGCACGGTCAGCCGCCGGTGGCGGTCGTCCATGAACAGTTCGGGTTTGTTGTCGGGGGAGTCGTCGATGTTGGTGCCGGTCTGTCCGCCGGGCGCCCCGTGCAGGTCGAGCAGCACCCGCAGGCCGTGGGCGCGGCACCAGCGCAGCAGGTCGTCGATGTGGCGGAAGCCGTCCAGGAAGTGGCCGTCCCCGTCCATCAGGACGCGGGCGTTGAGCGGCAGCCGGACGTGGTCGAAGCCGAGGCGGGCGATGGCGGCGACGTCCTGCTCGGTGATGAACGCGCGGCGGAAGCGGGCCCAGAACTCCGCGGCCCTGGCCGGCCCGACGAGCGACTCCACCCGCTCCTCGATCCGGCGGGGTGAGCTCATCTCGTCACCGAACTTCCACATGTAGCCCTCGGCCAGCAGCCAGTTGCCGAGGCCGACGCCGCGCAGCAGCAGCGGGACGCCGGCGCCGTCGAGCAGCCGGGGCCCGCCCGCATGGACGAATCCGGTGACGAGATTGCTCATGAAAGATCCCTTTTCATCTGAGGCCGGACAGCGTGAACCCCCGAACGATGGAGCGCTGGAAGAACACGAAGACGATCAGGACGGGCACGACCATGAGGGTCGCCCCCGCCATCTGGAGCGAGGGGTTGGTCGCGATCTGCCGGTTCAGCAGCGACACTCCGACCGAGAGCGGGTAGTGCCGCTGGTCATCGGCGATGATCAGCGGCCAGAGCAGGCTGTTCCACGACCCGATGAAGGCCAGGACGAGCTGGACCGCCATGATGGGCCGGCACACGGGCAGCACGATGCGGCAGAAGATGCGCGCCTCACCGGCCCCGTCCACGCGGGCCGCCTCGATCATCTCGGTCGGCACCGTGGAGATGAACTGCCGGAACAGGAAGACGCTGAACCCCGACACCAGCGTCGGCAGCGCCGCCCCGAGCAGCGTGTCGGTCAGCCGCACGCCGTTCAGCAGCAGGTACGTGGGGATCATGGTGGCCTGAACCGGGACCATCATGGTGGCGAGCACCAGGAAGAACAGCGGGCCGCGACCGCGGAAGCGGAACTTGGCGAAGCCGTAGCCCGCCATCGCCGTGATCACCACGCCCGCCATGCCGATCAGCACGAGGACGCACGTGTTGAGCAGGTGGGCGGCGAAGTCCAGCCGGCCGAACAACTGCGCGAAGTACTCCGGCGTGGGCTCGTGGGGCAGCAGGCCGGGCGGGTGACCGGTCGCCTCCGAGCGCGGCTTGACCGACCCGGACACCATCCAGAAGAAGGGAAAGGCCGTGATCAGGGCACCGACGCCCAGCACGGCTCCGACGACCGCGGTCGTCGCACGGGAGTCAGCTCGCATCGAGCCTCCGCGCCCGTACCTGGAGGAGGGTGACCGCGGCGATGACCAGGAACAGCACGAGCGTGCCCGCGCCGGCGTAGCCGAACCTGCCGGAGGAGAAGCCCTGCTGGTAGAGGAACAGGGAGACGCTGGTGGACGCGCCGAGCGGCCCGCCCTTGGTCAGCACGTACGGCTCGTCGAAGATCTGGAGCCAGGCGATGACCGTGGTGACGGTCACGAACACGATGGCGAACCGCAGCAGCGGGAGCACGATGGAGGTGATCCTGCGCAGCTCGGAGGCCCCGTCGAGGGCCGCCGCCTCCAGGTACTCGCGCGGGATGGCCTTCAGCGCGGCGAGGAAGATGATGATGTTCAGCGCGGTGCCCCGCCAGACGGCGACGACCGCGACGGACGGTTTCACCAGCGCCGGGTCCGTCAGCCATCGCACCGGCGGCAGCCCGGCGACCCCCAGCAGGTGGTTGAGCAGCCCGAACTGGGTGTTGTAGAGGTACCCCCAGACGAGCGAGACGGCGACGATCGCGGTCACGGCCGGCACGAAGTAGAACGCGCGCAGCGCCCGGAAGAAGCGGCCCTCGCTCCGGTTGAGCAGCAGCGCGACGGCCAGCGAGGTCACCACCACGGCCGGGACGCCGAGCACCGTGTAGACCCCGGTGTTGGCCATGGCCTGCCAGAAGGCCGAGTCGGCGAGCAGGCTGCGGTAGTTGTCCAGGCCGACGTAGCCGGCCCCGGCCCAGTCGCCCAGCCCCGCCAGGTCCAGGTCGGTGAGGCTGACCAGCAGGGCGACCGCGATGGGCAGGACGCCGAAGGCGAGCAGCAGAAGCATCGCCGGGGCGATGAAGGCGTAGGGGATGATCTGACGGCTCATGAGGCGGACGTCCCCCGCGTGGCAGCGCTCAGCTCGCGCAAGGCCGTGCCGGGGTCGGCGCCGGTCAGGACGATCGAGTTGAGCGCGTCCAGCAGCGCCTTGCCGGTGCGGCTGTCCCAGTCGGGCACCTGCGGCAGCGGCCTGGCCTCGGAGAGCTGCCCGGCGTAGACCGCGGCCTGCGGGCCGGCGGCGTGCCGCACCTCGTCGAGGGCGCTGCGTACCGCGGGGAGCTGGCCGTCGAGCCGGTACCAGGCGAGCTGGGTGCGCGGCTCGGACAGGAAGTCGAGCAGGCGCAGGGCGGCGTCCCGGTCGTGGCCGGTCCGCCACACGCCGAGGTGCGACCCGGACAGCAGGGACGTGTGGGTCACGTCCCCGGGGATCGGCGCGACCGCCCACCGGCCGGCGAGCTCGGGCGCGGCCTCGCTGATCGCGCCCGCCAGGTACGGCCCCGACACCAGCATGGGCGTCGCGCCGGACACGAAGCCCTGCACCTGGTCGAAGTCGCCGTCGGCCGGGACGCTGCCGTCGGCGTACAGGCCGGTGTAGAGGTCCACGGCCCGGCGGAAGGCCGGGTCGCCGAAGTCGATCCGGCGGTGGGCGTCCACGATGTCGCCGCCCATGCTCCAGGTCATGATGACGGGCAGGGCGCTGTCCCACTGCGGGATGAAGAACCCGTAACCGCCGCCGTCCCGCGCGGTCAGGACCTTGGCGTCGGCCCGGACCTGCTCCCAGGTGCGCGGCGGCTCGGTGATGCCCGCGGCGGCCAGGATGTCGGAGCGGTAGAACAGCACGCGGGTGTCGCTGCTCCACGGGACGCTCGACGCGTGGCCGCCGGACAGGGCCGTCCTGTCCACGAAGCCGCGCGCGGCCAGGCCGGGGTGGCCCTTCAGGGTCGGCCCGGCCAGGTCGAGCAGGGCGCCGGACCGGGTGTAGGCCCGCAGCTTCGACAGGCCGATCTGCAGCACGTCGGGCCCTTTGCCGGAGGCGACGGCGGTGGTGAACTTCTGGTCGATCGAGTCCCACGGGACGGCGACGGTCTCGACCCGGATGCGGGTCCGGGCGGAGAACGGCTCGACCAGCTCCTGGAAGCGGTCTGAGCTGTCGCCCATGATCCAGACGGTCAGCTCCCTGGAGGAGCCGTCGCCGGCTCCGCTGCAGGCGGTGAGCACGACGAGGCTCATGACGGCGATGAGGACGGTGCGGAGTCTGCTCATCGGGGGATGCCCCCTTTCAGGCGGCCGGAACGGAGTCCATGTCCTGGACGTTGCCGTGCGCGACGATGACGTCGCGGTACCAGTGCGCGCTGAGCCGGGGGATACGTTGCCGGGTGCGGTGGTCGACGTGGACGACGCCCAAGCGCTTGCTGTACCCATCGGCCCATTCGAAATTGTCCATGAAGGACCACACGAAGTAGCCGCGGACGTCGATGCCGTCCGACAGGGCGTGGGCGGCGGCGGTGAAGGCGCCGTCGAGGTGGTGGACCCGCTCGGGGTCGTGCAGGCGGCCGGCGGCGTGGACTCCGTCACGGTAGCCGGTGCCGGTCTCGGTGACGTACAGGGGCAGATCGGTGAAGTCGGCGGCGACCCGCGTCCTGGCG
>NZ_SSXE01000325.1 GCF_021699195.1 Nonomuraea sp. MG754425 | reverse complement strand
CCCCCGCCTCACCCTGCGGCCGGGCTCGTTCCTGCGCGACGACCTCGGCACCGGGTACGACGTCGTCCTGCTGTTCAACATCGTGCACGGGCTGAGCGACGACGAGACGGCCCTGCTGCTGCGCCGTGCCGCGGCGGCGCTCAACCCGGGCGGCACGATCGTGATCGGCGACCAGTTCGCCGACAGCCTCATGCCCGGCCGCGCCAGCCGCACCCTGCTGCGCCTGCTGGACCTGAATTACCTGGTCACGATCGGCGGCCGGGTACGCACCCTGGACGAGGTGGCGGGCCTGCTGCGGGCGGCGGGCTTCCACGGGATCCGGCACCGCCGCCCCCTGGGCTCCCCGGCCACCGAACTGGCCGTCGCCAGGCGGCCTTAGAGCGCCCGTCAGAACCCCATCGCGACCCGCACCTCCTCAAGGGTGCGGACCGCCCGCTCGCGGGCCCGCTCGTTCCCCTCGGCCAGCACCGTCCGGGCGTCGGCCTCGGTGAGCTCCGCCCGCCGTTTCCTGATCGGCCGCAGGAACTCGTTGACCGCCTCCGTGACCACGCGCTTGAGCGTGACCGCGCCGCCGTCGCCGATCTCCGCGGCCAGCTCGCCCGGGTCGCGGCCCAGGCACAGCCCGGCCAGCGTGAGCAGGTTGGCCACCTCGGGCCGGCGCTCCTCGTCGTAGGTGATCAGCCGGTCGGCGTCGGTACGGGCCCCGCGGACGAGGGCGGCCGTCTCGTCCTCCGTCGCCGACAGGGCGATCGCGTTGCCGCGGCTCTTGCTCATCTTGCCGCCGTCGAGCCCCTTCAGCAGCGGCTGCGCGCCCATCATGGCCTCCGGCAGCGGGAAGACCACCCCGTAGCGCTCGTTGAAGCGCCGCGCCACCAGCCGCGCCACCTCCAGATGCGGCAACTGGTCCTTCCCGACGGGCACCAGCGTGCCCTTGCAGAACAGGATGTCGGCCGCCTGGTGCACCGGATACGTGAACATCAGGCCGCTGACGGCCCGCTGCGAGCTGTGCGCGATCTCGTCCTTCACCGTGGGGTTGCGCCCCAGCTCGGCCACCGACACCAGGCTCAGGAACGGCAGCAGGAGCTGGTTCAGCTCGGGGATCGCGCTGTGCTGGAAGATCGTGGCCCTGGCCGGGTCGATGCCGACCGCCAGGTAGTCGAGCAGCAGGTCCGTGGTGTGCCGGCGGATCTCGCCCGGCACGTCACGGTCGGTGATCACCTGGTAGTCGGCGATCAGCACGTACAGGGGATGGCGCTCCTGCAGAGCCACCCGGTTGGCCAGCGAGCCGAAATAGTGGCCGAGATGCAGCCGGCCGGTCGGCCGGTCGCCGGTGAGCACGACGTCGTTCATCGGGTTTCTCTCCTTCGGGATCACGCCGTCCGGGAGAGGAACCACTCGCG
This sequence comes from Nonomuraea sp. MG754425, assembly GCF_021699195.1. GTDB lineage: Bacteria > Actinomycetota > Actinomycetes > Streptosporangiales > Streptosporangiaceae > Nonomuraea. The sequence goes on along the minus strand of NZ_SSXE01000325.1, from coordinate 4,931 downwards.
TCGCGGGGCCGTCTCGGGGACGGCCCACGCATGGGAAATCAGCGGCCGTCTGCCGGCCGCCACCACATGCGGAAACGAGTCATGCACGAATGGTATCCGATCTCTGTGTCGATTCCGTAACCTCTTCCGCCCGTTCCGCGCGTTCTCCTGCCCCGGCGACCTTGATCTCGCCACTATGGTGCGGTCCCTTTTCCGCCCTCTGGAGAGTTCATGTCTCGACGCACCCTCGCCGGCGGCCTGGCCATAGCCGCGGCGATCACCATCACCGCGTTGCCCGCGACAGCGGAGCAGCGATCGGTGCGCTTCCCCTCGGCGAAGTTCCCGCTGGGCGAACGGCCCGTGCCGACCAAGACGATGACCACCGTGGCGCAGGGCATCGACCTGTACGACGTGAAAGCGGGCACGTCCACCGACGGTTACACGGTCACCGTCCTGATGCCCAACGGCCGCGACGCCGGGTCGCTCACGGCCGCCGAGACCAAGGTCATGGAGGTCGAAGCCGCCGGCGAGACGCCCAGCCTGCAGAAGGTGATCCGGCCCGGCGTGGCCGACGCCCCGTCCCAGACCGTGTACATGGTCCGCGTCGGCCTGTGGCCGTTAAAGGACAAGAAGAAGGCCGACAAGGCGGCCGACGCGCTCAAGGACGCCGGGCTGAAGGTCAAGGTCGACTACCTCGGCGACGACGGCCTCGACACCACCGGCCCGTGGAACGTCAAGGTCGCGATGATCGACGTCAGGACGTTCCGCGGCTCGTACGCCGCCTCGCTCGGCACCAGCGTGGCCAAGCGGGAGACCGTCTCCTCGATGGTCAAGGCCGGCAAGGCGCTGCTCGGCGTCAACGGCGGCTTCTTCAACATCCACACCTCCCCGGCGCTGCGCGGCGAGCCGCTCGGCGCGTCCATCGTGGGCGGCAAGCTGCTCAGCGAGGCGGTCCCCGGCCGGTCCGCGGTCGTGCTGAAGGGCCGTACCGCGAAGATCACCGAGCTGAGCACGACCGTGACCGCGATCTCGCAGGACGGCGAGAAGGCCGAGGTCAACGGCATCAACCGGGCCGTCACGACCGACGAGCTGGTGCTCTACACGGAGGAGTACGGGGCCAAGACCCCCACCGGCGGGACCGACGCCGTCATCGACGCCACCGGCAAGGTCACCGGCCTGCGCGCCTCCGGCGCCGCGGTGAGCGCCGGCACCCGGGTGCTGCACGGCAACGGCGTGGCCGCCGACTGGCTCAACCAGCACGCGTGGCAGGACTGGAAGGTCGTCATCGACACCAAGGTCGTGGACCTGCGCACGAAGCGGGCGCTCCAGCTCACCCCCGAGCTGAACGTGATCGCGGGCGGCGTCGGCCTCGTCCGCAACGGCAAGGTGAAGATCACCGCCAAGCTCGACGGGCACGACTCCATCAACATGATCCTGCGCCGCCACCCGCGCACCCTCCTCGGCACCACCCGCAACGGCAGCCTGATCCTGGCCACCGTGGACGGCCGCCAGCCCGGGGTGACGGTGGGGGCCAACTTCGTCGAGGCGGCCCAGTTCATGCGCTGGATGGGCGCCACCCAGGCGATCAACCTGGACGGCGGCGGCTCCACGGCCATGGTCGTCGGCGGCAAGGTCGTCAACCGGCCCTCCGACGGCGCGGAACGAGCCGTCGGCGACGCCCTCCTCGTCCTGCCCGAGCGCTGAGCGCCGCTCTCTCCTCCCCGCCGTGGTTCCGGCGGGGAGGAGAGAGCTCAGACCCGCCGCGTCCAGTAGCCGAGCTGCTGCCGGGTCGTCCGGGTGGCGGGATGATCGGGACCGAGCACCCGCTCCCTGACCGGCAGCAACTCGGCGCACAGGTCACGCGCCGCCGCCGGGTCCCCCGCCTGCCCCGTCCAGTACGCCAGGTTGGCGCGGGCGGTCAGCGTGTCCGGATGCTCGCGCCCCGAGACCCGCTCACGAACGGGCAGCAGATCGGCGTAGGCGGCCCTGGCCTCCGCCGGGTCGCCCAGCTCCCCGATCCAGCGCGCCAGCTCGTGCCGGATCGTCAACGTGTCGGGATGCTCGAAGCCGAGCACCCGCTCCCGCACCTCGAGCAGCTCCGCGTACATGTCCCTGGCCGCCGCCGCGCCCCCCGCCTGGCCGGTCCAGTACGCCAGGTTGTGCCACGTGATCAGCGTGTCCGGGTGTTCGTGACCGAGCACCCGCTGCCTGACCGGCAGCAGCACGGCGCACAGGTCGCGGGCCGAGGCGGCGTCCCCCGCCTGGCCGGTCCAGAACGCCAGGTTGTGCCGGGTGGTCAAGGTGTCGGGATGCTCGGACCCGGTGGCGTTCCCCCGCCGGACGAGCAGCTCGGCGTACTGGTCGCGGGCCGCGGCCGCGTCGCCGAGCGCCCCTGTCCAGCGGGCCAGCTCGTGCCGCGTGATCAACGTGGACGGATGCTCCGGGCCGAGCACCCGCTCCCTGACCGGCAACAGCGCCGCACACAGGTCACGGGCCGCCACCGGGTCGCCCGCCTGCCCCGTCCACTGGGCCAGGTTCGCCCTGGCCATCAGCGTGTCGGGATGATCGCGGCCCTGCACCCGTTCCCTGATCGGCAGCAGGTCCGCGTACTGGTCGCGGGCCGCCGCCGCGTCGCCCAGCTCACCCGTCCAGCGGGCCAGCTCGTGCCGGATGGTCAGCGTGTCGGGGTGGTCGGGGCCCGACACCCGCCCCCGCACGACGAGCAGTTCCGCGTACATCTCCCTGGCCGCCCGCGCGTCCCCCAGCTCACCCGTCCAGCGCGCCAGCTCGTGCCGGTTGATCAGCGTGGACGGATGCTCCGGGCCCTGGACGCGCGCACGGATGGGCAGCAGCTCCGCGTACCGGTCGCGGGCCGCCACCGGATCACCCGCCTGCCCCGTCCACTGGGCCAGGTTCGCCTGGGTGATGAGGGCGTCGCGGTGCTCGGGGCCGGACACCCGCCTGCGGATCGGGAGCAGCTCCGCGTACTGGTCGCGGGCGGACACCGGGTCGCCGGCCTTCCCCGTCCACTGTGCGAGGCTGTGACGAGTGGTCAGCGTGTCGGGATGCTCGGGGCCGAGCACCCGCTCGTAGATCGGCAGCAACTCCGCGTACTGGTCGCGGGCCGCCGCCGGATCGCCCGCCTCCCCCGTCCACTGCGCCAGGTTCGCCCGGACGGTGAGCGTGACCGGATGGTCGGGGCCGAGCTGCCGCTCGCGCACCGGCAGCAGCGCCGCGTACCGGTCGCGGGCCGCCACCGCGTTGCCCGCCTCCCCGGTCCACTGGGCCAGGTTCGCCCACGCGGTCAGGGTGTCGGGATGGTGCGGGCCCTGCACGCGTTCCCTGATCGGCACCAGGTCGGCGTACATGTCGCGGGCCGCCGCCGCGTCGCCCAGCTCACCCGTCCAGCGGGCCAGCTCGTGCCGGATGGTCAGCGTGTTCGGGTGCTCGCGGCCCTGCACCCGCTCGCGCACCGGCAGCAGCTCGGCGTACATGTCACGGGCCGCCGCCGCGTCGCCCAGCTCACCCGTCCAGCGGGCCAGCTCGTGCCGGATGGTGAGGGTGAGCGGGTGCTCGGGGCCCACCTGACCCCGCCGGAGGGGCAGCAGGTCCGCGTACATGTCGCGGGCCGCCGCCGCGTCGCCCAGCTCACCCGTCCAGCGGGCCAGCTCGTGCCGGGCGGTCAGCGTGGCCGGGTGCTCGGGCCCCAGCCGCGCCGTCAGCGCGTCGCAGATCTCCTGAAACAACGACCTGGCCGTACGGTAGTCGCCGCTCGCCCCCAGGTACCGCGCGGTCTTGTCCATGCCCGGCGAGACCGGGCTCAGCGCGACGAGGATGTGCGGCAGCAACAGCGCGTACCGGGGCCAGGCCGCCGCGTCGGCCGGGTCGTCGGGCAGCACCGACTCCAGGAGCACCGAGGCCGCGTCCCGCCAGCGCTGCTGCTCCTCCGGCGCGAGCTGGTCGAGCGTGACGGCCTGGACCAGGCGGTGCACCGCCACCGTCCCGTCCGCCGGCTGCCCGATCAGGCTGTGGCTGCGCAGCGCGCCGACGGCCGCGTTGATCGACACGGGGTCGCGCGGCAACTCCTGCAACACCGCCATCGCGCTCATCCAGAGCCGGAAGTCGCGCACCAGCCGCATCCGCGAGTTCGGCATCCGCCCGTAGGCCCGCTGCCGCTGCACCTCGGCGGCGAACAACTCCCGCGCCGAACGTCCCGCGAGCCGCGACAGCAGCAGATGGTACGGGATGACCTCGTGCGAGTAGCAGGCCAGCACCCGAAGCAACGCGATCGCCTGCCGGCTGGTCCCCGTCAGATTCCGGAACGCGAGCTGCCAGGTCGTCGTGACCCGCTCCTCATACCCCCACGCCTGCCCCTGCGCGAGCAGCTCGGCCCGCTGGCCGTGCAGCAGATCGAGGTACTCGGCCAGCGTCAGCCCGGTCTCCGCCATGAACGCCGCGGCCTGCTCCAGCGCCAGCGGCAGCGCGCCCAGCTCGGCCACCACGGCCGAGGCCGCCGCCGCGTCCTGCTGCCCCGAACGCGTCAGCACCAGCGCCACCGCCGGCTCCGGCTCCAGCACCGGCAGCTCCAGCCCCTGCTCGCGCGGCCAGTTCCCGGACCGGCTGGTGATCAGCACATGCCCCGGCCCGGCCGGCGGAAGGTACGGACGCAGCGCGTCCGCCTCCGGCGCGTTGTCGAAGATCAGCAGCCACGGCTCGGTACGGGCGGCCAGCGCCGCATGCACCTGGTCCACGGGATCGGCCGCGTCGATCGTCTCCCGTAACCCGAGCAGCGCCGCCAGCCGGGCGTACGCGGCCGACAACACGGCCGGGTCGGCCGCCGGCAGTTGCCAGACGAGCTGGTAGTCGCCCAGGTGGCGGTGGGCGTACTCCAGCGTCAGGCTCGTCTTGCCGACCCCGCCCAGGCCGTGCACGGCGACCACGCACGGCTGGGC
>NZ_SSXE01000324.1 GCF_021699195.1 Nonomuraea sp. MG754425 | reverse complement strand
ACCCTCTACGACGAGGTCGCCCGCCTGGCGGCGCTGTCCCCGGCCCACCCCGAGCAGGTCGTCCTCATCGCCCACGGGGTGGCCTGCTGGCACGCCGAGGCGTTCGCCCGGCTGCACCCGATGCGCCTGGCCAAGCTCGTCCTGGTGGAGCCGGCCTGTCCGGTGACGCGCCGTCCCGCGGCGTTCCTGGAGGCCGCGGGCACCTGGCTGCCCGCGCTCGGCGGCACCTGGGGCGCGACGGCCCTGGCCCGCGTGGCGGGGCCGCTCACGCACCGGCTGCTCACCGGGCGTCCGGACCCGTCGGGCGTCTACGGCATGGGCAAGGTGCTCGCCGCGATGGCGGGGGAGCGGCTGGCCCGCCGCGGCATGGCCGACGGCCTGCGCCGGCTGCGCGCCGAGATGCCGTTCCCCGAGGTCGCGGTCACCGTGCTCGGCTCCGGACGGGGTGACGGCTGCGCCCGGCGGCTGGCCGCGGAACTCAGCAGGGAACTCGGCACGGAACCCGGTGCGGAACCCGGCGCGGAACCCGGCGCGGAACCCGGCACGGGCGGCGTCCGGCTGTTGCGGACGCGTCGCCGGCCCCAGCTCAACGCCCCCGAGGCGGTCGCTGGGGCCGTCTGACGCCGGGTCTCCCCGTGGCGTCGCGGGCCGTTCTAGGATCGAGGCGGAACCCACTATGAGGGGGTCGAGCGTGGACATCACCGTGACCGGCGAGGGCTCCGTCCTGGTCGCGCCCGACACGCTGCGGTTGCACGCGGGTGTCGAGGTGCGCCGGGCCTCGGCCGCCGAGGCGTTCGCCGCCGTGCGGGCCGCCGCCGCCCGGCTGGCGGTGGCGCTGCGGCAGGCGGGCGTCGCACCCGAGGACGTGACCACGGCCGAGCTGTCCCTGGGCCCCGAGTACGAGACGTACCCGAAGGTGGCGGCCTATCGGGCGGCGCAGGGCGTCGAGGTCGTCGTACGCGACGTGAGCCGCGGCGACCACGTGATCGACACGGTGGTGGGCGTCGGCGAGGAGGCCAGGCTCAACGGCGTCGGCTTCGAGGTCTCCGACCCGGCCAAGGCGCTGGCCGGGGCCAGGGTCAGCGCGTTCAGGGACGCCGCGGCCAAGGCGGCCCAGTACGCGGGCCTGGCCGGCCGTCCGCTGGGGCGGGTGGTGTCGGTGCGCGAGGAGCTGAGGGGCGGGCCGCCGGTGCCGCTGCGGCAGTTGGCGCAGACGTTCGCCGAGAGCGACGCCTCGATCAGTCCGGGCCGCCAGGCCCTCACCGTCGTGGTGACGCTCGGCTACGACTTCGGCTGACCCGCCCCCGGGTGCCCGTCCCGCGCGGGCGGGACGGGCGGTCAGGACGGGCGGTCAGGAGGGCGTCAGCCCGCCGGCCGGTTCCGGCTGAAATGGAAGGGGCAGTGGGTGCCGCCCGTGCCGATGGTGGTGCGCCGCTCGAAGCCGAAGCCGTGCTCGGCGGGCGCGATGGCCCCGATCCAGTTGGCGTCGAACGCGCACATGACCGGGGTCAGCTCCGGCGCCCCGCTCGCCGCCAGGACGTCGTGGTAGAAGCACCGGCGCACGTCGAGGTGGTAACGCGTGTCGTCGTCGGCCACCCGGTCGAAGACGAACCCCTTCCCGAACGCCTGCTCCTCGCGGGCCCTGCTCAGCTCGACCATGGCGCGGAAGGCGTCCGGAGCGTGGTCCAGCATCGCGCGGGTGCCCGCCTTCAGTGTCTCGGCGAACGGCTCGACGAACGACGTGCGCAGGACCATGACGGCCGTCTCCCGGCCCAGCCTGGGCCGCAGGGACTCGTAGGCGGCCACCAGGGCCATGGTCATGCGCAGGTTGTGCCGGGCGGGCTCGTCGACGACCCGGGACCGGCCGGCCGCCTCCAACTCCGCCTGACGCGCCCGCATGGCGGTCGTGAGCGCGGTGGGCAGGGAGTGCTCGCGCAGGGTCGCGGCGAGATGGTCGTAGAAGGCGTCGAGGAGCAGCGTGGTGTCGCGATCGGGGTCGGGGGCGTAGCCGCCCTCGGCGAGCCCGAACTGGTCGGTGGACATGATCGTCCTTTCGGGTACGGCTCGGCGCGTACACGACCGCGATCCCGCGTGGAGGCGTGATCGGGCGTGCTCGCGACCGGGCGAGCACGCCAGCGCGCTCCACCGACCGACCAGGCGCTGACAGGCTGTTGCTGATGTGTCGCGGGCAAGTCTGGCACGCCCGCGACGATCACGTCCAACGGGCCCGTCCCCGCCAGGAGCTAGGGGAGGGCGAGCATGCGGTCGAGGGCGACCTTGGCCCAGTGGGTGGTGTCCTCGTCCACCGTGATCTGGTTGACGACGTCCCCGAGCACCAGCGACTCCAGCGCCCACACCAGGTGCGGCAGGTCGATCCGGTTCATGGTCGAGCAGTAGCAGACCGTGCGGTCGAGGAAGGAGATGTCCTTGTCGGGGAAGGTCTGGGCCAGGCGCTTGACCAGGTTCAGCTCGGTGCCGATGGCCCAGCTCGACCCGGCGGGGGCGGCTTCCAGCGTCTTGATGATGTGCTCGGTGGAGCCGATGTGGTCGGCCTTGAGCACGACCTCGTGACGGCACTCCGGGTGCACGAGCACGTTCACGCCGGGGATGCGGGCGCGCACGTCGTCCACGGACTCGGCGGTGAAGCGGCCGTGCACCGAGCAGTGGCCGCGCCACAGGATCATTTTGGCGCGCTCGAGCTGCTCCCGGGTCAGGCCGCCGCCGGGACGGTGCGGGTTCCACACCACGCAGTCCTCCAGCGACATGCCCATCTCCAGCACCGCCGTGTTGCGGCCGAGGTGCTGGTCGGGCAGGAACAGCACCTTCTGCCCCTGCTCGAAGGCCCAGTCGAGGGCGCGGCGGGCGTTGGAGGAGGTGCAGACGGCACCGCCGTTCCGGCCGCAGAACGCCTTGATGTCGGCGCTGGAGTTCATGTACGTGACCGGCACCACCTGATCGGCCAGCCCCACGTCCTCCAGCGCCTCCCAGCACTCCTCGACCTGGTCGAAGGTGGCCATGTCCGCCATCGAGCAACCGGCCGCCAGGTCCGGGAGGATCACCTTCTGGCCCGCGCCCGTGAGGATGTCGGCGGACTCGGCCATGAAGTGCACGCCGCAGAAGACGATGAACTCGGCCCCGGGCCGCGCGGCGGCCTGCTGGGCGAGCTTGAAGGAGTCGCCGGTCACGTCGGCGAACTGGATGACCTCGTCACGCTGGTAGTGGTGGCCGAGCACGAACAGGCGCTCACCGAGCGCCTCCTTGGCCTTGCGGGCGCGCTCCACCAGGCCGGGGTCGGAGGCGGGCGGCAGCTCGCCGGGGCAGTCGACCCCCTTCTCGCTGTGCGGATCAGCCCCCTGGCCGAGGACGAACAGCGGCAGTCCAGTCTGGGCAACCATGGCCATACCCCCTTATCGTCGATTTGACGATACTCATCATAGACACACGGCCCTCCGCGCTTATTCCGGGGGAGGGGCGTCCGGGGAATGTGTGAGGATGCCCAGGTGTTGGTAGCGTCATCAGTAGGACGTCGGAAACACAGACAGCCGGGTAGGGAGTCAGCAGATGACGGTTGAGAGCAGCGAGACCACGGCACAGGGCCTGATCCTGACCGATGCGGCCGCCGCCAAGGTCAAGAGCCTGCTCGAGCAGCAGGGCGAGGAGGGCCTGCAGCTCCGGGTCGCCGTGCAGCCGGGCGGCTGCTCGGGCCTGCGCTACCAGCTCTTCTTCGACGACCGTTCCATGGACGGTGACGTCGTGTCGGACTTCAGCGGTGTCAGCGTGGTCACCGACCGGATGAGCGCCCCCTACCTGATGGGCGCTTCCATCGACTTCGTCGACACGATCGAGAAGCAGGGCTTCACGATCGACAACCCCAACGCCACGGGCTCGTGTGCGTGTGGAGACTCGTTCAACTAGCGCTCGACGGGCGCTCGAAGAGGGTCCCGGTCGCCTTTGTGCGGCCGGGACCTTCGCGTATTCTCGTGGAGCCCATTGGCCTGCCGACAACGAGGAAGAAGAATCCCGTGCGCATCGCCGTCACCGGCTCAATCGCGACAGACCACCTGATGACCTTCCCTGGAAGCTTTGGCGATCAGCTCATCGCCGAGCAGCTCGACCGAGTGTCACTCTCCTTCCTGGTCGACGATCTCCAGATCCGGCGCGGTGGCTGCGCCGCGAACATCGCCTTCGGAATGGGCTGTCTCGGCCTCAAGCCGATCCTGGTGGGAGCGGTCGGCAACGACTTCGCGGACTACCGGTCGTGGCTGGAGCGCCATGGCGTCGACTGCGGCTCGGTGCACGTCTCCGAGACCCAGCACACCGCGCGCTTCCTGTGCACCACCGACGAGCACCACAACCAGATCGCCTCGTTCTACACCGGCGCCATGGCCGAGGCGCGGCTCATCGAGCTGCAGCCGGTCGCCGAGCGCCTGGGCGGGCTCGACCTCGTGCTGATCAGCCCCAACGACCCCGACGCGATGCTGCGCCACACCGACGAGTGCCGCCGCCGCGGCGTCCCGTTCGCGGCCGACATCTCCCAGCAGCTCGCGCGCATGGCGGACGAGCAGATCCGCCAGCTCGTCGACGGAGCCGCCTACCTGTTCTCCAACGACTACGAGAAGGGGCTCATCGAGCAGAAGACCGGCTGGTCCGACCAGGAGATCCTGAGCCGGGTCGGCGTCCGGGTGACCACGCTCGGCCCCAAGGGCGCCGTCATCGACCGTGCGGGCGAGCCGTCCATCCAGGTCGCCCCCGCCCCCGAGACCGGCAAGGCCGACCCCACGGGCGTCGGCGACGCCTTCCGCGCCGGGTTCCTGGCCGGGGTGGCCTGGGGGCTGCCGCTCGAGCGGTGCGGCCAGGTCGGCAACCTCACCGCCACGCACGTGCTGGAGCGCGTGGGCGGCCAGGAGTACGAGCTGGGCCAGAAGTCCTTCCTGGAGCGGTTCGCCGCCGCCTACGGGGCCGAGGCCGCCGCCGAGATCGCCGGCCACATCCGCTGCTACCACCCCTGATCCGCCCTGTGCCGCCGTGACGGCGGCACGGGCCGTCCCGCCGTGGCGGGACGGCCCGCGGCCGGTGCGCGCGTCACGGCAGGGCGTAGACCCGGTGCACGAACTCGGCGAGCTGGTCGTCGGGCAGGTGCCTGGCCAGGTCGGCCTCGCTGATCATGCCGATGACCCGGCCGCCGTCCATCACCGGCAGCCGCTTGATCTGGTGCTCCTCCATGCGCGCCAGCGCGTCCTCCACGGTCGCGTCCGACGGCACCCACACCAGCCCCGTGGCCAGCTCGCCCGCCGTCACCTGCGCCGGGTCGTGGCCGGCCGCCACACACTTGACGACGATGTCACGGTCGGTGATGATGCCCGTCACACGGTCGTCGGGCCCGCACACGGGCAGCGCGCCCACGTTGTTGTCCCGCATCATCTGCGCGGCCCGGTCGAGGGTCTCGTGCGCCTGGATGCACTCCGCACCCGAGCTCATGACGTCGCGGGCGGTCTCGCGCGAATATGCGCTGATCATGGCTCCCCCCTGAGTGTCGACGAAACTGCCCCTACGGGAGCCCTCTACCCACCGTGCGGAGCTGAACCGGGCGCGCGGACGGCCCGGCTGCTCAGTAGTTGCGTCTGACGTGGATCGCCCAGCCGCCGCCGGGCAGCTCGTACGAGCCCACGTGGCGGTGCGACTTCAGCCGGCACCAGGCCGGCACGTCCGTGTACGCCGCCGGATCGTCGGCCAGCACGGCGACGACGGCGTTCAGCGGCACGTAGTTGATCTGCTCGGCGAGCATGATGATCGGGATCGGGCACTTCTTCCCGAGCGCGTCGATCGTCAGGGCCGGCTGAGCCGGCTGGGCAACCTCGGTCATGCGACTCCCGCGTCCTGGCGGATGCGGCGCACCAGGTCGGGCAGCGCGGCGAGGAACCTGTCGACCTCGTCCGCGGCGGCGCCCCTGGGCAGCGACACCCGGACATTTCCATGCGTCAGCACGCCCATCGCTTCCAGGACGTGCGATGGACGAAGCGTACTAGCGGTGCACGAACTTCCGGACGACACGGCGAAGCCGGCCTTGTCCAGCTCGGTCAGCAGCGCCTCGCCGTCAACGTACAGGCAGGAGAAGGTCACGATGTGCGGCGCCCGGTCAACGGGGTCGCCGATGACCTCGACGTCCGGCACGATCTTCGGGACGGTCTCCCTGATTCTGGTGATAAGCCCGGAAAGTCTCTTCTGCTCCACGGCCGCCTCGGCGACCGTCGCGCGCAGCGCCGCCGCCGCCGCGACGACGGCGGGCACGTTCTCGAACCCCGGCACCCGCCGCCGTTCCCGCTCGTCCTCCGGCAGGTACGAGCGGAACCGGGTGCCCTTGCGCACCACCAGCACGCCCACCCCGGCGGGCCCGCCC
>NZ_SSXE01000323.1 GCF_021699195.1 Nonomuraea sp. MG754425 | reverse complement strand
CGCCGCCGCGAACACCACCACCACCGTCCCCGCCGCCACCGGGTCGATCCCGTGGCCCGTGACCATGAGGGTGTGCGACCAGGTCACGAACCCGTAGGTGCCCCACAGCCCGCCGAACCCGGCCAGCCCGAGCATCACCAGGTCGCGGTCGCGCACGAGGCAGCGCAGCGGCGGCCGGCGCGTGGACGGGCCGCGCCGGTCCCGCAGCAGCGCCAGGCACACCAGGGCCAGCGCCATCGACACCACCCCGAACAGGTGGTACGAGGACCGCCAGTCGTACGACTGGATCATGCGCGGCACGACCGCGTTGGCGATCATCGTGCCGAGCGAGGAGGCCATGGTGAACACGCCCATCGCCAGCCCGCGCTCCCGCTCCCCGAACCAGGAGGCGATCAGCTTGACCCCGGCCGCGAAGTCGGCTCCCGCGCACAGCCCGATCAGCGCCTGCACCACGATCCCCGCCCCGGCCGACGGCACGAACCCGAACACCACCATGAACCCGCCGGCCGTGAACAGCGACCCCGACAGCACGAACCGGCACCCGAGCCGGTCGCCGAGCATCCCGCCGCCGAGGTTGGACAGCACGTACCCGACGTAGTAGGCGGTCGCGAACGCCCCCAGCCCCGCCAGCGACACCCCCAGGGCCTCGCCCGCCTGCAGCGACGCGGGGCCCCAGGCGGAGCGGTCGACGGAGGTCATGGTGAGCGAGGCCCAGCACAGCAGCAGCACGACCCACCGCCGCCGCGACGTCCCCCTGACGGGCCGTGACGCAACGTAATCAGTCACACGCGGAACGTTACTCCGCTGGACGTCCTCCGGTCATGACCTCGCACGAGATCGCGGGAAGCGGACCCGGCCCGGCCTCAGCGCAGACCGGTCGCGCCGGCGACGGCCCGCCAGTCGACCAGCTTGAAGCCGGTCGCCTCCCGGTCGCCGTCCCCGGGCGTCTCGGCTCCGTCGTGCACCACGAGCAGCCCCGCGGGATAGGCGGCCCCGAGCGGGGCCGAGGTCACCGCCGAGCCGTCGCTGACCTCGGCCCCGTCCGCCCGCCTCCCGGGCGCGACGCGGAACCGGGCCAGGTGGCGGCCGTCGCCCCGGTCGTAGACGGAGAACGTGTCGTCGCCCTGGCTGGAGGCCAGCAGGTAGCCGTCGCGCCCGTCCTCGAAGATCGTCAGGCCCTCGGCGTCGGCCGACAGGTGCCTGCCGCCGAAGCCGCGGTCCGGGCCGGGCGCGCACTCCTCCGTGGCCGGGTCGTAGGTGTCCTGGCGGCCGTACTCCCTGACCTTGTCCATCAGCACGGGACGGCCGGTCAGGTCCGCGCGCAGGCGCCAGATGCCGACGTCCTCCTGCGCCGCGTACAGGACGCCGCGGGCGCGGTCCACGACCATGCCCTCGACCTGGGGCAGCTCGCCCGGCTCCGCGCAGGGGGTCCAGGTGGCCCCGTCGGGCAGGGGGAAGGCCGCGGGCAGGTCCAGGGTGCGGACGTTGCGATAGGTGACCCTGCCGCCGGGGGCGGCGACGAGCCGGAGCAGGCCGAGCGTGGTCCGGTGGCGGCGGCTGACGACGATGTCGGCCCCGTCGGCGGCCAGCCCGTACGCGGTGCGCGCCGCGTCCACCTCCTCCTGGGTCGTGTGGAACACGAACGGCGCCGAGGGGTCGGTGACGTCCGTGAGCGGCGGCCGGCCCGCGGCGGCGGCGACCGGATCGACGGCGTAGACGCGGAGCTGGTCGCGGCCCCGGTCGGAGGCCACCGCGAGGTCTGCCCGCACGCCGGTGGACAGGCGGAAGCCGGGCACGAGGTCCACGTTGTTGAGCCGTCCCGGCTCGTGGCCGGGGCCGGGTGGCGGCGGGGCGGGCAGGTGCTGGAGTTGCGCGCCGGACAGGGAGTAGACGTACAGGCCGCCTTCCTTGGCGGTGGTGATCACGACGCTGCTGTCCGGGCGGGTGGGGTGCACCCAGATGGCCGGGTCGTCGCCGTTGGCGTTGCCGCCCGCCTCGTCGTCGTAGAGCGCGGGCGTCTCCGCGGACGCCGTCACCACGGCGACCTTTTCCGTCACGGGTTCCGTCACGGGTTGTGTCACGGGCGAGAAGGGGGTGACAAGCAGGAGGACCGTGGATAAGAAAGCACGCACAGGCATCTCCTCACGATCGGCGGCCATCGTGAACGCGGAGCGAACGTACCTCGCATAAGTCAGCATGTCTATACAAACAGATGACATTGAGGTAGAACCGGGGCGAGCCTGTTGGTCTTGGAGGTGTCCTGTGAGACGTACCCCGATCGTGCTGGCACTGCTGGGCGCGCTCGCCGTCAGCGGCTGTTCGTCCGCGCAGCCCGGAGAGGGGCAGAGCGCCCCGCCCGCCTCCTCCGCGGCCCCGGACGGCGGTGGCGGCGCGAGCTTCGCCGTCATCACCCACGGCGCCCCCGGCGACTCCTTCTGGGACGTCGTCAAGAACGGCGCGGAGGCCGCGGGCGAGCAGTACGGCGCGCGGGTCACCTACCAGGGCGACGGCGACCCGGCCAAGCAGTCGCAGCTCATCGACCAGGCCGTCTCCGAGAAGGTGGACGGCCTGGTCGTGTCGATGGCCAACCCCGACGCGCTGAAGGAGGCCATCGGCAAGGCCGTCGCCGCGAAGATCCCCGTCGTGACGATCAACTCCGGGGCCGGCTCGTCCAAGGAGTTCGGCGCGATCACCCACGTCGGCCAGTCCGAGGACGTCGCCGGGCGCGGCGCGGGCGAGCAGCTCAAGGCGGCCGGGGTCACCAAGCTGCTGTGCGTGATCCACGAGGCCGGAAACATCGGGCTCGACCAGCGCTGCAAGGGCGCCGAGGAGACGCTGGGCGGCACGGTCGAGCGGCTGCAGGTGGACGTGAGCAACCTGGCCGACGTCACCTCCAAGGTCGCCGCCAAGCTCCAGTCCGACCAGCAGGTCAACGGCGTGCTGTCGCTCAACCCGGCCGTCGCGATCGCCGCCAGGGACGCCGTCAAGGACGCCGGCTCGCAGGCGAAGCTGGCCACGTTCGACCTGTCGGCCGACGTGGTGACGGCGATCAACGACGGGGAGGTGCTGTTCGCGGTGGACCAGCAGCAGTACCTCCAGGGCTACCTGCCGATCACCTTCCTCAACCTCTACCGGTCCAACCTCAACACGGTCGGCGGCGGGCTGCCGGTCAACACCGGCCCCGGGTTCGTGACCAAGGACAACGCCGCGCAGGTCGCCAAGCTGGCCGAGGCGGGCACCCGATGACGGTGGCGGCCGACGAGCGGATCGCCCACGTCGGGACGGCCCGCCGCCTGCTCATCCGGCCCGAGCTCGGCGCGGTGGTCGGGCTCGTGGTCGTGTTCGTCTTCTTCGCCGCGCAGTCGCCGGTCTTCCGCTCGCCCGCCGGCATCGCCAACTGGCTCGACCCGGCCGCCACGCTCGGCATCATGGCGGTCGCCGTCGCGCTGCTGATGATCGGCGGCGAGTTCGACCTGTCCGCGGGCGTGCTGACCGGCACCAGCGGGCTGATCCTGGTCACGCTGGCCACCCGGTTCGGCTTCAACGTGTGGCTGGCGATGCTCGCCGGGCTGGTCGTGGCGCTGGCCGTCGGGTTCGCCAACGGGCTGATCGTGACCAGGACCCGGCTGCCCAGCTTCATCGTGACGCTGGGCACGTTCCTGATGCTGCAGGGCGTCAACCTGGGCGTGACGAAGGCGATCACCGGGACGGTGCAGGTCAGCGGACTGCGGCGGGCCGAGGGCTTCGAGGGGGCCAGCGCGCTGCTCGCCGGGACCGTCGCGGTCGGCGGCACCTCGTTCCGGGTGGCGATCCTGTGGTGGATCCTGGTGACCGCGGTGGCCACGTGGGTGCTCGTCCGGTCCAAGGCGGGCAACTGGATCTTCGCGGTGGGCGGCAACGAGCAGGCCGCCCGCGCGGTGGGCGTGCCCGCCGCCCGTACGAAGATCGCGCTGTTCATGACCACCGCGTTCGCCGCCTGGCTGGTCGGCTCGATCCTGGCGCTGCGCTACACGTCCGTGCAGGCCAACATCGGCATCGGCCAGGAGTTCATCTACATCATCGCCGCGGTGATCGGCGGCTGCCTGCTCACCGGCGGGTACGGCTCCGCCGTCGGGGCCGCGATCGGGGCCGTGATCTTCGGCATGGCCGACAAGGGCATCGTGTTCCTGGGCTGGGACGCCGACTGGTTCACCTTCTTCCTCGGCGCGATGCTGCTGCTGGCGACGCTGGCCAACCGCCTGGTGCGCCGCTACGCCGAGCAGGTGCGGCATTGAGCGCCGGGCCGCTCCTGGAGACCAGGGGCATCGGCAAGACGTTCGGCTCGGTGCTGGCGCTGCGGGAGGTGTCGATGAGCGTGGCGGCCGGGCAGGTCGTGTGCGTGCTCGGCGACAACGGCGCGGGCAAGTCCACGCTCATCAAGATCCTGGCGGGAGTGCACCGGCACGACGCGGGCGCGTACCTGGTGGACGGGGAGGAGGTGCGCCTGACCAGCCCCCGCGACGCGCTCGACCGCGGCATCGCCACCGTCTACCAGGACCTGGCGATGATCCCGCTCATGTCGGTCTGGCGTAACTTCTTCCTCGGCTCCGAGCCGCGCAAGGGCCTGGCCTTCGACGTGGCCAGGGCCCGGCGGGTGGCCCGCGAGGAACTGCGCGCCATGGGCATCGACATCCGCGACGTGGACCAGCCGGTCGGCACGCTGTCCGGCGGCGAGCGGCAGTCGGTGGCCATCGCCAGGGCGGTGTACTTCGGCGCCCGCGTCCTCATCCTCGACGAGCCCACCTCCGCGCTCGGGGTCAAGCAGGCCGGCGTGGTGCTGCGCTACCTCGCGCGGGCCCGTGACCGCGGGCTCGGCGTCGTCTTCATCACCCACAACCCGCACCACGCCTACCCGGTGGGTGACCGGTTCCTGCTGCTCAACCGGGGCACCGCCGTCGGCGAGTACGGCAAGGACGACATCACCGCCCAGGAGCTGACCGCCCTCATGGCGGGCGGGGCGGAGCTGGAGGAACTGGCGCACGAGCTGCGGCGCGAGTGAGGTTTGGCCGACGTTTGACGCATCCGGGCGGTCACCTGGAGGGCCGTTCAGGAAGGAACCCCTGGGCACGCGTCGAGAGGCCGGGGGATCACCATGATCACGACGATGAGCGGGCACGCCGTCCTGGGACGGGCGGCGCGGACGCCCGGAATCTACTAAGTAAAGGCGCTCGGCCGTGTCAGCGCCCTGGCCGGGAAGACCCCTGGGGCCGTTATTACCCCGGCGACGGAAACCGCCCGGGGCTCCGTCCCGGGCGGTCCGCGCCTGCGCCGCCGCGCGTGGCATGCTCGTAACGGCACCCCCGGAAGGAGGCCCCCGTTGGCGGAGGCGGAGCGGTCAGGCGCGAGCAGGCTGCTGGCGGTCAGCGACCTGCACATCGGCTACCCCGAGAACAGGGCCGTCGTGGAGGAGCTGAAACCGGTGACCCCCGGCGACTGGCTGCTGGTGGCCGGCGACGTGGGGGAGCGGCTGACCGGCATCACGTGGGCGCTGAGCCTGCTGGCCGAGCGGTTCGAACGGGTGGTCTGGGTGCCGGGCAACCACGAGCTGTGGACCGTCCCGGGCGAGACGCCCGACCTGCGCGGGGTGGAGCGCTACGAGCTGCTGGTCCGGCTCTGCCGCGAGCTGGGCATCGTCACCCCGGAGGACGAGTACCCGTTGTTTCAGGGCGCGGGCGGCCCGGTGCGGATCGTGCCGCTGTTCCTCCTGTACGACTACACGTTCCTGCCGCCGGGGCACCACACCAAGGACAGCGCCCTGGCCTACGCCCACAGCACGGGGGTGGTCTGCACCGACGAGTACGTCCTGCACCCCGACCCGTACCCGACCCGCGACGCCTGGTGCCGCGCCCGGGTGGAGCTGACCGAGCGGCGGCTGGCGGAACTGGACGACGACGTGCCGCTGGTGTTCGTCAACCACTACCCGCTGGTGCGCGAGCCGACGGACATCCTGCGCTACCCCCAGTTCGCGCAGTGGTGCGGCACCACCGCCACGCACGACTGGCACCGCCGGTACCGGACGGCGGCGATGATCTACGGCCACCTGCACATCCCGCGCGTCACGTGGCACGACGGGGTGCGCTTCGAGGAGGTCTCGCTCGGCTACCCGAGGGAGTGGAAGCAGCGCCCGGGGGAACGGCGGCTGCCACGCGAGGTCCTGCCCCACCGGTAGGGCCCGTCGGCCTCGGCGGGGGGCGGTGGCTGCCGCGTGCGGTGCTGCGCCGCCGGTAGGGCCCGTCGGCCACGGTGGGGAGTGGCGGCTGCCGCGTGAGGCGCTGCCCCGTCGGTGGGGTCCTGTCCGCTTCGGCCGGTGGCGGCATGGAGGGGAACGGGCGGGCATGGGAGGATGTCCGCCGCCGGGGCGGGAGGAGCGGGTTATGCGTGGTGTGGTGAGGTTC
>NZ_SSXE01000322.1 GCF_021699195.1 Nonomuraea sp. MG754425 | reverse complement strand
CGCCGGCCTGCGCGAGCGGCGCGAGCGCGCGGACGGGTTCGAGCACCTGGTGGCCTCCTGGCGGTACGAGACGGCCGTGCGCGTCAGGCGGAGCGCGGCCTCGGCCGTCTCGTACCGCCAGGAGGCCACCAGGTGCTCGAACCCGTCCGCGCGCTCGCGCCGCTCGCGCAGGCCGGCGACGATCGGCTCGAGCCGCCGCGCCTGCGCGGCCAGCAGCGGCGCGGGATCCGTCGCGGCCCGGTCGAGCAGGGCCAGCTTGACGAGGAACGCGGTGCGCATGTCCCGGATGTGGGCGACCGGGCGCATCAGCCAGGCCCGCGCGGCGGCCCGTCCGGACGGGGTGGCGGCGAGCAGCGTGCGCCGGGGACCGCCCCGGCCCGGCTCCGTTCCCGACGGCGTGACCAGCGACAACTCGACCAGCCGGTCCAGCGCGCGGTAGACGCGCGGGCGCGGCACCTGCCAGAACGTGCCGACCGGGCCGTCCGGGGCGGTGAGCCGGGAGACGGCGAAGCCGTGTGTGGGGCCTTCGGCGACCAGCGCGAGCACGACCCACTCGGTGAGCGACAAGCCGGGAGAGTCCACCCGTCCAGGGTAGGGGCGATCGTGGTGCCGGCAGGGCACTAAGTAGTCTCAAAGGGACTAGCCGCAGGTTCGGAGGACTGCCAGGTGACAGGCAACCAGATGCCCGCCTTAAGGTTCAGGCCCAGGCCGAACGCCATCTGCGTCGGAGGGCCCTGCGACGGCATGCTCACCCGCATCCACCAGGACGTCGGCGTCGTACGGGTGCCGGTCGAGGCGTCCGGGGAGAGCCTGAGCATCGCGTACCGGATCACCTCGGGGCGGGTGCACCATCCCTCCAGCGACGTCCCGTTCACCGTGCTCGCGTGGGCCGGCGCGACCGGCTGCAGCGGCCCGGAACCTCCCGGGTGACCAGCGTCGACGCCAATTATCCCATATATCCCACAGGTATAGTGGGTTTATGGTCCTTCCCACGGTCGCCGTCATCGGAGGCGGCGCGAGCGGCGCCCTGACCGCCATCCACCTGCTGCGGCTCGCCCGCGCCTCCGGCACTCCGGTGGCGGTCACGCTGCTCGACCAGGGCGGCCGGCACGCGCTCGGCCAGGCGTACGCCACCACCGACCCGCACCACCTGCTCAACACCCGCGCCGACCGGATGAGCGCCCTCGACGGCGAGCCGGACCACCTGCCGGCGTGGGCCCGCGCCACGGGCCTGGACGTGACCGGCACCGGCTACCTGCCGCGCGCCGTCTACGGCCGCTACCTGCGCGAGGTCCTGGCCGCCGCCGAGGACCCGCCCGCGCGCACGGTCGAGCGCGTCACCGGCGCGGCCGTCGCCCTGGAGAACCGCGCCGGCACGTACGCGGTCCGGCTGGCGGACGGCCGCCGGGTGCGCGCCGACGCGGTCGTCCTGGCGCTCGGCAACCGCGGCCCCGCCCCGCTGCCGGGCGTGGCGGCGCACCCCCGGTACGTCGCCGACCCGTGGGCGGGCGACGCGCTGACCGGCATCGGCGACGGCGCGCCCGTGCTGGTGCTCGGCACCGGCCTGACGATGGTCGACGTGGCGCTCACCGTGACCCGGGCGCATCCGGGCACGGTGGTGTACGCGCTGTCGAGGCACGCCCTGCTGCCCCGCGCGCACCCGGCCGTCCCCGCGCCGCCCGTCCCCGTGCCCTTCCCCGAGGGGCCGCTGCGCGTCGCCGACCTCCTGGCCGCCACCCGGCGGGCGGTGCGGGAGAACGGCGGCGACTGGCACGGCGTCATGGAGGGGCTGCGGCCGCACGCCCAGACGCTGTGGCGGCGGCTCGCGCCGGACGAGCGGCGGCTGTTCCTGCGGCGGGTGGCCCGCTACTGGGAGATCCACCGGCACCGCATCCCGCCCGCCTCCGCCGCCGCCGTCGCCGCGCTGCGAGCCGGCGGCCGGTTGCGGCTGCTGCGCGGCAGCCTGGTCTCGGCCCGGCCCGCCGACGGCGGCCTGCGCGTGCGCGCCGACCTCGACGGCGCCCTGACCGAACTCGACGTCGGCTGGCTGGTCAACGCCACGGGGCCGGGCTCCGACCTCACCTCCGACCCGTTCCTGGCCAGCCTCCTCGCCTCCGGGACGGCCCGTCCCGACCGCCTGCGGCTCGGCCTCGACGCCACACCCGAGGGCGTGGTGCTGGACGCGACCGGGCGGCCGAACGAGCGCCTGTTCGCGTTGGGCCCCCTCCTGCGGGGAACGCTCTACGAGACGACCGCCGTGCCAGAGATCCGCGCCCAGGCGGCGGCCCTCGCCCCGCGCCTGGTCGAGGTGGCCGCCTCCCGCGCCGCCCGCGCGCAGCCGGTGGCGTGAGCGGGGCGGGTGACGGATGCTAGATTGAGGGCCGATTGTATGCTGTATACAAATTGGAGGCCCTTGTGCTCACCAAGAAGGAAGCCGCCGAAGCCGTCCGCGCCGCCAAGATCGCCACGGGCGTGACCTGGGCCCAGCTCGCCGAGGCGGTCGGCAGGCCCGTGGCGTGGACGACCGCCGCGCTGCTCGGCCAGCACCCGATGAGCAAGGACGAGGCGGGCGCGGCGGCAGCCCTCCTCGAACTCGGCGAGGACGTCGCGCTGGCCCTCACGACACAGCCCACCCGGGGCGCGCTCGACTCCGCCGTCCCGGTCGATCCGACGATCTACCGCCTCTACGAGGTGATCCAGGTCTACGGGCCGACCATCAAGGAGCTGATCCACGAGGAGTGCGGCGACGGCATCATGAGCGCCATCAACTTCCGCCTCGACGTACGGCGGGTGCCGGACCCGGCCGGCGACCGCATCGTCATCACCATGGACGGGAAGTACCTGCCCTACCAGTGGTGACGCTCAACCCCGCAGCAGGACGAGCGGCACCGGCTGCCCCGGCTCGGCCCCGTGCGGGACCGCCGCCAGCGCGTCACCGAGGGCCGCGCCGTTGAGGAACGCCGGGCGGTCGCCGCCGAGAGCCCGCACGCCCGGCCCGTCCCAGACGACCGGGACGATGCGGGTGCGGCCGGCCGGCGCCGCCACCGGGGTGAGCAGCGGAGCCTGCGGCAGGACACCGAGCGCACGCCCCGACAGCCCGGCGAGCAGCGGGCCGAGCAGCGTGTGCGCGGCGGCCAGCGCGGCGAACGGGTTGCCGGGCAGCCCCACGACGTACGGGCCGCCGGGCGGCCGGGCGAGCAGCGCGGGATGACCGGGACGGGACGCGACCGCGTCGACGATCCAGCGGGCGGCACGTTCGGCGAGCAGGCGGCGCAGCCCGTCGGTGACGCCGACCGACGTGGACCCCGTGACCACGACGACGTCGGCGCGGGCCGCCGCCTCCAGCGCCTCGGCCAGCGCCGAGTCGGGCTCGTCGGGCACGTGCGCGAGGCCGTCGAGGCTCCCGCCGAGACCGGCGACGAGCGCGGGCAGCAGCGGGCCGAGCGCGTCGCGGACCCGGCCGGGACCGGGCAGGCCCTGATGGACCAGCTCGTCCCCGGTGACGACCGCCATGACGGACGGCAGGCGGCGGACCGGCAGCTCGTCGTATCCGCACGAGGCGGCCAGGCCCAGCAGCGCGGGCCCCACCGGCGTGCCCGCGGGGGCCAGCCGCGCGCCGGCCGGGGCGTCCTCGCCCGCGACCCTGATGTGCTTGCCGCGGGGCAGGCCGGGACCGGCCACCGCCCCGTCACGGGCGTCGGCCGCCTCGACCGGCAGCACCGCCCACGCGCCCGGCGGGACGACCGCCCCCGTGGAGATCTCCACGGCCCGGCCGGCCGCCAGCCGCTCGCCCGGCCACGGCCGGCCGGGGCGGGCGCTGCCGTCGATCGTCCACGGGCCGTCGCCCGCCACGGCGTAGCCGTCCATGGCGGAGGTGTCGAAGGCCGGCAGCGGCGTGGCCGCGACGAGGTCCTCGGCGAGCACCAGGCCCGCCGCCTCGCCCAGCGGCACGCGCACGGGAGACGTCGGCTCGGCCGAGGCGTGCGCGAACTGTCTCGCGGTCGCCCAGGGGACGTCTCGACGGGTTTCCCGATCGGCTGCCATCACCACGCCTCACGGTCCCACTTGCGGCCTTTCCCCTGCAAGTCGCCATGCGCACCACGGGTGTCCGCGCTGGAGGAGGTGGGCGCGGCCGGCGACGCACAGGTTCCCGCCCGCGCCCACCCCTCGATCCCCGGGCCCGCCTTTCCCAACGTCCCGGGAAGCTCTTGGTAGTCCCCATGAGACTACCGGCGGCGGAGAAAGGCAAGAGGCTCATCAGCGGGTCGGATCACGCCATTCGCCTCTCATCTGCGAGGAGTAAGCTGAAACCAGCTTGCAGTTGAGTGTGAATCGCCGCGGCGGCGGGCACGGCTCGCCAGGAGCAGGCGTGACGAGGCGAGGAGATGCCGGTGCAGCCCACGTCGACCGACCTTCCAGCAGCCGGCCAGGTGGCCCTGTCGGGCGAGGTGCGCGCGCCCGCCTGGCTGAGCGTCGCCACGCTGAGGTCCATGCCGCAGCGGGAGATGACGGTGAGCTTCGAGTGCCGCACCTCCGGCGCGAGACGCCACTACTTCACCGGGCCGCTGCTGATCGACGTGCTCCACGGCGCCGAACCGCGCTTCGACGCCGGCGAGCGCAAGGACCGGCTGCGCTTCCTGATCTCGGTGCTGGGCCGCGACGGGCACCGCGCGGTGTTGTCGTGGGGCGAGATCGACCCCGAGTTCGGCAACACCCCGGCGCTGCTGGCCGTCAGCATGGACTGCCGGGCCCTCGACGACCAGGGGCCCCATCTGGTCATGCCGGGCGACCGTTGCGGGGCCCGGCACATCAGCCAGGTCACCGACCTGCGGGTGTGGGCCGACGACCCGTTATGGAACACCGCACACCCGCACGACGGGCCGGCTTCGCACATACCAGCCTGAACCCCCGTCTTCCGCCGCACCAGCGACATGATCTACGGTGCTGTACGTGTCGGCCACCGGCTCCGACGGCTACCGCGCCACCGTGGCCTGGGCCGAGCTCGACCCCGGCTTCTCCGGCAAGAAGGTGCTGCTCGCCGTGAGCCAGGACGGCGACAGGCTCGACGGGCAGGGGCCCCGGCTGGTCGTCCCCGGCGACGTGAAGGGCGGCCGCTACGTCAGCGGGGTCGTCCGTCTCGACGTCGGCACCGCCGGCCCCTCCCGAGCGGCCTCGCCCGCGACGCTCAGCCGGCCGCGTCGCCGTCGTCGGCGAAGGCGTGCAACTGGGCCCGGTTCGAGACGCCGAGCTTCGGGAAGATCCGGTACAGGTGGCTGCTGACCGTCCGGTGCGACAGGAACAACCGCTCGCCGATCTCCTTGTTCGTCAGGCCCTGCCCGGCCAGCCGGACGATCTGCAACTCCTGGGCGGTGAGCAGGTCGAGGCGGGAACGCTCGGGCCCGCCGGGGCGCAGGCCCGCCGCCCGCAGCTCGATCCTGGCGCGTTCGGCCCACGGCCGCGCGCCGAGGCGTTCGAAGACGTCGAGCGCGGCCGACAGCTCCTCCCTCGCCCGCCTGGTCCGGTAGCGGCGACGCAGCCGCTGGCCGTGCTCCAGGTGCGCGCGAGCCCGCTCGAACGGCCACTGACCGGGCGGGCAGCCGTCGATCGCGGCCTCGAAGTGGCGGGAGGCGTCCTCGTCGGAGGTGGCCAGCAGGCCGCGGGCCGTGCCGAGCAGCAGGGTCAGCCGCTCCGTGGAGCGTCCCGCCAGGTCACCGGCCGCCGCGTCGATCACGCGGACGGCGTCCTCGACGTGCCCGGTGAGCGCGGCGGCCCCCGCCAGGTCGGCCAGCGCGTGGTAGGAGTGGTGGTCGTGCACGGGCTCGCCGCCGCCGGTGAACAGGTGCCTGAAGTGGTTGTACGCGGCCTCGTGGCTGCCCTCGGCGGTGGCGGCCAGGCCGAGCGCGCGTCCGCAGCGCACGATGACCAGGCGGTTCTGGGGGTCGGTGCCGGCCAGGCTCTGGTGGGCGAGCGCGCGGGCCCGTCCGGCCTGCCCGCGCAGGGCGGCGAGCGTGGCCCGCAACGCCCGCGCCGGAGCGGCGGACGGACCCTGGTCGCGCTCACCGCCGATCCGCGCGGCGTGCCCGGCCACCAACTCGGCCTGCTGCCACCGGCCCGTCTCCAGGCAGGCGAACCCGTACGTGGTCAGGAACGCGCTGTTGCCGGACACCGGGGCCGGCTCCCGCTCGGGGTCGAGCAGCGGCGCGAGCAGTTCGGCGGCGGCCTCGGGCAGGTCGGCGAAGGCCGCCGTCATGCCCAGCGTCAGGCGGGCGGCGAAGTCGCGGCAGGGGGCCGCCCGCTCGCGTTCGAGCGCCGCGCCGCGGCGGACGGGGCGTGCCCGGCGGCGGCCTCGGCGGCGGGAATGAGCAGGGCCATGGCGGCGTCCTGCCGCCCGCTGCTGGAGACGACCCAGCCGACCAGCGGCGGGAGCAGCGCCAGCACCCCCGGATCGTCGGTCAGCGCGGTCACCGAGGCGGCCAGCTCCTCCACCTTGGCCGCCTGCTCCAGGTACAGGGCCGAACGGGCGGCCTTGACCAGCCGGGCCGCCCGGTCCCGGGGGCCGGGGGTGAGGCGGGCGGCGCGCTCATGGGTGGTGAGGGCCTCGGCGAGGGCGCCCCGCCGTCCCGCCCGGTCGCCCGCGGCCTCCAGCAGGGCGGCGACCTCCTCGTCCGCGCCGTCGGCGGCGGAGGCGAGGTGGCGGGCGCGGCGGTCGGGGTCGTGTTCGAGCGCGCGGGCCAGGCGCAGGTGCGCCCGGCGGCGTTCCTCGAACGAGACCGCCCGGCTGACGGCCGACCGAATCAACGGATACCGAAACCCCGGCCCCACACCACCACTTCCACCGGCCCCCTCGCCCTCGCCGGGGAGTGTAAGCAGCCCGGCCTCCGCCGCCGCGACCAGCGCGCCCGCCAAGCCACCCACCGCACCGTCCGCCGTGCCGTCGGTCGGGGTGTGCGTGGGTGTGCCTGCCGGGGTGCCCGGCGGGGCCGTCAGTGAGGTCAGCACGGCGGGCCATTCGTCGTCGCACGCCGCGGCCAGGGTGACCACCAGGTCCCGCGCCGCGCGTGGGAGTTGCGCGAGTTGCCCTGCGTAGAGCCGGTCCAGGCGTTCGGTGAGCGGGAGCGGCTCCCCCGGCCCGTACGCCGCCCCCGTCCACGATCTCGCGGCCTTGGCCAGCTCGATGATCGCCAGCGGATTCCCGCCCGCCTCCCGCAGCAGCAGCCGGGCCAGCGGTTCGGGCGGCGTCCCCGGCTGCAGGCCGAGCAGCGTCCCGGCCGCCTCGGCGGGCAGCGGCCCGAGCCGCAGCTCCGCCGCGTCCGCCGCGAGCGGCGACGGGACCCGCCCGCGCGTGGCGGCCAGCACGGTGACCTGCCGCGAACCCCGGGCGGCGAACCCGGCCACCTCCAGCGAGGCGGGATCGCCCCACTGGGCGTCGTCCACCAGGAGCAGCACCCCGCCGAGCGCGGACAGCAGCGCCAGCGCGGCCGGGGCCACCGCCGCCCGGTCCGGCCGCGCTCCCCCGCCGTCCATGGCGAACGCGGCCCGCAACGCCGCGCGCTCCGGAGGCGGCAGGGCGTCCAGGCCGCCGAGCAGCGGGCGCAGGAGCTGGTGCAGCACCGCGTACGGCAGGGCGGTCTCGCCCTGGTAGCCGCGCGCCCTGAGCACGGTCGTGGTGCCGGGCCACGAGCGGAGCACGTCCTCGATGAGGGCGCTCTTGCCCAGCCCGGCGTCCCCGCGGACGAGCAGCGCCCCGGGCCGTCCTGGACGGCGCGGCCGGAGGAAGTCCTCGATCAGCGCGGACTCGCGGGCACGGCCAACGATCACGTTCCACCGCCGTAGTCGTGTCGGGCAGTTCTCCAGGCTCCGTTTTTAAGGTATGACCATCGGGAGCGATTCCGAAGGAGCCTCGATGCGGATCGATTCCGGGCTCGTGGGCCGGGACGCGGAACTCGCCCTGCTGGGCGAGCTGATCGGCGGGCTGCCCGCACGGGGCGGCGCGCTGCTGGTCCTGGGCGACGCGGGCGTCGGCAAGTCCGCGCTGTTGCGGGCCGCGGTGGAGCCGGCCGCCGCGGCGGGGCATCGCGTCCTGGAGGCCGCGGGGGTGGAGCCGGAGGCCGGGTCGCCGTACGCCGGGCTGCACCGGCTCCTCTGGCCGATGGTCAGGATGGCCGCCGGGCTGCCCGAGCCGCAGCGCCAGGCGGTGCTGTCGGCCATGGGGCTGCGCGAGGGTCCGCGGCCCGAGGCGTTCACGGTGGCCCTGGGGGTGCTGAACCTGCTGGCGGGGCAGGCGGACGGCCACCCGATCGTCGTGGCACTCGACGACCTGCACTGGCTCGACCAGGAGACCCAGGAGACGCTGGCGTTCGTCGCGCACCGGGTGGAGCGCGACCCCGTGCTGATCGTCGCGACCGCGCGCAGCGGGCACGCGAGCCCGTTCGCCGCCGCCGGCCTGCCGGAGCTCACCCTCACCGGCCTCGACGACGCGGCGGCGGGTGAGCTGCTGCTCGCCTACGCCGGCGACCTCGGAGCCGCTTGGCAGGCCCGGATCGTCCGGGAGTCGCGGGGCAACCCGCTCGCCCTGCTGGAGCTGGCCGACGCCTGGCGGGCGCGGGGCGGCGCCGGAACGGGCGTCACACCGCGCCCGGCGCTGACCGAGCGGCTGGAACGCGCCTTCGCCGGCCGCATCGCCGAACTGCCGCCCGGCACCAGGGACGCGCTGCTCGTCGCGGCCGTCGAGCACGGCGGCGCGCTGCCCGAGATCCTCGCCGCCGCGTCCACGCTGGCCGGGCGGTCGCTGACCGCGGCCGTGCTGGATCCCGCCGCGCGGGCCAGGCTGCTGCGCCTGGACGGTGGCCGGCTGCGCTTTCGCGACCCGCTCGTCCGTCCGGCCGTGCTCGGGCTGGAGCCGCTGACCCGCCGGCTGGCCGCCAACGCCGCCATGGCCGGGGCGCTGTCCGGCGATCCGCTGCGGCGCGCCTGGCACCGCGCGCAGTCGATCATCGGGCCGGACGACCGGCTCGCCGACGAGCTGGAGGACGGCCACCCGGCCTCGCTGCGGGGCGGTGCGGTGACGACGGCCGTCTGGGCGCTGGAGCGCGCGGCGCGGCTCACGACCGACCCCGCCCGCCGGGGCCGGCGGCTGCTGCTGGCCGCCGGGCACGCCTTCGCCCTGGGCCGCGCCGAGCTCGTCGGACGGCTGGTCACCGAGGCGGCCCGCGACGAGCTGGCCGAGCAGGACCGGGCCCGGCTGGAATGGCTGAAGGAGATCTTCACCGACGGAACTCCCGGCGACGCGGACCGCGTCGCGGAGCTGTGCGCGACGGCCGCGCGCTCGGTCGTCGCCGGCGATCGGGACCTCGCCCTCGACCTCCTGCACGGGGCCGCCCTGCGCTGCTGGTGGGCCGAGCCCGGCTCGCACAGCCGCAGGGAGGTGGCCGGGGTGGCCGAGTCGCTCCCGCTGCCGGCCACCGACGCCCGCTACGTCGCCGCGCTGGCGCTCGCCGAGCCGGTCCGGCGGGGCGCGGCCGTGCACGAGCTGCTCTCCGCGGCGCTGCCCGCCGGCGCCCTGGACGCGGTCGCCCTGCACCTGCTCGGCCAGGCCGCGTACGCCATCGGCGACCTGCCGCGCGCCGCCGACGTCCTCAGCAGGGCGGAGCCGCGGCTGCGCGACGAGGGGCGGCTCGGGCTGCTGGCGCAGGCGCTGGTCACGCGGTCCGCCTGCCAGCTCCTCACCGGCGACCTCGACCACGCGGGCGCGGCGGCCGAGGAGGGCCGCCGCCTGGCCGCGGACACCGGGCAGCCGCTCTGGGAGACGGCCGCGCTGACGCGCACCGCCCTCTGGCACGCGTTGCGCGGCGAGTCGGAGCGGGCCCTGGAGCTGGCGGGCGCGGCCGAGACCGCGGCCGGGCGGGACGGGCTCGGCCTCCTGACGTGCGGCGCGCTGCTGGCCAAGGGGGTGGCCCTGCTGGTGGCGGGCGCGTACGAGGCGGCGTACCAGGAGCTGCGCAGGCCGTTCGAGCCGGCCGATCCCGGCCACCATCCGCGCGAGTGCTTCGGCGCGGTGATGTTCCTGGCCGAGGCCGCGCTGCGCGCCGGCCACCTCCCGCACACCCGGCACGTGCTCGCCGACCTGGAGCGCTCCGCCCTGCGCACGCCCGCGCCGCTGCTGCACGGCCAGCTCCTGTACGCCCGCGCCGTCCTGGCCTCCGGGCCCGACGCGGAGGGCCTGTACGAGACGGCGCTGCGCCACGACCTCTCCCGCTGGCCGCTGCTGCGCGCGAAGCTGGAGCTGGCCCACGGCCGCTGGTTGCGCCGGCGGCGGCGCAGCGCCGAGGCGCGCATGCCGTTGCGCTCGGCCCAGGCCACCTTCGACCTCATCGGCGCGCGCACGTGGGCCGGCCAGGCGCGCGCGGACCTGCGCTCGTCGGGCGAACGCGCTCCCGCGCCGCGGCCCGCCGTGCTCTCGCCCCAGGAGCTGGAGATCGCCCGGCTCGTCGCGGACGGCCTGTCGAACAGGGAGATCGGCGAGCGCCTGCACCTGTCGCCCCGGACGATCGGCAGCCACCTCTACCGGATCTTCCCCAAGCTCGGCATCACGACCCGGGCGCAACTGGCCTCCCACGTCGAACGCCTGGCCGCCGGCCCGCCCGACTGACCTCCAGGCTGCCAGGGCCGCAGTCGTTTGACGCTATGGCGAGCGCCGCCGCCGTGCGTACGATCGCCGCAGGGCTCGGACGGCTGGGGGGTCGCATGCGCAACCCGCAACTGCTCGGACGCGACGGCGAACTGGCGATCCTGGACGACCTGGTCGCCCGGCTGCCCGCGGCCGGTGGCGCGATCATCCTGCTGGGCGAGCCGGGCATCGGCCGTACGACGTTGCTGCGCGCGGCCGTCGCTCGTGCCCGTACGGCGGGGGCGGAGGTGCTGCACGTCACCGGCGTGCCGGACGCCCCGCCGTACACGGGGCTGCGCGGGCTGCTCGGCCCCGTGCTCGACGCGGGCCGCGACCTGCCCCGGGCGCAGCTCGCCCTGGTGGCGGCGGCACCGCACGGCGGGGCGGCGGGGCAGCCGCTCGCGGTGGCCAAGGCGGCGCTCGTCCTGCTGGCGGCGTGCGCGGCGGAGCGTCCGCTGCTGCTGGCGGTGGACGACGCGCACCTGCTCGACCGGGCCTCGTGCGAGGCGCTGGGGTTCATCGCCAGACGGCTGGGCCCGGATCCCGTCCTCCTGGTCGCCACCGCGCGCACCGCCACCGTCCCGGATCTCACCGCCACGAGCCGCGCGGTGGGCCACCCGCCGGTAGCGGGGCACTTCGGGAGGGACGAGAGGGGACGCGCGATTCCGGCCGTGTCGCTGGAGGTGCCGCCACTGGACGACGTCACCGCCCGGGTGCTGCTCGGACGGCTCGCGCCGCGCCTCACGGTCACGGCTCGCGAGCGGGTCCTGGAGGTGGCCCAGGGTAACCCGCTCGCCCTGACCGAACTCCCGCTCGCCTGGCGGGACGGCGGCCCGTCGGACTCGTGGACGTCCCCGGCGGTGACGCCGAAGCTGGTCAGGGCGTTCGCCGGCGGGCTGGACGCGCTCCCTTCCGGGGCGCGGGACATGTTGCTGGTGGCGGCCGTGGACTACGTGGGCGACCTGCCGGAGATCCTGGCGGCGTCCGCGCCGCCGGCCGGGCGCGCGGTCATGGGGGACCTCGACGCCGCTGTGGCGGCGGGCCTCGTCCGGTCCGACGGCCACGCGCTGCGTTTCGCGCATCCCGTGGTCCGCGCCGCCGTTCTGGACCTGGCTCCGGCGGAGCGGCGGCGGGCTGCCCACGCCGCCCTGGCCCGGGTGCTCACCACGGAGCCGCACCGACGCACCTGGCATCGCGCCCACTCCCTGCTGACGGACGCCCCAGGACCGCCCCCGGAACCGGCCACCCCACCGACCAACCGGCC
>NZ_SSXE01000321.1 GCF_021699195.1 Nonomuraea sp. MG754425 | reverse complement strand
CCCCCGGCCCGTCCTCCAGCCCGCCGCCCGGACCGGCCCCGGCCGAGCCCGTCCCGTCCGCCGGCGAGGCGCGCAGGGCGGCCCGCGACGGCCGGGAGCTCGCGAAGGAGGAGGGCGCGGCCTTCGCCACCTCCTTCGAGGACGGAGACCCGCAGCCGACCTGGGTCAACACGGCCGAGAAGGCCGAGAACATCACCGGCACCCTGCCCGGCGGCATCGAGGGCGGCCTGTCCGACAAGATCGTCCAGGTGCTGGCCGGCGGCGAGAACGCGTCCGCGGGCGAGGTGAAGGAGAACCTGGCCGACACCGACGCCGCCACCAAGTGGCTGGTGTTCGCGGCCACCGGCTGGGCCCGGTACGACCTGTCCGAACCCGTCGCGGTCGTGCACTACGCGCTCACCTCCGCCGGCGACGCCCCCGAGCGCGACCCGCGCGACTGGGAGTTGCAGGGCTCGCACGACGGGCGGAGCTGGACCACCCTGGACACCCGCGCCGGCGAGACGTTCACCGCCCGCCACCAGCGCAAGGAGTACCGCTTCGGCAACGCCGTCGCCTACCCGAGCTACCGGCTGAACATCACCCGGGTCGCCGCCGGCTCCACCCTGCAACTGGCGGAGTGGGAGCTGTCGGACGGGCACACCGGCCCCCGCCCGCCCAGCGACATGCGCACCGAGGTCGGCACGGGCCCCTCGGGCGGGTTCGTCTCCAGGCCGCGCGCCGGGTTCACGGGCCTGCGGGCCCTGCGGTACGCGGGCGGCACCACCTCGCCGGACGGCGGCCGGTCGCGCAACAAGGTGTTCGAGGTGGACATCCCGGTCACCGCCACCACGGAGCTGTCGTACCTGGTCTTCCCCGAGTTCACCGCCGCCGATCTGCGCTACCCCAGCACGTACGTGTCGGTGGACCTGGCCTTCGACGACGGCGGCCTCCTCAGCGACCTCAAGGCCGTGGACCAGCACGGCGTCCGGCTGACCCCGAGGGCGCAGGGCGAGTCCAAGACCCTGTACGCCGACCAGTGGAACTTCAAGCGCGCCGAGCTCGGCCGGGTGGCCAGGGGCAAGCGCGTCACCAGGATCCTGGTGGCCTACGACAGCCCTGCCGGGATGGCCGGGTTCCGGGGCTGGGTGGACGACATCAGGATCGTCTCCGAGCGGGGGCGGCAGCCGTACGAGGGGCGCGACGAACGGCACGCCGGGCCCTCGCGGTACGTGGTGACGACCCGCGGCACGCACTCCACCGGCGGTTTCTCCCGGGGCAACAACTTCCCGGCGACCGCGGTCCCGCACGGGTTCAACTTCTGGACGCCGATGACGAACGCGGGCTCGACGAGCTGGCTGTACGAGTACCACCGCGCCAACAACGCGGCCAACCTGCCGCAGATCCAGGCGTTCACCGCCAGCCACGAGCCGAGCCCGTGGATGGGCGACCGGCAGACGTTCCAGTTCATGCCCTCGGCGGCCGAGGGGACGCCGGACCCGTCGCGCACCGCCAGGGCGCTGGCCTTCCGGCACGAGCGCGAGGTCGCGCGCCCGCACCTGTACGCGGTCACGTTCGACAACGGGCTGAAGACCGAGATCGCCCCGGCCGACCACGCGGCGCTGGCCCGGTTCACCTTCCCGGGAACCGCCGCGAAGCTGATCTTCGACAACGTGAACGGCGACGGCGGCCTCACCCTCGACCCCGGGGCGGGGGTCGTCACCGGCTACTCGGACGTGCGCAGCGGCCTGTCCACCGGGGCCACCCGGATGTTCTTCCACGCCGTCTTCGACCGTCCGGTCACCGGCGGCGGCAGGCTGACCGGGCAGGGCCGCGACGACGTGCTCGGTTACCTGTCCTTCGACGCGGGCCCGAGCCGGACGGTGAGCATGCGCATCGCGTCCTCGCTGATCAGCGCGGCGCAGGCGAGGCGGAACCTGGAGCTGGAGATCGCCGCCTCCGACACCCTGGAGACGGTCAGCGACCGGGCCCGCCGGGCCTGGGACGCCAGGCTGGGCGTCATCGAGGTGGAGGGGGCGAGCCGCGACCAGCTCGTCACGCTCTACTCGAACCTGTACCGGCTCTTCCTGTATCCGAACTCCGGCTTCGAGAACACCGGCACCGCCGCCGAGCCGGTGTACCGGCACGCCGTCCAGTCGGCCACCGCCACCCCGCCCAGCACGCCGACCGAGACGGGCGCGCCGGTGGTGGACGGGAAGGTGTACGTCAACAACGGCTTCTGGGACACCTACCGCACGACCTGGCCCGCGTACGCGCTGCTCGCGCCGGAGGCGGCCGGCGAGATGGCGGCCGGGTTCGTCCAGCAGTACCTGGACGGCGGCTGGATCGCGCGGTGGTCGTCGCCGGGGTACGCCGATCTGATGGTCGGCACCAGCTCCGACGTGGCCTTCGCCGACGCCTACCTGAAGGGGGTGACGGGGTTCGACGCCGAGGCCGCGTACGCCGCCGCGGTGAAGAACGCCACGGTCGTCCCGCCGTCCAGGAACGTGGGGCGCAAGGGGCTGGCGACGTCCACGTTCCTCGGGTACACGAGCGTCGGGTCCACGGGCGAGGCGATGTCGTGGGCGATGGACGGCTACATCAACGACTTCGGCATCGCGAACATGGCCGAGGCGCTGGCCGCCCGCTCCACGGGGGCCCGGCGGGCCCGCTACCTGGAGGAGCACGAGTACTTCCGGGAGCGGGCGCGGAACTACGTGCACCTGTTCGACCCGGCGACCGGCTTCTTCCAGGGCCGCGACGCCGACGGCTCCTTCCGCCGCAAGCCGGGCGCGTACGACCCGCGCGTCTGGGGCTACGACTACACCGAGACCAACGGCTGGAACATGGCCTTCCACGTCCCGCAGGACGGCCGCGGCCTGGCCAACCTGTACGGCGGCGCCGACCGGCTGGCGGACAAGCTGGACACGTTCTTCGCCACCCAGGAGACGGCGCTCCTCCCCGGCTCGTACGGCGGCCTCATCCACGAGATGCGCGAGGCGCGGGACGTGCGCATGGGCCAGTACGGTCACAGCAACCAGCCCTCCCACCACATCGCCTACCTGTACGACTACGCGGGGCAGCCGTGGAAGACGCAGGCCAGGGTGCGCGAGGCGCTCGCGCGGCTGTACCTGGGCAGCGAGATCGGCCAGGGCTACCCGGGCGACGAGGACAACGGGGAGATGTCGGCCTGGCAGGTGTTCGGCGCGCTCGGCTGCTACCCGCTGCAGATGGGCAGCCCCTTCTACGCGATCGGCTCGCCGCTGTTCGAGAAGGCGACGGTGCGGCTGGGCGACGGCCGCAAGCTGGTCGTCCGGGCTCCGGGCAACAGCGCGCGCAACGTCTACGTGCAGGGGCTGACGGTCAACGGCAAGCCGTACGGGAAGACGTACCTGCCGCACGACCTGATCGCCCGCGGCGGCGAGCTGGTCTTCGAGATGGGGCCGAAGCCGTCACGGTGGGGCACCGGCCCGGACGCCGCGCCGCCCTCGATCACCCGTGACGACCGGGTGCCCGCGCCGCTGCGCGACGTCACCGGGCCGGGCCGCGGCACGGCGTCCGGGGCCGGCGGCGCGGACGTGGGCGCCCTGTTCGACGACACCTCGGCCACCCGGGCGGCGCTGCCCGAGTGGGTCCGCTACGACCTGCCCGCCGAGCGGCGGGTGAGCTTCTACACGCTCACCTCCGGCGCGCGGCCGGGCGAGGACCCGACCGGCTGGGTGCTGGAGGGTTCCGCGGACGGCACGTCGTGGCGGGTGCTCGACGAGCGCTCCGGTGAGAGCTTCCCGTGGCGGCTGCAGACCCGGCCGTTCAAGGTCGCCGAGCCGGGCGCGTACCCGCACTACCGGATCAGGTTCACCGGCGGGACGTCGCTGGCGGAGATCGAGCTGCTCGCGCCGTCCGCGCCGGACACCTCGCCGCTGGTCGTCGAGGCCGCCGGGGCCTTCGCCGCCCCCGGGGAGAGCGTGACGATCCCGGTGACCGTGAGCAACAGCGCCATCAGCCCGGCGACCGCGACCGGGCGGCTGACCGTGACCGCGCCGGAGGGGTGGGCCGTCGAGCCGGCCGCCGCCGCCTTCGGGCCGCTCGCGGCGGGCGCGTCCCAGGTCGTGCCGCTCCGGGTGACGGCGCCGGCGACGGCGGCTCCCGGCAGCCGTCCGGTACGGCTGACGGCTGCCTCCGGCCTGGGCGTCACGTCCGCCCGGGTGACGGTCACGGTGGTCGGCGACACCGTGGAGTTCACGCCCGGCACCCCGGCCGAGGAGCCCTGGCTGCTCGACGAGGGCGGCTCCCAGCTCGACGGCGAGGTGCACGACGGCCGCGCCCGCTTCACCGACGGCGACAGCCAGGCCGTCTACCGGTTCGAGCTGCCGGCGCGGGCCACCGGCGGCACGTTGACGCTGGACATCGGCAACCAGTTCCTGGTGCAGGTCTCGCCCGACAACCGGAGCTGGCGGACCGTGCTCCAGGAGAGCGGGAACGTGCGCGACCTGTCCAACCGGGCGGAGCGCACCGTGGACCTCGGCGAGGGCCGCACGTTCTACGTGCGTCTCGCCGACAGCCGGCCGGAGGACGGCTGGGGTTCCTGGCTGGCCCGGCTCCGGCTGCACCTGCGATACCCGGCCGCCTGACGCGGCGGCGCCCGGGGCCCCGCTGCCCCGGGCACTGCCGCTGACCTGCCGCTTTCCGCTGTGTCGTGACATCACCGGCCCGCCGCCGGATGCTACTCTCCGTTATATATTGGCTACTTTTCGTATAGCAGGGAGCGCTTGTGAAGGTCGCGTGCGTCGGCGGCGGACCCGCCAGTCTCTACTTCTCGATCCTGATGAAGCGGGTGGACCCCGCCCACGACATCACCGTCTACGAGCGCAACCCGGCCGGCTCCACGTACGGCTGGGGCGTGACCTACTGGGACGAGCTGTTCGGCTACCTGCACGACGTCGATCCCGAGTCGGCCCGCGCCATCAGCGCGACCTCGGCCCGCTGGGACAGTTGGGTCGTGCACCTCCAGGACCGCGCCACGGTGACGATCGGGCACGGCGACAAGGGGTTCGGCATCAGCCGCCGCCGGCTGCTGGCCATCCTCACCGAGCGGGCCGAGTCGCTCGGCGTGCGCGTCGAGTTCGAGCACGAGATCGCCGATGAGGACGAGGTGGCCGACGCCGACCTCGTCGTGGCCGGCGACGGCGTCAACAGCGTGCTGCGCGAGCGGCACGCCGAGCACTTCGGCACCGAGGTGGTCACCGGGCGCAACCCGTACGTCTGGCTCGGCACCACCAAGGTGCTCGACTCCTTCACCTTCGCCTTCGTCGAGACCGCGCACGGCTGGATCTGGTGCTACGGCTACCCGTACAGCGAGGAGCACAGCACGTTCATCGTCGAGTGCGCGCCGGACACGTGGCGCGGGCTCGGGTTCGACACGGCGAACGAGGCCGACTGCCTGGGTCAGCTCGAGAAGCTCTTCGTGGAGGTGCTGGACGGGCATCCGCTGATCGGCCGCTCCCCGGCCGAAGCCCGCACGCAGGACGGCGGGGCCCACTGGCTGCACTTCCGCACCCTGACCAACCAGACGTGGCACCGCGGCAACCTCGTCCTGCTCGGCGACTCCGCGCACACCACGCACTACTCCATCGGCGCGGGCACCGCGCTGGCGCTGGGCGACGCGGCCTTCCTGGTGGACGCGCTGCACGGCGACACGCAACTCGACTCGGCGCTCGCGACCTACGACAAGGAGCGCATCCCCACGATCCGCCCCTCCCAGCGGGCCGCCCGGCGCAGCGCGCGGTGGTACGAGAACGTCCCGCGTTACGTGGACCGGCCGCCCAGGGAGATGATCTCGCTGCTCAACCAGCGGCACTCCGGGGTGCTCCCGCACGTGCCACCGCGCCTGTACTATCGGGCCGGCCAGGCGGCCGACGCGCTCGCGGGCCTGAGCGCGCGCCTGTTCAGGCGGCGCTGATCGGGCAGAAGTAGAACGGAACCATACGTTCCCTTAGACTGCGGCCATGAGCAGCGCACCCATGAGCGGCCGCAAGGCCCAGGCCGCACGTAACGACGAGCTGATCCTGCGCGCCGCGCGGGCGGTCTTCACCGCCGACCCCGGCGCCCCCATCGCGGCCGTGGCCGAGCGGGCGGGCGTCGGGATCAGCGCGCTCTACCGCCGCTACCCCAGCAAGGAGGCGCTGCTGCGGAAGCTGTGCGCCGACGGCCTCGGCCTCTACGTCGAGGTCAGCGAGCGCGCGCTGGCCGACTGCGGGGACCCGTGGGAGGCGTTCGCCGGCTACCTGCGCGGCATCGTGGACGCCGACTCCAGCTCGCTGACTATCAACCTGGCCGGCACCTTCACCCCCACCGAGGACCTGGGCAAGCTCTCGGCCAGGGCGTCCGCGCTGGCCGTCGAGGTGCACCACCGGGCGGTCGCGGCGGGGGTGCTGCGGCCGGACGTGACGGTGGCCGACATCGCGCTGCTGTTCGAGCAGCTCGCCTCCATCAAACTGGGCGGCGAGGAGCGCGCCACCCAGTTGCGCCACCGCTACCTGACCCTGGCCATGGA
>NZ_SSXE01000033.1 GCF_021699195.1 Nonomuraea sp. MG754425 | reverse complement strand
GTCCCCGGCTGGGAGGCGCTGCCCGCGCACTCGGCTCCGGCCCTCGACCTCCTGGCCGAGCAGCACGCTCAGGCCGGGGTCCGGCTGTTCATCTCATAGAAGGAAGGACCCCCGCATGGGAGCCAATCACGACGACCACCACCACGCCCCCGACGGCCGCGGCCGGGCGCTGCGCCTGGGCGTGGGCGGCCCGGTGGGCAGCGGCAAGACGGCCCTGGTGGCCGCCCTGTGCCGCACGCTGGGCCCGTCGTTGTCCCTGGGAGTGGTGACGAACGACATCTACACCACCGAGGACGCCGAGTTCCTGCGCCGCGCGGGCGTGCTCGACCAGGAGCGCATCCTGGCCGTCGAGACCGGCTGCTGCCCGCACACCGCCATCCGCGACGACATCGCCGCCAACCTCGACGCCGTGGAGACCCTGGAGCACCGCTTCGGCCCGCTCGACCTGGTGATCGTGGAGAGCGGCGGCGACAACCTGACCGCGACGTTCAGCCGGGGCCTGGCCGACCGCCAGATCTTCGTGCTGGACGTGTCCGGCGGCGACAAGGTGCCGCGCAAGGGCGGCCCCGGCGTCACGACGGCGGACCTGCTGGTCGTCAACAAGACCGACCTGGCCCCGATGGTGGGGGCCGACCTGGGCGTGATGGCCCGCGACGCGGCGGCCGTACGCGGCGAGCGCCCGGTCCTGTTCACCTCGATCCGCCAGGAGCCCACGGCGGACACGGTCGCCTCCTGGGTCTCCGAGCAGGTCCACGCCTGGTCCCACATGCACGCGGCCCCCGTCTCCTGATGCTCCGCGAAGCGGACGCCCCGGCCCCAGGACCGGCTCCGGGACCGGCACCTGCACCGGCTCCGGCACCGGCACCGGCACCGCCGGACGGGCGGCGGGCGATGCGGGCGAGCGCGGCCGTGGCCACCGCGCTCGCCGAGGACGGCCGTACCGTGCTGCGCCGCCTGGCCTCGGCGCCCCCGCTCACGCTGCGCCAGACGGGCCCGTGCACCGTCCACCTCGTCTCCACCGCGGCGGGCCCGCTCGGCGGCGACCGGCTGCGGCTCGACCTCGACGTCGCCCCGCGGACCACCCTGGAGCTGGGCTCGGTGGCCGCCACGCTGGTGCTGCCCGGCCAGGGCACATCCGAGCTGCTGGTCACCGCCCGGGTCGGGGCGGGCGGCACGCTCCGCTTCACGCCGGAGCCCACCGTCCTGGCCGCCGGGTGCGACCACCGCCTCCTGGTCCGGCTCACGCTGGAGGCGGACGCGAGCGTGCTGTGGCGCGAGGAGATCGTCTTCGGCCGCCACCGCGAGGCCCCGGGCCGCTGCCATGCCCGCTTCGACGCCACCCGCGACGGGCTGCCGCTGCTCAGGCAGGAGTTCACGGTCGGCGACCCCGACCTCGACGGCTCCCCCGCGGTCTACGGCTCGGCACGATGCGTCGGCACCACGTTCCTGACCGCCCCCGCCAAGGAGGCGGCGGTGGCCGAGGGCGTCGCGGTGCTGCCGCTGGCCGGTCCCGGCACGCTGGTGTCGGCCCTGGCCGACGACGCCGTACGGCTGCGCTCCCGCCTGGAGTGGGGCGAGCGGATCACCCTGGACGCACCGCGCGCTGGTGACGACACCGTCGCGTACGGTGGTGAGGCGGGTCGGCCCGGCATACAGTGACCGTGTGGCCGACGACCTCACGCCCACCCCCGCCCGCCCGCGGGTCCGCCGTGGTCATGCCCTGGCCGTCACCGCCGCCGGAGCCCTCCTCGTGTTCTGCTCGGTCCTGCCGTGGGCCGGGGTGGAGGCGACGAGCAGCCTCATCCCCGGCGCGGTGGCCGACGACGTGCGCGGCATCGACGACCCGTACGGCGTCTACACGCTGATGGCGGGGCTGGTGGTGCTGGGCTGCGGCCTGGCCGGCCTGCTGTCCGCCTTCCCCAGGCTCGCCGCGCTGGCCGCCGTGCCCGCCGGCGTGGCCATGGTGACGCTGCTGCGGTTCGTGACCGTCGGCGGCGGCGGGAGCCTGCGCGACCGGATCTCGTTCGACCTCGGCGGGCTGCTGTCGATCGAGCCGGTGCTCAGGTTCGGCTGGTTCGCCGCGCTGGGCTGCGCGCTGGCGGCCGTCGTGCTGTCGGCCCTGGCGCTGTTCCGGCGCGCCTGAGCGGCCGGCGGGCGCCGCGGGGCCGATCAGTCGAAGAAGCCGAGCCGCCGGAGCTGCTTGGGGTCGCGCTGCCAGTCTTTCGCCACGCTGATGCGCAGGTCGAGGTAGACGCGCGTGCCGAGCAGCGCCTCGATCTGCTTGCGGGCCTTGGTGCCCACCTCGCGCAGCCGCTCGCCCTTGTGCCCGATGACGATCGCCTTCTGCGACGGCCGTTCGACGAACATGTGCGCGTAGATGTCGAGCAGGTCGTCGCGGCCCTCGCGGGGCAGCATCTCGTCGACGACCACGGCGATCGAGTGGGGCAGCTCGTCGCGTACGCCCTCCAGCGCCGCCTCCCTGATCAGCTCGCCCACCAGCACCTGCTCGGGCTCGTCGGTGAGCCGGCCGCCCTCGTAGAGCGGCGGCGACTCCGGCAGGTGCTCGATCAGCACGTCGGCCAGCACGTCGAGCCGCTCGCCCGACTGCGCGGAGACCGGCACGATCGCGGCGAACTCCGCCACCTGCGAGACCGCCAGCAACTGCTCGGCGACCTGCTCCTTGGTCGCCAGGTCGCACTTGGTCACCACCGCGACGACCGGCGTCTTGCGCACCGCCGCGAGCTTGTCGGCGATGAACCGGTCGCCCTTGCCGATGGGCTCGTTGGCCGGCACGCAGAAGCCGAGCACGTCGACCTCGGTCAGCGTGGACAGCACCAGGCTGTCGAGCCGCTCGCCCAGCAGCGTGCGCGGGCGGTGCAGGCCGGGGGTGTCGACGATGATGAGCTGGGCGTCGGGACGGTGCACGATGCCCCTGATGACCCGCCTGGTCGTCTGCGGTTTGGACGAGGTGATCGCCACTTTCGTGCCGACCAGGGCGTTCATCAGTGTGGACTTGCCGACGTTCGGCCTTCCCACGAAACAGGCGAATCCGGCGCGATGGTTGTCTGGCGAAGTCACATGTGCATTGTGTCCCATCATCGAGCGTGTTCCCGCCACCACGCGTACGCCTGCGGCAGCACCTGGGGTGACCAGGCGGTCATGCTCAGCTCGGACGTCTCCCGCTCGAACACCCAGCGGAAGTCGTTGATCTCCACGCCGTCGGGCACGGGCAGGCCGGAACCCGGGGCGACGGCGCAGCCGTAGGCGGCGATGACGTAGGAGACCTGGTGCCCGTTGGGGTAGACGACGCGGAAGTCGGGCCCGCCGTACACGCCGAACAGCCCGCGCACCTCGATGTCGATGCCGAGCTCCTCGCGCAGTTCCCTGACCACGGCGTCCTCGGGCCGCTCGTCGGGGTCCACGCCGCCGCCGGGGGCCGCCCACAGCCCCACGTCGCCGTGCCGGGCCAGCAGCAGCCGGCCCTCGTCGTCGAACACGAACGCCGACACCGACGGCAGCACGAGCAGATCGCCGCCGACCTTCTCCCGGATCCTCGCCAGAAACGGCGACATCGGCATGCTCAGCCTCGCAGGGCGCCGTCGGGGCCGGCCACGAGGAGCTTGGCGACGCCGAGCTCGGCCGCCACGGCCTCGTCGGCGGGGCTCGGGTCGCCCTCGCTCACCAGCGCCACGGCCTCCAGGGACCGCGCTCCGCTGGAGACGGCCGTGGCCACCGCCACCTGCACGGCCGACAGGGTCAGCGCGGACAGGGCCACGTTCGTCGCGGAGTAGGTGCGGCCGGTCTCGTCGCGCACGGCCGCTCCCTCGGCGGAGCCGTTGCGCGCGCGGGCGGCGCGGGCCAGCGTGATGATCTTGCTGTCTTCAGGATTCACCCGACCAGACTAGGCGCTGACCATGGAGATCGCCGCCTCGACCACCTTCCTGGTACGGGCGGCGTCCACGTCGTTCATACCCGTGTGCACCACAGACACCAGGGTGTCCCCGACCCGCGACAGGACGACGTCCATCGCGTAGGGGTAGCCGTTCAGCCGCCCGTGCAGCCGCCCGGCCACGGCCTCGTCGCCGGTGTCGCGCAGCGGGAGCTCCTCCAGCCACAGGTCGGTGCCGCTGGAGGTGTGCACCTCGCGGCAGGCGCCCATCGCGCGGGCCAGGTGGTCGAGGTGGCTCTCGGCCTCGTCGTTGGCGTACCGGGCCAGGCCGACCCCGGCCTGTTCCCCGAGGCCGTCGCCCTGGTAGCTGACGGCGGCCTGCGCGGTCAGCGCCTGTCCGGGGGCGCGTCCGCCGGCCGGCTCCAGCACGGCCCGGCAGTTCTCGTCCGCCTGCCCGAACGGCATCCGCCACGCCTGTTCCGGCCTGGCCGTGAACCCGTCGGGCAGCGGTGGCTCCTTGGTGAGCGCGTCGCGCAACCGTGCCATGGCCTGCGCGTCGAGGTAGCTCTCGGCCCCCTGTCCGCCGCATCCCGCCAGGAGGCCCGTCACCAGCACGAACGTGATGACCCATGGTTTTCGTTTCATGATCCCCCCTCGGTCGCAGCCTCCCCGGCCGACGAATGCGGCAATCCACCGGAGTGTCCACCAACACGCAAAAAGGGTGCCCTCATCCGGTTTTTCGGACGAGAACACCCTTTACGCCGACCCGCGTCGCGACCGGCTCGCAGCCGTGACGCTGTCGTCCCCCCGGGAACGTCATCCTCAGGCCGCGAACCCCACCCGGCCTTCGGATGCCTCCCCTTGTGACACCCACCGCACTGGATGTCCTGAGAAGAGAGTGCCGGACGGGACTTGCAGAAGACTTGTAGAACGCTTGCGGCTTTCGACCGCATTTGCCCAGGACGGCTCAATCA
Source organism: Nonomuraea sp. MG754425 (assembly GCF_021699195.1). Lineage (GTDB taxonomy): Bacteria > Actinomycetota > Actinomycetes > Streptosporangiales > Streptosporangiaceae > Nonomuraea. The sequence continues at coordinate 54,270 of NZ_SSXE01000033.1, read as the reverse complement.
CGTTCGGCGACGAACGGCTCGACCTCGCCCTCGGGAGGCGTCACCCGCCGCACCACCACCGTGCTGATGCGGTTGCGCCGCCCCGCCAGGGTCTCGGCCGTCAGCGACAACCCGGCCACCTCCGCCTGCGAACCGGCGATCGGCACCCGGCCCAGCGCGTGGGCCAGCAGCCCGCCCACCGTCTCGACGTCGTCCACCTCGATCTCCGCGTCGAACAGCTCGCCCAGCTCGTCCACCGGCATCCGGGCCGTCACCCGCATCCCGCCGTCGGGCATGGGCTCCACGCGCGGCGCCTCCTGGTCGTACTCGTCGGTGATCTCCCCGACGATCTCCTCCAGGACGTCCTCGATCGTGACCAGGCCGGCGGTGCCGCCGTACTCGTCGATGACGATGGCGATGTGGATCTGCCGCGCCTGCATCTCCCGCATGAGCTGGTCGATGGGCTTGCTCTCCGGGACGTACGCGGCCGAGCGCATGATCGACTCGACCGTCTCCTTGCCCCCGCCCTCACCCACCTCGTGGATCTTGCGGGCGATGTCCTTGAGATAGGCGATGCCGACGACGTCGTCCTCGTTCTCCCCCACGACCGGGATGCGGGAGAAACCGCTGCGCAACGCCAGCGACAGGGCCTGACTGATCGTCTTGCCCCGCTCGATGTAGACCATGTCGGTACGCGGCACCATCACCTCGCGCACCAGCGTGTCACCCAGCTCGAACACCGAGTGGATCATCTCGCGCTCGTCGGGCTCGATCACCCGGCGCTCCTCGGCGAGGTCCACCAGGTCACGCAGCTCGGCCTCGGAGGTGAACGGGCCGTCGCGGAAGCCCTTGCCGGGCGTCAGCGCGTTGCCGAGGAGGATGAGCAGCTTGGGCAGCGGGCCGAAGATGCGGGTCAGGCCGTACACGATGGGGGCGCTGGCCAGCGCCACCGGCTCGGCGTGCTGCCGGCCCAGCGTACGGGGCATCACCCCGACCACCACGTAGCTGATCAGGATCATCACGACCGCGGCCCAGACGTAGGCCCAGCCCTGGTCGTGCATGAGATCGATGAACAGCAGCGTCGCGATCACCGTGGCGACCAGCTCGCAGCTCAGCCGCAGCAGCAGGAGCAGGTTGAGATAGCGGGGCGGGTCGGTCACGATCGCCTGCAGCCGCACCGACCCCCGCCTGCCTTCGCGGGTGTACTCCTCGGCGCGCACCCGGGAAATGCGCGTCAGTGCCGTTTCCGCACTGGCGATCAGGCCACCTATCGCCACGAGGGCGATGGCCGACAACAACCAGGCGTTCACCGCGGGTTGCGCACCTCCTGCCACGACTCGAGGAGCCGGGACTGCAGTCCGAACATCTCCTTGTGCTCCTCCGGCTCGGCGTGATCGTAGCCGAGCAGGTGCAGGATTCCGTGGGTGCACAGCAGCTCGAGCTCGTCGGCCGTGCTGTGCCCGGCCTCCTCCGCCTGCCTGGCCGCGACCTGCGGGCAGAGCACGACGTCGCCGAGCAGCGCCGGGTCGGCGGGCCCGTCGGAGTCGCCGCGCGCACCGCCGCCGGGGCGCAGCTCGTCCATCGGGAAGGCCAGCACGTCGGTCGGACCCGGCTCGCCCATCCACTTCTCGTGCAGCTCGGCCATGGCGTCCTCGTCGACCACCACGATGGACAACTCGGCGAGCGGGTTGATGCCCAGCTCGCCGAGCACGTGAGCGGCCAGGGCGGCGACGCTCTCCTCGTCGACGCCCACGCCGGACTCGTTGTTGATCTCGATGCTCATGGGCGACGCTTCCCCCGGTGCTGGATGGACTTCGGCTCCTGCGCCGCCTGCTGCGTGGCGTCGTAGCGGCCGTAGGCGTCGACGATCTCGCTGACCAGCTTGTGGCGTACGACGTCGGAGCTGGTCAGGCGGGAGAAGTGGATGTCGGGGATGCCTTCGAGGATCTCCTGCACCACCCTCAGCCCGCTGACCGTGCCGGCCGGCAGGTCGACCTGCGTGACGTCGCCGGTCACCACGATCTTGGAGTTGAAGCCGAGCCGGGTGAGGAACATCTTCATCTGCTCGGCCGAGGAGTTCTGGGCCTCGTCGAGGATGATGAAGGCGTCGTTGAGCGTACGGCCGCGCATGTAGGCCAGCGGCGCGACCTCGATCGTGCCCGCCGCCATGAGCTTGGGGATCGAGTCGGGGTCGACCATGTCGTGCAGCGCGTCGTAGAGGGGGCGGAGGTAGGGGTCGATCTTCTCGTAGAGCGTGCCGGGCAGGAAGCCGAGCCGCTCGCCGGCCTCGACCGCCGGGCGGGTCAGGATGATCCGGTTGACCCGCTTCTCCTGCAGCGCGCGCACGGCCTTGGCCATCGCGAGGTACGTCTTGCCGGTGCCCGCCGGCCCGATGCCGAAGACGACCGTGTGCTTGTCGATCGCGTCGACGTAGCGCTTCTGGTTGACGGTCTTCGGCCGGATCGTCCGGCCCCGCGAGGACAGGATGTCGAGCGAGAGCACCTCGGCGGGGCGGTCGGAGGTCATGCGCAACATCGCGATGCTGCGCTCGACCGCGTCGGGGGTGAGCTCGCCGCCGCTGCGCAGGACCTCGACGAGCTCCTCGAACAGCCGCACCACGGTGCCGCTCTCGTCGGGGCTGCCGGTGACGGTGATCTCGTTGCCGCGCACGTGGATGTCGGCCCTGAAGGCACCCTCGATGACGCGTAGCAGCTCGTCTCGGGAGCCCAGGAGGCTGACCATCGGGTATTCGTCCGGTATCAGCACCTTCGCTTGGGTCTTCGAGGGCGGTGCTGTACGTCGGGATTCGTGTAGTTCAGACATGGGCAGGCCAGCGGCCTGATGCCTCCCGGTCTCTTTCGGAGTTCTTCTCCGCCCATCGTATCCGGGAGCAGCCCGATTGCTCTCGCCAATATCCCCCGCGTCGGGCCTAGCCGGGAGGCCAGGTCAGCGCGCGCCCGCCGAGGACGTGCGCGTGCACGTGGAAGACGGTCTGACCGGCGCCCGCGCCGGTGTTGAAGACGATCCGGTAACCGCCCTCGGTGACCCCCTCGCGCACGGCCACCTCGTGGGCGGCCTTCAGCACCTCGTCGGCGAGACCGTCGTCGGCGCGGGCGAGCGCCGCCGCGTCGGCGTGGTGCGCCTTGGGGACGACCAGCACGTGCGTGGGCGCCTGTGGGTTGACGTCACGGAACGCCAGGGCCCGGCCGGTTTCATAAACGATCTCGGCGGGAATCTCCTTGGCGACGATTTTGCAGAAGAGACAATCGCTCACCCGATCACCCTACAGACCCGCTGCCGTAGGCAAGTCCGTTGCGAATCGGTAATCCCCTGTGTCGTGCGCAGGAAGATCCACACGGTTAGGGTGAGTGTGCGACACTTCAGGGAAAAACACGATTCAGGGTCGGGCGAGCGCCACCTGGCGAGGACACGACTGGGTAATGCACCCTAACGAACCGGGGAAACCTCCAGAACCGGAAGAGCGTAAACCCTCTGGGAAGGCCGCGCGTCCCACTGATGTGACCACCGAAACCCTTCTGGCCGACAGGTCGATGGGGGCGGTGCCGGTCGGGTGGGATGCCGACATGGCCGTGACGGCGCTGTACAGCGCGCACTTCCGGTCATTGGTGCGTCTCGCCGTGTTGCTGGTGCGCGACATCGCAACAGCCGAGGAAGTCGTGCAGGATGCGTTCGTCGCCATCCATGGTGCCTGGCGTAGGCTGCGCGACCCCGACAAAGCACTCGCCTACCTGCGTCAGTCTGTCGTCAACAGATCCCGGTCAGTGCTGCGTCACCGCGCGGTAGTCGAGAAGTACGCCCCCAAGGGCCTGCCGGACGCCCCGAGCGCCGAGAACGGCGCGATCGGCGAGCTGGAACGCTCCGCCGTCATCGAGGCGTTACGCGCCCTGCCGACCCGACAGAGAGAAGCCCTGGTTCTACGCTACTACGGTGACTTGTCCGAAGCTGAGATCGCCCACGCCATGGGCATCAGCAAGGGCGCGGTCAAGAGCCACACCGCACGAGGCATGGCCGCATTGCGATCGGTCCTGGAGAAGATGTCATGACCCAGCCCCCCGACGAGCACGGCGACCTGCTGCGTCGTGCGCTCCGCGCGGAGGCGGACGCGGTCGTGCCCTCGCCGGAAGGACTGGAGATCATCCGCGCCCGCATCTCGCGGCGCGGCGTTCGCAACCTGTTCTGGTGGCGGGTGGGCGCGGCAGCCGCCAGCGCCGTCCTGGTGGCGGGTGCGATCGTGATGGCCGTGCCCGAGCTGCGTTCCCAGATCATCGACCGGGAGCCGGTCCAGTACCAGCGCAACGAGTCCACCGAGGTCCCGTCCAACTCGTCCACGAGCCGTTCCCACCAGCAGCCGTCGAAGGACCCGGCCCCCGAGCAGTCGCAGCCGGTCGTCGTGGTCCCCGACACCTCGGCCCCGCCGTCGCCCAAGACGTCGCCGAAGTCCGATTCGACCAGCAGGCCGTCGCCGTCGCCCACACCCACCCCGGCCGACTGTCCCACGTCCGTCACCGAGCAGACCACGCCGCCCGACGACTGCCCCACGCTCTCCCCGACGCCGACGCCCACGCCGACCGTGGAGGAGACGGCGGGGCAGCCCTCGGTGTGCCCGCCCGAGGAGTGCCCGCCGCCCGACGAGATGACGGAGACCCCCACGGAAGCGGCCAGCCCGCCGCTGCTGGACGACTCCCAGACGACGCCCTAGCGGCTCACCAGCGTCCCGTACGGCTGAGCAGCACGGCCGCCGCCGCCACCCCGGCGGTGGAGGTGCGCAGGACCGTCGGCCCGAGCAGCGTGGGAGCCGCCCCGGCGGCGCCGAAGGCGGCCAGCTCCTCCTCCGAGACGCCCCCTTCCGGCCCCACGACCAGCACGATGTCGCCCCCGGCGGGCAGCGGCACGCCGGACAGCGGCTCGGCCGCCTCCTCGTGCAGCACCAGCGCCCGCGCGGCTCCCGCCAGCAGACGTTCGACCTGCCTGGTGGAGGCGAGGTCCGCCACCTCGGGCAGATGGAAGCGGCGGGCCTGCTTGCCCGCCTCGCGGGCGGTGGAACGCCACCGGCCCAGCGCCTTGGCGACCTTGTCGCCCTTCCACTGCGTGATGCTGCGGGCCGCGGCCCAGGGGACGATCACGTCCACGCCGGCCTCGGTCATCATCTCGACCGCCAGCTCGCCCCGGTCGCCCTTGGGCAGCCCCTGGACGACGACGATCCGGGGCGTGGGGCGTTCGACGTCGTAGCGGCGCAGCACGTCGAGCCGGAGCGCGTCCTTCAGCGCCTCACGGACGACGCACTCGGCGACCGCGCCCGCGCCGTCGGTCAGATCGACCCGCTCACCGGCCCGCAGGCGGCGTACGGAGGCCGCGTGCCGTCCTTCGGGCCCGCCGAGCGTCAGCTCGGGCCCGTCGAGGTGCTCGGTCTCGGCGAGGAAGACCGGAGCGGTCACCGGCCGTTGAAGGCGTCGCGCAGCCTGGAGAAGAAACCCTGCTGCCCCGGCGCGAACTTGCCGGGGGGACGCTCCTCGCCCCGCTGCTTGGCCAGCTCGCGCAGCAGGTCCTCCTGCGCGGTGTCGAGGCGGCTCGGGGTCTCGACGTTGACGTGGATCAGCAGGTCGCCCCTGCCGGACTCGTTGAGCCGCTGCACGCCGCGGCCGTACATGGTGATGACCTGGCCGGACTGGGTGCCGGGGCGGACGTCCACCTCTTCCGTGCCATCGAGGGTCTCCACGGCGAGGATGGTGCCGAGCGCGGCGGCCGTCATCGGGAGCTGGACGGTGCAGTGGAGGTCGTCACCGCGCCGTTCGAAGATCTCGTGGTTGCGCTCGACGATCTCCAGGAAGAGGTCTCCGGGCGGGCCGCCGCCGGGACCCACCTCGCCCTCCCCTGCGAGCTGGATGTGGGTGCCGTCCTCGACGCCCGCGGGGATGCGGACCTTGATGGTGCGGCGGGTGCGCACCCGGCCGTCGCCGGAGCACTCCTGGCAGGGGTGGCGGATGATCGTGCCGAAGCCGCCGCACTGCGGGCACGGGCGCGAGGTCATGACCTGGCCCAGGAAGGAACGGGTGACCTGGGAGATCTCGCCCCGGCCGTTGCACATGTCACAGGTGTCGGGGTGGGTGCCCGGCGCGGTGCCGGCGCCGGCGCACACCTCGCAGACCACGGCCGTGTCGACGACCAGCTCGCGGGTGGTGCCGAAGGCCGTCTCGCGCAGGTCGAGCTCCACCCGGATGGTGGCGTTGCGGCCCCGGCGGGCGCGCGAGCGCGGCCCCCTGGCGCCGGTCGCGCTGCCGAAGAAGGCGTCCATGATGTCGCTGAACGGGAAGCCCGCGCCGAAGCCGCCGGCCCCCGCGCCCGCTCCGGCGCCGCCGAAGGGGTCGCCGCCCAGGTCGTACATCTGGCGCTTGTTGGGGTCGGACAGCACCTCGTAGGCCTGCGTGATCTCCTTGAACCGCTCTTGGGTCTCAGGATCGGGGTTCACGTCGGGGTGCAGCTCACGGGCGAGACGGCGGTACGCCTTCTTGATCTCGTCCTGACTCGCGTCACGGCGCACCCCGAGGGTGGCGTAGTAGTCGCTGTTTGCCACTTATCGACCTCTTATGATGCAGCCAGGATCTGGCTGACGTAGCGTGCCACCGCGCGTACGGCGCCCATTGTCACGGGATAGTCCATCCTGGTCGGGCCCAGCACGCCGAGCCGAGCCAGTTGGTTGTCGCCTGAACCGTATCCGGTCGCGACGACGGATGTCCCCCGCAGGTAGGGGTTTTCCGAGCCGATGCGCACGGTGAGCGCGGACGGGGTGTCTGTGGAGGTCTCGCCGAGCAACCGCATGAGAACGACCTGCTCCTCCAGCGCCTCCAGCACGTCGCGCAGCCCCACGGAGAAGTCGGCGCCCGCGAGGTTGGCCGCGCCCGCGAACACGATCTTCTCGTCGTGCCGCTCGACCAGTGTCTCCAGCAGCACCGACAGGATCGTGGCCGCGGTCGGCCGGTCTTCGGGAGCCAGCCGCTCGGGCAGGTCGGCGACCAGTTCGGGGACCGTGCTCAGGCCGCAGCCGTCGAGGCAGGCGTTGAGCACGGCGCGCAGGTGGGCGACCCGGGATTCCTCCACCACCTCGGGCAGCTCCACCACGCGCTGCTCGACCCGGCCGGTGTTGGTGATCAGCACGAGCATGACCCGCCGGTCGCTCAGCGGGACGAGTTCGACGTGCCGGACGGTGGAGCGGGTCAGCGTCGGGTACTGCACGACCGCCACCTGCCGGGTGAGCTGCGCGAGCAGCCGGACCGTGCGGGTGACGACGTCGTCGAGGTCGACCGCTCCGGCGAGGAAGGTCTCGATCGCTCTGCGCTCGGCCCCCGACAGCGGCTTGACCTGGGAGAGCCGGTCGACGAACAGGCGATAGCCCTTGTCTGTCGGCACGCGGCCCGCGCTGGTGTGCGGCTGGGTGATGTAGCCATCCTCCTCCAGCGCGGCCATGTCGTTCCTGACCGTCGCGGGGGAGACCTTCAGGTTGTGGCGCTCGGCGAGCGCTTTGGAGCCCACCGGTTCGTTGGTGGACACGTAGTCTTCGACAATGGCGCGGAGCACCGCAAGCTTTCTCTCATCGAGCACGTGCTCACCTCCTGCCTCTGTCAATATCAGGAACGTGGTGTCTAGCACTCTGTGTTCCCGAGTGCCAAGTGTACGGCTCTCGCCCACAAGGTGCGATAACACCGAGTGCCCCATCCTGCCGCCGGTCTCTCGAGCGCGGCCGGTGACACACTTGCCCGGCTGACCGGCGATTCATCCGATCCCCCGTCCGCGCGGGGTCCTCACCACGGTCAACGTCAACCTCCCGGCCCGTTCCACCACCTCAGTACGGACAATACGGCCGTTTAGCCCAATTTCCACCACGAATCAACTTCAAAGACGTAAAGCCCGGATTGTGGTGGATCTCCGTGACCTGCACGGTCGCCGTCCCGGTCTCTCACCTTGCGGTCAGCGGGTGATTTGCTACGGTCCCCGTGTGTACGAGGGCGATGTACTGGCGGGAAATTGGCGGCGGCCGGGCAAGGGCAAGATCCCGAAAGTGGCCGCCGAACTGGACCTCGTCGTGGAGGACGCCGACAGCGGCTTCTGCGGCGCGGTGGTGGCCTGTGACAAGGAGGCCGTCACCCTGGAAGACCGGTTCGGCAAGCGCCGCCTGTTCCCGCTCGCGCCCGCCGCCTTCCTGCTGGACGGCAAGCCCGTGACCCTGGAACGCCCCGCGGCGGCCCCGGCCGGGCCCAGACGCAGCGCGTCGGGCTCGATCGCCGTGGAGGGGCTGCGGGCCAGGGTGGCCAGGCAGAGCCGGATCTACGTGGAGGGCGTCCACGACGCCGCCCTCGTGGAGCGGATCTGGGGCCATGACCTGCGGGTCGAAGGGGTCGTCGTCGAGTACCTCGAGGGCGTCGACCACCTGCCCGCCATCGTGGCGGAGTTCGGCCCCGAACCGGGCCGCCGCCTGGGCGTGCTGGTCGACCACCTGGTGCCCGGGTCCAAGGAGAGCCGGATCGCCGACGAGATCACCTCGCCGGACGTGCTCGTGGTGGGGCATCCGTACGTCGACATCTGGCAGGCGGTCAAGCCGTCGGTGCTGCGCATCCCCGCCTGGCCCGACGTCCCGCGCGGGGTGCCGTGGAAGGAAGGCGTCATCGCCGCGCTCGGCTGGCGCATGGAGCCGGCGGAGGCGTGGCGGCGGATTCTCGGGGCCGTCTCGACGTACACGGACCTGGAGCCGGAGCTGCTCGGCCGGGTCGAAGAACTGATCGACTTCGTAACGGAGGCGCCATGAGCCAGGATCCGCCCCATCAGCCGGCCGATGATGACGCCACACGCAGAGTGACCGCGGAGGATCTCGCGTCGTCCGCCGGCTCCGGCCCGCAGCAACCGGAGCCCGGCGGGCCCGGCTACGGCCACCAGCCCGGCTCGTCGCCCGGCTACGGCCCCCAGGGCCCTTCCTACGGCCAGGCCGGGGGCTACGGCCAGTCAGGGGGTTACGGGCAGCAGATTCCGTACGGCCAGCAACCCGGTTCCGCGCCGAACTTCGACCGGCAGCCGCCCCCCGGTTATGCCCCGCCCGGCGGCTACGGCCCGCCCGGGGGTCAGGGCCGGCCCGGTTACCCGCCGCCCGGCGGCTACGCCCCGCCGCCCGGCCACGCCCAGGGCCAGGGGCCGGGCCAGCCGTACGTCCCCGGCCGCTTCGGCCCCCGTCCCGGCACCGACGACACCTCGATGGCGATGATGTCGCACCTGCTGGGCCTGCTCGTCTCCTGGGTCGGCCCGCTGATCATCTACCTGATGAAGAAGGACGAGTCCCCCTACGTCAGGGACCAGGCGGCGGAGGCGCTCAACTTCCAGATCACGATGTTCATCGGCTACCTGATCTCCGGCATCCTGGTGGTCGTCTTCGTCGGCGTCGTGCTGATGCCGATCATCTGGATCCTGTCGCTGATCTTCCACATCCAGGCGGCGATGGCGACCAACAAGGGCGAGCCGTACCGCTACCCGATGTCCATCCGGATGATCACCTAGGACTACACCAGGAGGTCGCGGACGAGCGCGTCGGCCAGCAGCCGCCCCTGGAGGGTCAGCACCAGCCGCCCCGCCCTGAACGCGCCGGGCTCCAGCAGCCCGCGGGCCAGGGCGCCGGCCACCGCCGTGCGCGCGGCCGGCGCCACCTCCGCCAGCGGGTAGCCGGTGATCAGCCGCAGCTCCAGCATCAGCCGCTCGGCGTCGCGGTCGTCCGGGCCGAGCACCTCGCGCGCGTGGGCGGGCGAGGCTCCGGCGGCCAGCCGCTGGGCGTAGGCGGCGGGGTGCTTGACGTTCCACCAGCGGGTGCCGCCGACGTGGCTGTGTGCGCCGGGGCCGGCCGCCCACCAGTCGCCGCCGGTCCAGTAGAGCAGGTTGTGCCGGCAGCGGGCCGCGTCGGAGAGGGCCCAGTTGGACACCTCGTACCAGTGGAAGCCGGCCCCGCTCAGCAGTTCGTCGGCGATGAGGTAGCGGTCGGCGGCCACGTCGTCGTCGGGCATGGGCAGTTCGCCGCGCCGGATCCGGGCCGCCAGCCTGGTGCCCTCCTCGACGATCAGCGAGTACGCCGACACGTGGTCGGGCCCGGCCTCGATCGCCGCGCCCAGCGAGGCCCGCCAGTCGTCGTCGCTCTCCCCCGGCGTGCTGTAGATCAGGTCGAGGTTGACGTGCTCGAACCCGGCCCGCCTGGCCTCCCGCACGGCCGCCGCCGCCCGGCCGGGGGTGTGCCGCCGGTCGAGCACTCTCAGCACGTGCTCGCTGGCGCTCTGCATGCCGAAGCTGATCCGGTTGAAGCCGCCGTGGCGCAGTTTCTCCAGGTAGGACGGGTCAACGGACTCGGGGTTGGCTTCCGTGGTGACCTCGGCCCCTGGTTCGAGGCCGAACTCCGAGTCGATCGCGGCCAGGATCCTGGCGAGGTCCTCGGGCGGCAGCAGCGTGGGCGTGCCGCCGCCGAAGAACACCGTCCGCACCGGCAGGCTCGCCTCGCCCAGGACGCGGCGCGCCAGGCGCACCTCCTCGATCACCGTGTCGGCGTAGTCTCGATGGGAGGCGCCGGGCCCCAGCTCGGCGGCGGTGTAGGTGTTGAAGTCGCAGTAGCCGCAGCGGGTCACGCAGAACGGCACGTGCACGTAGAAGCCGAACGGGCGCTCGCCGAGGCCGCTCAGGGCGCTGTCGGGCAGCTCGCCCGAGGTGGGCACGGGATCGCCGTCAGGCAGGGTGGATGGCACGCCTTCCAGTCTGCCCGGCTCCCGAGGGTGCCCGATCCGGCCGCGAACACCGTGAGGTCCACTGATGTCACACCGGCAAAGGGGAAACCACGATGACAGGCATCGGTATCGTCGGGGCGGGAATCTCCGGGCTCGTCCTCGCGCTGCGGCTGCAGCAGCTCGGCGTCGGGGCGACGCTCTACAGCGAGCACGATCCCGACGGCCTGCGCGGGGGGCGGCTGCCGAACACGGTCGGGCGGGCGGGCCACACCCAGGCGCGGGAGCGGGAGCTGGGCTCCGAGCACTTCCGGGACCCCGGCGCGATCATGCCCAGCGCCTCATTGTCGATCAAGGGGGATCCGCCGCTGGAGTTCACGGGGAGTTTCGGCGAGCCGTTCCACGCGGTGGACTTCCGGCTGCTCGTCCCGGCGCTCATGGACGACTTCGCCGGTCGCGGCGGGGAGATCGTGGTGACCGGCACGCCGCCGGACGCGGCGCGGATCGACCGCTGGTCGCGGCGGCACGAGCTGATGGTGGTCACCGCGGGACGGCGGTCGGTGGCCGAGCTGTTCCCGCGCGACCCCGGGCGCTGCCCGTACGACCGGCCGCAGCGCCTGCTGGCGGCGGGCCTGTACCGCGGGCTGGACGGCATGGGCCGGACCTTCTCCTTCAACATCTCCGGCGGCGTCGGCGAGATCTTCCGCGCCCCGTTCGTGACGCGTGAGGGGGTGGCCTCCGCCCTCATCCTGGAGGCGGTCCCCGGCGGCCCGCTGGAGCCGGTCACCCGGATGCCCTGGGACGAGGTGCCCGCCGCGCTGCTGGCGCTGTTCCGCGAGCACACGCCGCGGCTGGCCGAGGCGGTGGACGCGGCGGCGTTCGAGCTGCTGGGCCCGGACGACCTGCTGCAGGGCGCGATCACGCCCACGGTGCGGCGCCCGGTGGCGGAACTGCCGAGCGGGCGGATCGCGCTGGCCGTCGGCGACGCCTGGATCGTCAACGACCCGATCACCGGCCAGGGCGCGAACCTGGGCTCGGCGTGCGCCTGGATCGCGGCCGACGCCATCGCCGCGGGCGGACCGTACGACGCCGCCTTCGGCCGGGCCACGGCGGAGCGCATGTGGGAGGTGGGCGGCCCGGTCACGAACTGGACGAACGCGTTCCTGCAGCCTCCGGCCGAGCATGTCATGCGGCTGATGGCAGCGGCCACGACCAGGCAGGACATCGCCGACGTCATGGCCGGGCTGTTCTCCGACCCCCGGTCCGCGTGGGCGCTGCTGTCGAGCCCGGAGGCGGTCGCGCGAATCGTTGACGGGGGTGAGGAGCGCCTCTACGATCGCGTCTAACTTATAGGAAAGTTTCCTATATAAGTGCGCAGTTCCGGGAGCCGCTCCATGAAGAAGATCCTGCTCGCGCTGTCGCTCTTACTCGGCCTCACGGCGATCGCCGTGCCCGCCGAGGCCCGCGCCGGTTTCCACCGCGTGGCGTACTTCATCCAGTGGGGCGTCTACGGGCGGGACTACCACGTCAAGGACGTGGACGTCACCGGCGCCGCGGCCAAGCTCACGCACCTGAACTACGCGTTCGGGTTCGTCAACGCCGAAGGCGGCTGCTACTCGGCCGACCCGTGGGCCGACTGGCAGCGGCCGGTCCCGGCCGAGCAGAGCGTGGACGGCGTCGCGGACGCTCCCGGGCAGGCGCTCAACGGCAACCTCAACCAGCTCCGCAAGCTCAAGGCCAAGCACCCCGGACTCAAGGTGATGATCTCGCTGGGCGGCTGGACCGGCTCCGCGTACTTCTCCGACGCCGTCCTCACCCCGGAGTCCCGCGCCGCGCTGGCACGCTCGTGCGTCGACCTGTGGCTGCGCGGCGACCTGCCGGGCCTCGAACCGGGTGCGGGCGCGGGCGTGTTCGACGGGATCGACCTCGACTGGGAGTGGCCGGGCTCGGCCGGGGCCGAGGGCAACGTGATCAGGCCCGCGGACAGGCGGAACTTCACGCTGTTCGCCACCGAGTTGCGCGCGCAACTGCGCGCCTTCTCCCCCGCCGCGCAGCTCACCGCCTTCCTCCCGGCCGCCGCCGCCAAGATCGACGCCGGGTTCGAGGTACGCGACGTCTTCCGGCAGCTCGACTTCGCCACCGTGCAGGGGTACGACCTGCACGGCACCTGGGAGCCGCGGACCGGCCACAACGGCAACCTGCTCACCGATCGCCGGGACCCGAACCCGGTGCGCTACAGCGTGGACCAGACCGTGCGCGACTACCTCGCGCGCGGCGCGCCCGCCCGCAAGCTCGTGATCGGCGTGCCCGCGTACGGGCAGGGCTGGACGGGCGTGACCGGTGGCGGCGACGGCCTCTACCAGCCCGCCACCGGCCCCGCGCCCGGCAGGTGGGCGCCGGGCAGCGAGGACTACAAGGATCTGGTCGCCAAGCCGGGCAAGCGCCACCGCGACCTGCGCACCGGGGCCATGTGGCTCTACGACGGGAACGAGTTCTGGTCGTACGACGATCCGGCGGTGCTGGTGCAGAAGGCGGCCTACATCCGGCTCAAGGGGCTCGGCGGGTCGATGATGTGGTCCATCGACCAGGACGACGACCGCGCCTCCCTCACCTCGGCCCTCTACTCGATCCTCCGCTGACATCCCGGGGCCCGGTGGGGTGCACCGGGCCTGATCCGGCCCCGGGCCGAGTTCGCCGGGCCCGGAAGGTCTCGACCGGACCCGGCGCAGCCTCATCGAGGCCCGGCCGACCTGACCGAACCCGGCCCCGCCTCGGCCGAGTGCACCGAGGCCGGACAGCTCGCACGGAGCTCAGCCGGTGGTGGGGCCGGGCGCCAGGACGCGCTCGGCCATCTCGTCCCATCTGGCGGCGTGTCCCGGCACGGCGAGGATCCGGCGCAGCGCGTCCGGGTCGCCGTGCCGGGCCCGGAACCAGTCGGCCATGCTCACGCCCACCTCGGGCCGCGAGACGACCTCCACGTCGTCCCCCGGACCCAGCTCGCCGGTCTCGACCACCCGCAGGTACGCCCCCGTCCGCCCCTCCCGCGTGAACCGCTTGACCCAGCCGGGCTCGTCCATCCAGTTGCGGAACACCACGCACGGGGTCCGGGGCTTGGTCACCTCCAGCAGGGCGCTGCCCACCCGCCACCGCTCGCCGACGAGGGCGCGGCTGAGGTCGATGCCCGAGGTGGTCAGGTTCTCGCCGAACTGCCCGTCGCGCAGCGGGCGGCCCAGCTCACCGGCCCACCAGTCGTAGTCTTCCCTGGCGTAGGAGTAGACGGCCTGGTCGGAGGAGCCGTGGTGCTCGCTGTCGGCCCGCTCGTCGCCGGCCAGGCCGTTGGCCAGCACCGCGACCCGGTGCGCGACCGCGCGCTTGTCGATCGCCGTACGCCCGAGGCCGCCCGCCCAGGCGGCGTCGACCGACCGGCCCACGTTCACCGAAAGAATGCGCATACCCAGCACGTTAACCCGGACGTCTTCCCCCAGGCGAGCCGGCCGGGCTCAGGCAGTCACCTACGCCCGTCGCGTGCGCCCTGCTGGTTGAGCTGGGACTCCTCGTCGAAGCCCGCGAGCTGTAACAACGACTCCAGCGCCGCCTGCCGGGTCTCCTCGACCGAGCCCCCGTGCTCGCCGAAGCACTCGGCCGCCACGTCGAGCAGCGCCGCGACGACGGCCGCGTCGGGATACGGCACGTCCACGAGGACCGTGCCGTCGGCGCCCTCCTCCTCCCTGTCGAGATGGAGCCGCAGCAGCCGCCGGGTCTCCTCCGCCACCGCGACCCCCAGCACCGCGGCACGCTCGAATCGCTCAGAAGCAATCACGCTACCCTCCAGTCGCACAGGTGTTCGGTTATAGAACGTAGACGGCGGCACCGACAGAATCCCTTACGCAGCCGGGGATTCCGCGGAGGGATTCGGCCCCGGCGGGCGATGCGCGTTCGTTGCCGAAGGTGGCTACGCTCGAACGGTGTACGACTCGATCATCGGCGTGACCGCCCTCACCGTGGACCTCGGCGGCAATCCCGTGCTGCGCGACCTGGACCTGACCGTGGAGCCAGGAGAGATCGTGGCCGTCGTCGGTCCGAACGGATCGGGCAAGTCCACCTTGCTGCGCTGCCTGGCCGGCCTGCAGCCCGTCACCTCCGGCGAGGTACGGGTGTTCGGCCGGCCCCCGGCCGACGACGCCGGGTTCTGGAGCCGGGTGGCGCTGCTGGGCGACGAACCGGCCTGGTACCCGGGTCTCACGGCGCGCGAGCACCTGGAGCTGATGGGAGCCGTGCACGGACGGGCCCGGATGCCGGTGGAGGCGGCGCTGGAGACGTTCGCGCTGGTGGAGCGGGCCGACGCACCACCGCTGAACCTCTCGACGGGCCAGCGCCAGCGGCTGTGCCTGGCCTCGGCGCTGCTGCGTCCGAGCACGCTGCTGCTCCTCGACGAGCCCGAACGCGGTCTCGACGAGAACTTCCGCAACCGCCTCACCGGCCTGCTCGGCGAGTACGCCGACGAGGGCGGCACCGTCGTCATGGCCACCCATGACCAGGGCCTGGCCGCCGTGGGCCGCCGGTTCGTCCCGACGGGAGTGAGCGCGTGAGCGCCCAGGCGAGCGGCGTGCGGGCGGTGCGGGCGTACCTGAGCTCGCGTGGCCGCGCCCGTACCGGCGTGGTGGACCGCTACACGTCCGCGTTCGGCCTGCTGATGTTCGTCGCCGTGGCGGGCCGGCCCGTGACCGAGATGTTCGCGGGCCTGGCGGGGCCGGTCGATCCGGCGCGTTCGGGCGCGGGGATGGCGCTGCTCGCGCTCGGCCTGGCCGCCTTCCTGGCCGCGGCCCGCGCGGCGGGGCCGGTGCTGCTGCCCTCCTCCGACGCGTCCTGGCTGCTGCTCTCGCCGCTGAACCGGCGGCAGGTGCTCGCCCGTTCCGCCCGCCTGCTGGCACTGGTCGCGCTGGCGGCCGGCGTGCTGCTCGGCGTGATGCTGGTGGCCGTGCTGGGCGCGCCGGACGAGCTCGTCTGGCGGGTGCTGGGCGCGCTGGTCGCGGGCGTGTCGGCGACCGTGGGCGGGATGGCGCTGGCCGTACTCGGACAGGCGTCCCAGACGTGGCAGGTGTGGTTGACCTGCGCCATCGGCGTGCTGCTCGCGCTGGCCCTGGTGGCGGTGACGGGACAGCTCCGTACGGTGGCGGCCATCGCGGCGGGCGCGCCCCTGCCGGCGCTCACCGCCGCCATGTCCGGCGCCGCGCTGTTCTCCGGACTGCTCGTACGGCAGGCGTGGACCGCCCTCGACCGGATCCCCACCCGTAAGCTCCTGGCCTCCTCGACCCGGGCCGGTCACGTGGCGAGCGCGGCCACGATGCTCGACCCGGGCGTGCTCACCTGGATCGCCGAGGACAACCACTGGCGGGCCAGGAAGCTCACCTCAAGGCGCTGGCCGTCGCTGCCGGGGCCGTTCGCGCTGGCCTGGCACGACTGGCGGCGGCTGGCCCGCAGGCGCGGACGGCTGGCGGCGATGGCCGGGACGGCGGCGCTGCCCGCGGTGCTGGCCCAGGCCGGAGGTCCTCCGGCGGCCCTCGGGGCAGCCGTGCTGGCGGGCGCGCTGGCCGTGGCCTCCCTGAGCACCTCCGGCGCGCGCCGGGACGCCGACAACCCGGCCCTGGCCAGGCTCGCCGGCGTGGGCCCGCGCCAGGCGCTGGCGGCCCGCGCGGTGCTGCCCGGACTGCTGGCCGGCGCGTGGGCGGCCCTGGCGCTGACCGGCCTGGCCCTGACCTCCGGCCCGCTCACCGCCGAAACGGCCACGGCCCTCGACGGCACCGGGGTCTGGTGGTTGTTCGGGCCCCTGGCCGCACCGGCACTGGCGGCGGCGGCCCTGCGGATGGCCAGGCGCGACCCGGTCGACCACTCCATGCCGGTGCTGGACACGCCGTCGGGTCCCGTCCCCACCGGGCCGCTGTTCTGGGCGGCCACCGGGCCCGACCTGGCCCTGCTCGGCTGCCTGCCCACCGCCGTGGCGCTGGTCCTCCAGCCGGCCGCACCGGCTCCGTTCCTGGTGGCGCAGGGGGTGCTGAGCGTGGTGGTGCTGGCGGGGTACCTGTGGCGGGCCCGCACGGGCGGCAGGGCGAGATGAGCTGAGCCGGACGTGACGCGAGGGGTCAGGCGACGTACAGGTCGCTCGGCACCCCGCCGTACGGGATGGTGCGGTCCTTGCGCATCCCGGCCCGCTCGGCGACCCGGTGTGAGGGCAGGTTGACGTCCCTGATCACCGCCACCACGGTGCCGAGCCGCTTGCCGACCCGCAGCGCGGCCCTGGCGAGCTCGACCGCGTACCCGTGCCCCCAGGCCGACGGCCGGAAGCGGTAGTACAGGTTGAGCACCTGGGCCCCGTCCACCACCGCGTGGCGCAGGCCGCCGAAGCCGAGGACGCGCGGATCTGCCGGCAGCCGGGCGGCCCAGTAGCCGAGGCCCCGCTCGTCCCAGTCGGCCAGCCACAGGTCGAGCATGGCCCGGCTGGCCTCCAGGTCGGTGACGGGGCCGCCGGGATGGTACACACTCGTACGCGGATCGGAATGGATCTCGTGGACGGCATCCAGGTCCTCGGGCATCACCCGGGAGAGCACCAATCGTGCCGTCCGCACAACTTCCATGCTTTCAGGGTATTCAGCCGCCTCCGCGCCCTGAAAGCGGCTACTTCTTGGTCTTGTCGCCGCTCGAATCGGTGGACAGCGCGGCGACGAAGGCCTCCTGGGGCACCTCGACCCGGCCGACCATCTTCATCCGCTTCTTGCCTTCCTTCTGCTTCTCCAGCAGCTTGCGCTTACGCGAGATGTCACCGCCGTAGCACTTGGCCAGCACGTCCTTGCGGATGGCGCGGATGTTCTCGCGGGCGATGACCCTGGCGCCGATGGCGGCCTGGATCGGCACCTCGAACTGCTGCCTGGGGATCAGCTCGCGCAGCTTCTTCGCCATGTCTACGCCGTAGCCGTAGGCCTTGTCCTTGTGCACGATGGCGCTGAAGGCGTCGACGGCCTCACCCTGCAGCAGGATGTCGACCTTGACCAGCTCGGACTCCTGCTCGCCGGCGGGCTCGTAGTCGAGCGAGGCGTAACCGCGGGTGCGCGACTTGAGCTGGTCGAAGAAGTCGAAGATGATCTCACCGAGCGGCAGCGTGTAGCGGATCTCGACGCGGTCTTCCGACAGGTAGTCCATGCCGAGGAGCTGGCCGCGCCGCCCCTGGCAGATCTCCATGATCGCGCCGATGAACTCCGACGGCGCCAGGATCGTGGACTTGGTGACCGGCTCGAAGACCTGCGCGATCTTGCCGCCGGTGGGGAACTCGGACGGGTTGGTGACCGTCAGCTCCTTTTCGTCCTCCATGACCACGCGGTAGACGACGTTGGGCGCGGTGGAGATCAGCGACAGGCCGAACTCGCGCTCCAGCCGCTCGCGCACGATCTCCATGTGCAGCAGCCCGAGGAAGCCGACCCGGAAGCCGAACCCGAGCGCCGCCGACGTCTCCGGCTCGTAGACCAGCGCGGCGTCGTTGAGCTGCAGCTTGTCGAGCGCCTCGCGCAGCTCGGGGTACTCGTCGCCGTCGATGGGGTACAGGCCGGAGAACACCATCGGCTTGGGGTGCTCGTAGCCGGCCAGCATCTCCTTGGCGGGCTTGACGGACGAGGTGACGGTGTCGCCGACCCTCGACTGGCGCACGTCCTTCACGCCGGTGATGAGGTAGCCCACCTCGCCCACGCCGAGCCCGAGGTCGGCGGGCTTGGGCTCCGGCGAGATGACGCCGATCTCCAGCGTCTCGTGGGTGGCGGCGGTGGACATCATGAGGATGCGCTCGCGCTTGCTCAGATGGCCGTCGATGACCCGGACGTAGGTCACCACGCCGCGGTAGGTGTCGTAGACGGAGTCGAAGATCAGCGCCCTGGCCGCCGCGTCGGCGACGCCGACCGGGGCGGGCACCGTGGCCACCACGTGGTCGAGCAGCTCGCGCACGCCCTCGCCGGTCTTGCCGGACACCTTGAGCACGTCGGACGGATCGCAGCCGATCAGCCCCGCCAGCTCCTCGGCGAACTTCTCCGGCTGCGCCGCCGGCAGGTCGATCTTGTTGAGGACGGGGATGATGTGCAGGTCGGCGTTCATCGCCAGGTAGAGGTTGGCCAGGGTCTGCGCCTCGATGCCCTGCGCCGCGTCGACGAGCAGGACCGCGCCCTCGCACGCCTGCAGCGACCGGGAGACCTCGTAGGTGAAGTCGACGTGCCCGGGGGTGTCGATCATGTTGAGCACGTGACCGTCCCACGGGAGCCGGACGGCCTGCGACTTGATCGTGATGCCGCGCTCGCGCTCGATGTCCATCCTGTCGAGGTACTGCGCGCGCATCGCACGTTCCTCGACCACGCCGGTGATCTGCAGCATCCGGTCGGCAAGGGTCGACTTGCCATGGTCGATGTGTGCGATGATGCAGAAGTTTCGGATCACCGCGGGGTCGGTCTGGCCAGGCTGAGTGCGCACCGAAGTCCGTTTCAACAGGGTTGAGGTCAAGCAGTCTTCCATGGTGACATGCCCGGGTGATTGCCCGAACCGTCATCCGCCGCGGCCTGCGCCTGGTCGCGCTTGCCTTGGCCGTCGTGGTCGCGCTGGGTGGCATCCTCGCCGCCGCGCTCCGTATCCAGTTTACCGGTGCCCCGGCTGCCTGGGCGAAGAGCACCGGCAACGACGCTCTGTGGCTGGGCCACGCGTGGGTGGACGGCCGCCGTTCCGAGCGGGACGTGGAGCGGCTCGCGGTCCGGCTGCGCGCGACCGGCGTCAAGGACGTGTACGTCCACTCCGGCCCGTTCGAGTGGGACGGGCGCCTTGATCCCGCCAAATACCCCAGCGCCGGAAATTTCATTAAATGGATGCGCACGCACCTCCCCGGCATCCGCGTCTCCGCCTGGCTCGGCCAGACCGTCAAGAACGGCCTCGACCTCGACGACGCCCGCTCCCGCGAGAACGTCCTGGCCGGCGTCGCCGCGATCATGAAGCAGGGATACGACGGCATCCACTACAACTTCGAGCCGATCGGCGACGACGACACCGAGTTCCTCGACCTCCTGGAGCGGACGCGGCGGCACACGAAGCTGCTGTCCGCCTCCACGCCCCAGATCGCGCCGTACCCGGGCATGCGCCTGACCGCCAGGGCGGTCCTGGGCCACGACAAGTACTGGTCGCAGGGGTACTTCCGGCAGGTCGTGGCCCGCGTGGACCAGGTGGCGATCATGACGTACGACTCGTTCACCCCGCTCCAGTCCCTCTACGGCGGATACGTGACCCGCCAGGCCGGTCTCGCCCTCGACCTGGTCCCGGAGTCCAAGGCCCTGTACATCGGCGCTCCCGCCTACCATGACCACGGCATAGCATGGGCCGATCACGCCGAGAGCGTGGCGATGGCCGCCGAGGGCGCCAGGCTGGCGCTGTCGGAGCACGGACCGCGCGAACTGTACGGTCTTGCCCTCTATGTGGACTTCGCCGCCACGGAAGAGGATTGGCATGAGTACATGACTCGCTGGCGTTGATTTGAGCAGCCGCCTGAGTTATTGGTATCCTGGGCAACTGCGTGTGGCGCGCCCTCTCTCGAGCCCGCGCGCCCCGTCCATCACTTCAGACTTCACCGAGGCTTCTTCGTGGCGAACATCAAGTCCCAGATCAAGCGCAACAAGCAGAACGAGAAGGCTCGTCTGCGCAACAAGGCCGTCAAGTCCTCGCTGAAGACGGCCGTCCGCAAGTTCCGCGAGGCCGCCGAGCAGGGCGACGTCGAGCAGGCCGCAGCTCTGCAGCGGGCCGCCGCCCGTCAGCTCGACAAGGCCGTCAGCAAGGGCGTCATCCACAAGAACCAGGCCGCCAACCGCAAGTCCGCGATCGCCAAGCAGGCCGCGGCCCTGGCCGGCGCCAAGTAATCCAGGCTTTCCCGGACGCCGCACCCCCGCCTGAGGGGGTGCGGCGTTTCGCGGTTGTACACGCGATTTTGTCACAGTTTCGATATCACACGGCCGTATCGGGTGCGTCACCGTTGCAAAGATCGCCTTGCCCCCACTCCTCCGCCTGCCCGAAGGTGCACTAAACGGGGTAAGGGGGGGACACATGCGGGCACCGTTGGTCATCAAACGGGCATTCAGCGAGCCGCTGCTCCTCCTGGCCGCCCTCGGCTCGATCCTGCTGGCCACCACCACGCTGGTGGCGCTGACCATGTACGCCTCCTCCATCGCCGACGCGGGCGTCCGCAGGACGATGGAGACCGCCTCATACCGGCAGACCGCGGCCACCATCAGCGCCCCCGTGACGGCGGAGACGTTCCCGGCGTACGACCGGTCCGTCCGCGCGGAGCTGACCCGCGCCTACGCCGGCTCGCCCGCCGTCACCACCAGCTTCCGCTCCGACTCCTACACCATGCCCGGCCAGGACGACCGCGAGCAGCCCGAACTACTCAGGTTCGGCAGCTACGACGGCCTCGACCAGCACGCCAGGCTGGTCTCCGGCGCCTGGCCGAAGCCCGGCGGCGACCCGGTCGAGGTGGCGATCTCGATGTCGGCGGCCTCGGCGACCGGCTTCGAGACCGGACGGGAGTTCACCACGCGCGGACGCCTCGACCCCCGCCCCGTCAAGGTCCGCGTGGTCGGCGTCTTCCAGCTCAACGACCCGTTCGGCGAACGCTGGAGCGGCGAGCAACTGCTCAGCCGGGGCGCGGAGCGCGGCGCGTTCACCACGTACGGACCGCTCATGGTGGCCCGCGAGACCTTCATCGACCGCTTCGCCACGAACGTCAACGCGACCTGGTCCGCCGTGCCCGACCTGCGCACGCTCACCCCGGAGCGGCTGCGCCCGCTGGCCGGGGCGATCGCCCAGGTCGGCGAGCGGCTGAAGACGGGCGGCTGCGGCCCCTGCGTGGCCACCAGCCACCTGCCCGAGATGCTCACCCAGCTCGACACCGCCTCGCTGGTGGCCCGCTCCACCATGCTGATCCCGGTGCTGCAACTGCTGCTGCTGGCCGCGTACGCGCTCATGCTGACCGCGCGACTGCTGGCCGACCACCGCCGCATGGAGGTGGCGCTGCTGCGCTCGCGCGGCGCGGGCACGCTGCGGCTGGCGGCGCTGGCGGGCGGGGAGGCGCTGCTCGTGGCGCTGCCGTGCGCGGTCGTGGCGCCGTTCCTGGGGCCGCCGCTGCTCGGGCTGGTCAACCTGCTGCCCTGGATCAGGGCGTCGGGCGTGCGGCTGGCGCCGGTGGCGGACACAGGGACCTTCCTCGTGTCGTTCGGGGTGGCGCTGGCCTCGGCCGTGCTGCTGATGCTGCCCGCGCTGGCGGGCGCGCGGCGTACGTACGTGGAGGAGCAGTCGGCGCGCGGGCGCGGCGGCGGTCGCGGCCTCATCGAGCGGGCGGGCGCGGACCTGGCGCTGCTGGTCGTGGCCGGGCTGGCCATCTGGCAGCTCCAGCGCTACGGCGCGCCCGTGACCACGACGGCGGCGGGCGGGCTGGGCATCGACCCGCTGATCATCTCCGGCCCGGCCCTGGCCCTGCTCACCGGCGGCATGCTGGGCCTGCGGCTGGTGCCGCGCCTGTCGCGGCTGGCCGAGCGGGTGACCTCCCGGCGGCCCACGCTCGCCCCCGCGCTCGGGGCCTGGCAGGTGAGCAGACGCCCGCTCAAGTACGCCGGGCCCGCGCTGCTGCTCACGATGGCGATCGCGATCGGCATCGTCTCCCTGGCCACCGCCGCCACCTGGCGCTCCTCGCAGCTCGACCAGGCCCGCCACCAGGCCGGGGCCGACCTGCGGCTGTCGGGACCCGCGGAAGGCCCGGAGCTGGGCTCGCTCGGACGTGGCACGGCGTTCACCGCGCTGCCCGGCGTCACCGCGGCCTCACCCGGCTTCCGCGGCCAGACCGACGTGAGCGGCGAGAACGCGATGTTGCTCGCGCTCGACGCGGGCAAGCTGGGCGAGCTGTTCCACCTGCGTCCCGATCTGTCGGCGCAGAGCGTCGGCGAGCTGTCACGGGCCCTGGCGGCCGATCGGGCCGGCGGCCTGGCCCTGCCCGGACAGCCGGCCAAGCTGGGGCTGACCGCCGAGGCGAGCGCGGACCTGCCGCTGCGGCTGGTGCTGTCCGACGGGCTCGGCGTCTGGCGTGACGTGTCCCTCGGTGTGCTCAAGCCGGGGACGAACCAGATCGAGGTGGACCTGCGCGCGCTCGCGGGCCGCAGCGGCGCGATCACGTACCCGGTGTCGCTGCTCGGCCTGGTCGCGGGCGCGCAGGAGAGCACCGCGGAGCTGACGGTGAGCGGCGTGAGCGCCGACGGTCAGCCGGTGACGACGTCCGCGCTCACGCTGAGCGCCGGCGACGACCGCCCCGCGACCGCCCCCTTCGTCGGACGGCCCGAGCCCGGTCCCATGCCCGTGGTGCTCACCGCCGACCTGGCCGCCTCACTCAAACTGGGCCTCGGCCAGACCGGACCGGCCGCCATCGACCGCCGGGTCATGACGGTCAAGGTCGTGGGCGTGGTGGAGACGATGCCGACGACCGCGGCCGGGCAGCAGGCCGTGCTCGTGGACTGGGCGACGATGCAGACGCACGAACTGGCCGCCGCGCAACTCCCCCGGCCCGCCACGGAATGGTGGCTGGCCGCCGGGGACACCACGTCCGCCGCGGCGGCGCTCGGCAGCCGGCCCGAATGGGACGTCACCGCCATCGACGAACGCGCGCTGGCCGCCACCCTGCGGGACGACCCCCTGGCCAGCGGGCTGCAAGGGGCACTGATGCTGGGGTTCCTGGCGGCGCTGGTGTTCGCGGCGCTCGGGTTCCTGGTCAACGCGGCAGTGGCGGCGCGGGAGCGGCTGGCGGAGTTCGCCATCCTGCGGGCGCTCGGGGTGAGCTCCAGGCAGATGTTCGGGATGCTGGCGATGGAGCAGGCGTTCGTGGTGGGGCTGTCGCTGGCGGCGGGCACCGGGCTGGCGATCGTCGTCGGCGTGCTGGTGGTGCCGCACATCGTGCTGACCGGGCAGGCCGCGGCCGTCACGCCCGGCGTGGTGCTGGACATCCCGTGGGCGGCCACCGCGGCGATGCTGGCGCTGGTGGCGGCGGTGCTGTTCGCGATCGTCGCCGGGCTGGCGCGCAACCTGCGCCGCCAGGGGCACGGCCTTCGGGAGGAACAGTGAGGATCTGGCTGCTCGCCCGGGTGCACCTGGGCACGGTGGCCGTGCTCTTCGTGCTGACGTTGAGCGCCTGCCTGCTGGTCTCCGGGCTGCCGCGAACCACCCAGGCGTCGTACGACGAGGCGCTGCGCCGCGCGCTGACCGGCGCGCCCGCCGTCCAGACCGACCTGACCGTGACCGCCGAGTCCTTCAGGCGGGGCGAGGACCTGCGCGAACGCGCCCAGTTCGACAGCCGCGAGCGTCTGTGGCGCGAGCTCCTGC
The DNA here is from genome assembly GCF_021699195.1 of Nonomuraea sp. MG754425. GTDB lineage: Bacteria > Actinomycetota > Actinomycetes > Streptosporangiales > Streptosporangiaceae > Nonomuraea. The sequence continues at coordinate 30,106 of NZ_SSXE01000033.1, read as the reverse complement.
CCGCCCCGCTGCGCCCGCTGACCGCCGGCGGCGGCCACATGAGCGCCAAGACCACGCTCACGCCGGTCACCGGCACCGGCGGCAAGGCGTACGTCAACCTGGGCTGGCTGTCCGACGCGGACCGGCGCGTGGACTGGGTCCAGGGACGGGCCCCCGGCGCGCCCGCCACGATGCGGTTCGAGGGCGAGACGATCCCCGTCATCGAGGTCGGGCTCGTCGAGGAGGCCCTGCCCCTGATGGGCCTGCGGCTGGGCCAGACGGTGGTCCTCGGCGAGAACGACTACGCCGCCGTGAAGATCGTCGGCGCCTTCCGCGCCAAGGACCCCGGCGACCGCTACTGGTCCCACAACTCCGACATCCTGCACGTCATCGAGCAGAAGGCGCCCGGCGGCGAGGACCACCTCAGGCACGCCACCACGCTGATGTCCGACGCCGGGCTGAGCGTGCTCAGCGGCGAGGGACGCAACCTGGCCTACCGCTGGATCCTGCCCCTGGACGCGCGGGCGGCCGGCGCCCTGGACGTGCCCGCCCTGCGCGCCGCGGTCGCCGAGTTCGACCGGGTCGTGCAACTACAGGCCACCGGCAGCCAGTACCGCGTCGAGACCGCGCTGCCCAAGCTGCTCGGCGACTTCCTGGCCTCGCTGTCCACCGCGCAGACCGTCATGTACCTGGTGCTCGGCGGACTGCTGGCGGTGGCGCTCGGCGTGATCCTGCTGGCCGTGCAGCTCCTGGCCGACAAGCTGGAGCACACGCTGAGCCTCGCACGGGCCCGCGGCGGATCGTTGCCGCAGGTGGCGGGCACCGCCGCGGCGCTGACCGGGCTCGCGGTGACACCCGCGGCGCTGATCGGGTACGCGGGCTCGTACCTCGTGCCCGGCCCCGTGCTGCCGATCGTGCACGCCGGGCCGGTGATCGTGGTGGTCGTGGCCGTCGGCTTCGCCGCCGTGCGGCTGGCGCTCGTCCACCGCACGCCGCTGCACGAGCCGCGGGAGGACGTGGCCTCGACCCGGCCGTCCGCCAAGCGGATCACGCTGGAAGTGCTGGTCGTGGTGCTCGCGCTGACCGGGGCGTACCTGCTGCGCGCCCGGGGACTGGGCGCCGCGGACCAGTCCGCGGCCGGACAGGATCCGTTCCTGCTCGTGGTGCCGATCGTGCTGACCGTGGCGGCGGCGCTGGTCACGTTGCGCTGCTACCCGTACCCATTGCGGCTGCTCGTCCGGCTGGCCTCACGCGGCCGGGCGGCGGTGCCGTTCCTCGGGCTGACCAGGGCAGCCAGGGCGCGTTCCGGCAGCGTGCTGCCGGTGCTGATCCTGCTGCCCGCGCTGGGCGTGTCGGTGTTCGCGTCCGTGATCTCCTCCGGGATCGCGAGCACGCAGCGGCTGGCGTCCTGGCAGCAGGTCGGCGCGCCGATCAGGGTCAGCTCGGAGAGCGAGATCCCCGCCGCGACGATCGAGCGGGTGCGCGGCCTGGCCGGGGTCGAGCAGGTGGTGCTCGCCCAGACCGGACGGGTCCAGGTCGGCTACAGCGCCGAACAGGCCGACGCCATCGCCGTGGACGTGGCCCAGTGGCGGCGGATCCTCGAAGACGCCCCGGTCGGCCTGCCCCCGCTGTCCGACGGCGCGCTCGTCTCGCCCGGCCTGCGCGGCCGGGGCACGCTGGAGATCGGCTGGCAGTCGCGGCTGAAGCTGGCCGAACGCGGCGTGATCGAGGCGGTGCCCGGCTTCCGCAGCGAGGGCAAGTTCCTGGTCGTGCCCATCGGCGTGCAACTCCGGCCCGCCGTGAACACGCTGCTGATCAAGGGGGACGCCGCGCTCCCCGAACTGGCGCGGCTCGTGCCATCGGCCACCGTCGTCTCCCAGGACAGCGCCCTGCGGGCCATCCAGGACGACCCGCTGACCAGCACCGTACGCTGGACCCTCGTGGTGGTGACGGTGGCGCTGGCGGCGTACGCGCTGGTCGCCGTCGTCCTGTCACTGGTCGTCGGGGCGGCCGAGCGGGCCAGGGCGGTGTCCTTCCTGCGGACGCTGGGCCTGTCCGAGCCGCAGGCCCAGCGCCTCACCGTGCTGGAGATCCTGCCCATGATCGTCGTCACCGCGCTGGCCGGGCTCGGACTCGGACTCGGCCTGCCCGCCGCGCTCGGGCCCGGCGTGGACCTGTCGTCGTACGCGGGCGACCTGCCCGTCGGCGACTACTCGCCCGACCCGTTCCTGCCCGGCGCGCTGGCGGCCGGGCTGGCCGCCGTCGCCATCCTCGGCGCATACGCGCACACCGCCATCAGCCGCCGTCGCAGCCTCGGCGCCGTCCTGCGAGTGGGGGACCTCACATGAATCCGACCCTGTCAGAGCTGGAAGCCAAGGCCACCCGGCCCGCCGCCGCGTTCGGCGGCGACGCGCACATCGTGTGCGACAACCTCGTCCGCATCTACAAGACCGAGGGCGTCGAGGTCGTCGCGTTGCAGGGGCTGGACCTCGTGATCGACAAGGGCGAGCTGGTCGCCATCGTCGGGGCGTCGGGGTCGGGCAAGTCGACCCTGCTCAACGTGCTGTCCGGGCTGGACGTGCCGACGGCCGGAGTCGCCAGGGTCGCCGGGATGGACCTGCTGTCGATGAACGCCAAGGACCGGCTGCGCTACCGGCGATCGGTGGTGGGGTTCATCTGGCAGCAGACGGCGCGCAACCTGCTGCCGTACCTGACCGCCAGGGAGAACGTCGAGCTGCCGATGAAGCTGTCCGGCGGCGCACGCGGGCGGCGCCGGAGGGCGGAGGAACTGCTGGAGCTGCTCGGCGTCGCCTCCTGCGCGAACCGCCGGGCCCCCGAGATGTCCGGCGGCGAGCAGCAGCGGGTCGCCATCGCCGTCGCCCTCGCCAACTCCCCCCAGCTCATCCTGGCCGACGAGCCGACGGGCGAGCTGGACAGCGAGACGTCGGAGCAGGTGTTCGACGCGCTGCGCAAGGCCAACAGGGAACTGGGGGTGACCGTGGTCATCGTCACGCACGACCCGCTGGTCTCGGAGCAGGTGGACCGGACGGTCGGCATCCGCGACGGGCGCACCAGCAGCGAGACGCTGCGGCGCGAGGGCGCGGAGGGGCAGATCGTCGCCGAGGAGTACGCCGTGCTCGACCGCGTCGGACGCCTGCAACTCCCCCGCGACTTCATGAACGCCCTCGACATGGAACGCCGGGTGCGCCTCGAACTCGAATCCGACCACATCGGCGTGTGGCCCGCCCGGGAGGAGCCCTCGAATGACTGAATCGCCCCTGGTCGTGGTCGAAGGGCTGCGCAAGGTCTACCGGAGCGGGCCCAAGGAGGTCGTGGCGCTGCGGGACGTGTCGTTCTCGGTGCTCCCCGGGGAACTGGTCGCCATCCGCGGCCGGTCCGGATCGGGCAAGACCACCCTGCTCAACCAGATCGGCGGCCTGGACAAACCGGACGCCGGCCGGGTGACGGTGGACGGGCGCGAGATCACGTCCCTGTCCGAGGACGACCTGCTGGCCGTGCGTCGCGACGTCGTCGGGTTCGTCTTCCAGTCGTTCGGGCTGATCCCGGTGCTGTCGGCGGCGGAGAACGTGGGCGTGCCCATGCGGCTGCTGCGCACACCCGTCGCGGAGCGGGACGACCGCGTGCGCATGCTGCTCGCGCTCGTCGGACTGGAGCAGCACGCCAACCAGCGGCCGTACGAGCTGTCCGGCGGGCAGCGGCAGCGGGTGGCGATCGCCAGGTCGCTGGCCAACCGGCCCCGGCTGCTGGTGGCCGACGAGCCCACCGGGCAACTGGACTCGCAGACGGGGCGGCAGATCATGGAGTTGCTGCGGGCGCTCGTACGGAGTGAGGGGGTCACGGCGCTGGTCGCCACCCACGACCCGAGCCTGATGACGTTGGCGGACCGGGTCCTGGAGATCAACGACGGCGTCGTCCGAGAAGCGGCACTCACCTGACGACGGCCCACGCGCCGGTGGCGGCACACCCGCTCATCCGGGGGGATCTACCGGAAACGGCATTCGCCTGACCGCAGCGCATGGACCGGTAGCGATCGCCTTGCCACGGCGCGCGTGCTTGCCGGCAGCATGCCCGGGGTCGCGCCGTATGGGCCTGCGGAACGTCGAGGTGCCCGCCGTCACCGGCCGGTCCGGCTGGCCACGATGACCTGGACCGTGTGCTCCAGCGCGTACGCCGGATCCGCTCCCCCGCCCTTGACCTGCTCATCCGCGTCGGCCACGGCCTGGATCGCCCGCGACAGCCCGTCCGGCCCCCAGCCGTTGAGTTGCCGCCGCACCCGGTCCACCTTCCACGGCGGCATGCCGACGTGACTGGCCAGTTGCCCGCCCCGCAGGTTACGCGGCGCGCTGCCGACCTTGGCGAGCGAGCGCAGCCCACCGGCCAGCGCGCTCACCAGCAGCACAGGGGCGACCCCGGTGCCGAGCGCCCAGCGCAGTTGCTCCAGGGCATCCGCCAGCCGCCCTTCGACGGCCGAGTCGGCGACGTTGAACCCGGTGACCTCGGCCCGCCCCTTGTGATACCGGGCGACCGCCGCCGCGCCGATCGTCTTGTCCTCGGTGTCGAACACCAGTTGGTTGCACGCGGCGGCCAACTCCCGAAGATCGTTCCCCACCGCGTCGAGCAGCGCCTGCACCGCGTCGCCGGAGATGTTCCGCCCCGCGCGCTTGAACTCGCCCTTGATGAAGTCGAGCCGTTCGCCGGCCTTGGTGACCTTGTTGATCGTGATCACCTTGGCCCCGGCCTTCTTCACCCCGTCGACCAGCGCCTTCCCCTTCACCCCACCGGAGTGCGCCAGCACGATCGCGGTGTCCTCAGCGGGCTGCTTGGCGTACGCCACGATCTCGGTGATGACGTCCTTCGGCAGGTCCTGAGCCGACCTGATCACCACCACGGAGCGGTCCCCGAAGAGCGACGGCGAGGTGAGCTGCGTCAGCTCCCCCGTCGTGATCTTGCTCCCCAGCAGGTCATGCACCTCGGCACCGGGGTCGACGGCCCGCGCCGCCGCCACGACACCGCTCACCGCCCGCTCGGCCAGCAACTCTTCGTCGCCGACGACCAGTGTCACAGGTGCTGGATCGGTTCCCGCCATGTCAGGCAGCATGCCATGCGCCGCCGACAACCTGGTACTCGATGCCCTCCCCTCCCCCAGAAATCCCGCCGACCCGGCAACACCGCTGGGACGGCGAACGCGGCTGGTGGCCAAGCTCCCTCCGCACCACGCCCGCACCACGCCCGCGCCGGACACCTCCCGGCGCTCCAGCCGCCGGTCTTCGTCTCATGCCGAACCCAGCCCACCCCGAACACCCCAGACCCGCGAACCACACACGACCGGCGTCCAACAAGACGCGACACCATGAACCGACGCCCCAACCGCCCTCGGTCATCACGCGGAACGCCTCAGACCTGCGAGCCACCCGCACGTGGCCGGTGTTCGACGAGACACCCCAGCCTGCCTGCTGGGGCACCCCGGACCGGCCGGTCTCGTCTCGTGCCGAGACGCCGGAGGCCGACACTCGGCGAGCGGGCACGGCCGGGAAGGGGAAGGCGGTGACGATCAGCCGCGAACTCCTCACCTACCTGGACGGCGAATCCGGCCGCGAAAGACTGTCCTGGACCCGGGCCAACCGCCACCTGTTCGAGTGACGACAGCCACAGGCACCCGCACTTCGTCACGCACGGCAGCCGCCGCGCCTACGGCCCTCGTGGCACCACCGCGATGCCTCCTCCCTCCCCCTCGTCCCGTTCGACGACGGCCAGGTCCCCTGACTTGTCCGTTCGGTAGACGGCGAGCCCGAGGCCGCGAAGGAGAGCGAGCGTGGACCCGGCGGGGTGACCGTAGTCGTTGCCGGCGCCGACGCTGATCAGCGCCGCTCGTGCGCCGAGCGAGGCCAGGAAGCCCGGAGACTGCCGGTTCGAGCCGTGGTGCGGCGTCTTGAGGAGGTCGGCCCTCATGGGGAAGCGGTGCAGCAGTTCGTCCTGGGCTTCGGTTTCCAGGTCGCCGCCGAGCAGGATCGAGCCGGAACGCCACCGTACGTGGAGGACCACGCTCGCGTTGTTGATCGCGCTGCCCTCGCCATACCCGTTCGTCTCACCGTGAACGGGGTCCGGGGCCAGCACGGTCACCTCCGACGGGCCGAAGCGCCACCGTGTTCCGGGCGGGGCGGTCCATTGGGGGATTCGGTGGCGTGCCAGCGTGGCGGAGATCCGGGTGGTGGAGTGCGCGCCGGTCCGCTGCGGGCTGACGACCGCCGCCCCGATCCGTCGCTCCCTGAGGACACCCGACAGCCCGTCCACGTGGTCGGCATGGGGGTGGGTGAGGACGAGCAGGGGCACGTCCTCGACGCCGAGCCTGCGCAGGCAACGGTCCATGACGACCGGGTCGGGTCCGGTGTCGATCACGATTCCGCGTCCCGGACCGGCCGAGACGACGAGCCCGTCACCCTGGCCCACGTCGCACATCACCATCAACCACCCCTTCGGCGGCCACGGACCGGCGATGGACCGGACCACCAGCACCGCCACCAGGGCGGCACCGGCCGCCGTCAGGGCGATGGCCCGCCAGGGACGGCGTCTCAGGACGGGGATCGCGACGGCCACCACGAGCAGCAGCAGACCGAGCCCAGGAAGCCCGGCCGGCCATGGCAGGGTGGCAAAGGGCAGGTTCGCGGCCCAGCGGGCGACCGCGATGATCCACCCGACCGCGTACCCCGCCGGGATCACCAGGAGCCGGGCGCCGTCGGGCCACACGGGCGCCACCAGGGCGGCGCCGAAGCCGAGCAGCGTCGCGGGCGCCACCGCCGGGGCCACCAGGAGATTGGCCACCACGGCGACGGGTGCCAGTTGCCCCGACATCAACACCAGGACGGGCGTCACGGCCACCTGCGCGGCTGCGGGCACAGCGACCGCCTCAGCCACCCACCGAGGCACCCGCCGGGGCACCCGCTGCCGCGCCCCCGCGCCTCTCCCCGCACCGTCGGCCCTCCCACCCGCACGCCTGACGTCACCGCCCGCACACGCGACGCCTTCACCCGCCTCCACCGCTCTCCCACCCTCGAAGGCGGCCCGCGCGGCACCTCCCACGACAGGCTCGTCCGGAGGGCCGGACGTGTGCTGCGGCCGTTCGGGCCGGGCGTTCTCGGCTTTCTGGCCCGCCAGCCTGTCGCGCCAGCGCGGGGCGAGGATGAGGATGCCGGCGGTGGCCGTCACCGACAGGGCGAAGCCGTAGGAGCGGGCGAGTTCCGGGGCGAACAGGATCAGGAAGAGGACGGTCGCCGAGAGCGCCGCGAGACCGTCCTTCGAGCGGCCCGTACCCAGGGCGACGGCCGCTGCGAGGCCCATGAGGAGGGCACGGAGCACGCTCGGCGACGGCCGGGCGACCACCGTGAACGCGAGCATCGCGACGGCGGCGAAGACGGCCCGCACCGGGAGCGGGAGGCCGACCAGGCGGGAGAGCGCGAGGGCCGCGCCCGCGACGATCGCCAGATTGGCACCGGAAACGGCGTTCAGATGGGTCAGCCCCGCCTCCCGGAAGTCGGCGGTCACCTGGGGATCCATGCGGGAGACGTCACCCACGACCAGCCCGGGAAGCAGGCCCCGCTGATCGGGAGGCAGGACGTCGGCGGCGGATCGCAGGCCCGACCTGAGGGCGCCGGCCGCTGTCTGGAGGCCGGACGGAGGTGTCAGGACGCGCGGTGGGGTCCGGACCAGCAGGATCGCCGCTTCGAGGGTGCCAGGGGTAGGCCGTGCCAGCCGGCCGGTGACCTCCACGTGCTGGGTGGGCAGCAGGGAACCCCAGACGTGACCGCTGGCGAAGACCGTGATGGGGACGTTGACGGCTTGTCTGCCCGTGGCGGTTTGGATGATCTTGAGGTCTGCGGAGACCACGAAGCTCTCCTGGGCGAAACGGGCGTTCTTGTTGGGTCTGCGTTCCGGGTCGTCGGTCAGGGCGATCTGCGCGGTGATGGAGGCGTTCCCGGCGGCGAGTTCGGCTGCCGGGCCGGAGGTCAGGGCGTGCGTCCGGAGGGCGATCGAGGCGGCGGCGGCCGCCGTGCAGACGAGCGTGGCCGTGACCGTATTGGCCCACCCGGCCCATCCGGCATACCGGGTGGAGCGCGACAGCCGACGGGCCCGCGAGGCCGATCCGGTGAACCAGGCTGTCGCGACGGCACCCAGGACGGCGACCACAGCGACGATCAGGCCGGCGAGAGGCGGGCAGGCCAGGAGGATCAGGGACCCGGCCCACGCCCCCAGGGCAGGCAGGGCAAGGGGCCAGGCATGACTTCGCCGCGCAGTACCAGCGGCAACCTCTCCACCGCCCGGCGGGAGAATCCCGGGCGTCACCGTATGGGCCCTTCTGGGGAAAACGCAACGGAATGACCACCCGACTTGCCGCGGGGGCTTCCGTGACGGCTGTCCGGCGCATCCGGCACCCGAGCGATATTGCGACGCTTTTCAGACCGGGAATCCGATTCATCAGGTACCGGCATTTCACACCCTGACCTTCGGTTTTATCTCCGCGAATTTTCGCGGCCCGATGCCTGTGACCTCGCGTAGTTGCTCAACGCTGGTGAAACCGCCACGGCTTGCACGGAACTCGCTGATCCGTGCGGCCAGCACCTCGCCCACACCTGGAAGTTGCTCCAACTGCTCGGTCGTCGCGGAGTTGAGGTCGATCACGGCGGCGGCCGGATCCACGGTCAGCGGGCCGGACAGAACCTGGCCCGCGGCAGCTCCCACCACGATCTGCTCGCCGTCGATCAGCTTCCTGGCCAGGTTGAGCGCACCCGTGGACGCCTTGCGGGACACCCCTCCCGCGGCGGACACCGCGTCCGTCACCCGAGCGCCTGTGGGAAGCAGGTAGACGCCCGGTTTGCGGATCTTCCCGGTGACGTGGACGGTCACCTTGGCGGTGGCCGGCGAGGGTGTCGGCGCGGCCGGGCTCATCGGTACGGGAGCCGGAAGCGGCTGCGCCGACGGCTTCGACCGCCAGACGAAGAAGCCCGCCACGGCCATCGCGAGCACGCCCACGGCGATGAGGACGCGCAGACCGGGCTTCCCCGGATCAAGAGCGGCCGCCGCGCCCGTGGAACCGACGGCCGCACGCAGGGCTTGAAAGGACGCACGAGGAAGGCCGCCCACCGGATCGCGCGCCGAGCCGGACGGCGGAGCGGCTTCGACGTCACTCACGAGGAGGATGTCATCCGGGAGCGGAGCAGCGCCGGTCGCCCTGCCCCACGACGGCCGGCCGGGGCGGAGACGACGGGCAGGAGTGATGATCGACCGCAGCCGGGACTCGGCTACGGCGCGCTCTGCCGCAGGATCGGGGGTTCGCACGGCAGGAAACGTACGACCGGCGACCCGGCCGCCAACGGACCGAACGGCGTTCTGTGGATAAAGGCTAGAGGGTGGCGATGGTGGGACCGAACATGCCCGGACCCACGTGGACAACCGCTCACGGCCCCATCTCCACCACCCTGACCTCCCGCAGCCCCGGCACCCGCGCACGCAACCGCTCCGCCACCTCTACCGCCCGTTCCCCGGCCTGCTCGACCGCCAGGTCCTTCAGGCGGGCGATGGCCCGGGAGGCGGTGCGCACAGGAGGGAGATGCGACCGTCCGTGAGGTGCGGCGGCGGCTTGATCATGAGGGCGGAGCCGAGGAGGGACGCCGCCGCGCCGATGCGGCCACTACGACGCAGGTGGTCGAGCAGGACGCGCCGGGCGGCAGCCGTCACCGCCTCGGAGGTGCCCTCCGGACGCGGCGGCCGGGGACCGACGTGGGCCGCGGCCGGCTACTGGACGGGGGTTCCGCCCCGCCACACCCGTCGCGGCTTGAGGCCGAAGGACCAGGCGAAGGCGCCCTCGTGGTCGGCGTCCCACTGCACGATGTCCGCCAGCCGCCCGGGGGCCAGCACGCCGCGGTCGGGAGCGCCGAGCACGGTGGCGCCGCCCAGGGTGGCCGCGCGCAGCGCGTCGTTGACGCTCATGCCGAACGCCGACACCGCCATGGCGATGACCAGGGACATCGAGGTGATGCCGCAGTAGCCGGGGTTGTGGTCGCTGCCGAGGGCGATCTGCACGCCGTGCTTGATCATCTGGCGGACGGGCGGCAGGTGACCGCGCTGAAGGGCGGTGGCCGGGCAGACGACCGCGGGCACCCCGTAGCGGGACATGATCGCGATGTCCTCGTCGGACATGTGGTGCAGCCCGTCGGCCGACGCGCAGCCCAGCTCGGCCGCGAGCTGAACGGCGCCGCGGCGGCTGTAGAGGCCGGCGTGGATGCGCGGGAGCAACCCCACGTTACGGCCGGAGGCGAGGACCCAGCGGGACTCCTCGGTGGTGAAGTGCCCCTCGTCGCAGTAGACGTCGACGCTGTCGGCGCCCGCCGCGGCGGCGTCGGCGCACCAGGCGCCCACGGCCTCGACGTATTCGCGCTGCCTGCCGAAGTACTCCGGCGGCACCACGTGCGCGGCCAGGAACGTGACGTGCACCCGCGGCATCATCGGCTCCTTCTCCAGCTCGCGCAGGAGCCGCACGTCGGCGAGTTCGCCGTCGCGGGTGAGGTGGTAGCCGGTCTTGGCCTCGACGGTGGTGGTGCCGCTGAGCAGCCAGCCGCGCAGCCGCTCGCGCACGCCGTTGCACAACGTCCAGGGGTCGGTGCCGCGGGTCACGGTGACGGTGGAGCCCACGCCGCCGCCCGCCGCGGTGATCGAGGCGGAGGTGGAGCCGCCGGTGCGGATGGCCAGCTCGGCGTAGCGGTTGCCGGCGTAGACGGGGTGCGTGTGGGCGTCGATGAGGCCCGGCGTGACCAGGGCGCCGCCGAGGTTCTCGACGTGGTCGACGTCGACGATGTCATCGACCACACCGGGCACGCTCTGCGGCAGGTCGGGCGCGCGGCCGACCCACGCGATGCGGTCGTTGTGCACCAGGATGGCGGCGTTGCTGAGGACTTCGTTGCCGGTCCAGAGGCGGCCGATGTTGGTGAGGAGTCGGACGGTCACCGCATCACCACCCCGCATGACCCCCCGCACGAACGCGCAGCCCAGCGCACGGCAGCCTGTGCCGCGCCCACTGAGTCCGCTCCGGGTCCGGACGACATGGGGGGTCTCCTGCTCTTCCGCATCGAAGTTGTGCGGTGACCGTATCGCCAGACTCATGATCCGGCGATTTCAGTTCAGTTACGTTATTTCACATGTTGGGCTGCTGTACAGGGTTATTCGGAATAAAGACCATTCATCCCACCCACCACGCAGCCCTGTCCTGTCCCCACGGCCCCGCTGATGACTTCGGCACGCTCGGTCATCATCTGAAACCTAGAACCCAAACCCAAAGCCAGACCAACGTAAGGTCTGGCCAATCCTAGCAACCCCGGGGTTCAGGGACCACTGCCGCTTTTGGGCAGCTCTGACACGCTTTGCGGCGAGTACTGCACCACCATGTCAGACGACGGGCCCAGAGGCTCCTGTGACGCGTGTGGGACCAGAACGTCCGGAGCCCCCGCGACGCGCGCGGAGGCCCGCCAGAGACGCCTAGAAGACCCGCTCCACCGGCTTGCCCACGCGCGACAGCTCCTGCGACAGGCTGGGCAGCACCCGGGCGTGCAGGATCGTCCCGTCCTCGACGTGGTCCACCGAGAGCACCTCGCCCTCCTTGTGGGCCCGCGAGATGAGGTCGCCCCGCTCGTACGGAATGAGCAGGTGGATCTCGTGGTCCAGCCGCGGCAGCCGCTCCTCGATGAGCTCCATCAGCTCGGGGATGCCCTTGCCGGTGCGGGCGGAGACCACGATGCTGTCGCGCTCGCGCCGTACGATCCGGTCGAGCACCTCGCGGTCGGCCGCGTCGGCCTTGTTGATCACCACGATCTCGGGGATCGCGGACGCCCCCTCGATGTCGGCGAAGACCTCCCGCACGGCGGCGAGCTGCCCCTCGGGGTCGGGGTGCGACCCGTCGACCACGTGCAGGATCAGGTCGGCGTCGGCGACCTCCTCCAGCGTGGACCGGAACGCCTCGACGAGCTGGTGCGGCAGGTGCCGGACGAACCCGACGGTGTCGGCGATCGTGAACAGCCTGCCCTCCGACGTGCGCGCGCGGCGCACGGTGGGGTCGAGGGTGGCGAACAGCGCGTCCTCCACCAGCACGCCCGCGCCGGTGACGCGGTTGAGCAGCGAGGACTTGCCCGCGTTGGTGTAGCCGGCGATGGCCACGGCGGGCACCTCGCGGCGCTGGCGCCGGTTGCGCATGGTGTCGCGGGAGGTGGACATGCCGCTGATCTGGCGGCGCAGCTTCGACATGCGCTCGCGGATGCGCCGGCGGTCCAGCTCGATCTTGGTCTCACCGGGGCCGCGGCCGCCGATGCCGACGCCGCCCGCGGCGCGGCCGCCGACCTGCCTGGACAGGTTGCCGCCCCAGCCGCGCAGGCGGGGCAGCAGGTACGAGAGCTGCGCCAGCTCCACCTGGGCCTTGCCCTCACGGCTCTGGGCGTGCTGGGCGAAGATGTCGAGGATCAGCGCGGTGCGGTCGATGACCTTGACCTTGACCGTCTCCTCGAGCTGGCGGAGCTGGCCGGGGGTCAGCTCGCCGTCGCAGATCACGGTGTCGGCGCCGTTGGACTCGACCACGTCGCGCAGCTCCAGGGCCTTGCCCGAGCCGATGTAGGTGGCCGGATCGGGCTTCTGGCGGCGCTGGATGAGGCCGTCGAGGACCTGGGACCCGGCCGTCTCGGCCAGGAGCTTGAGCTCGAGCAGGGAGTTGTCGGCGTCTTCCGCGGTTCCGGAGGTCCAGACTCCGACAAGGACGACCCGTTCGAGCCGCAGTTGCCGGTACTCGACCTCGGAGACGTCCTGAAGTTCTGTGGACAGGCCCGCCACTCGGCGCAGCGCCTGGCGGTCGTCAAGGTCCATGTCGCCGGTCTCGAACGTGTCGAACTCGGAGTATTCGTGCATACGTGTCATCTCTATTAGGGAACGTCCGGACACCTCAGTGTCTTCCCACGATGGTGACATGACATCCACGGCTCGAACACCTGGTTATCCAGGTGGTTCCACACTCTGTCAAGCGGGCTTCACGGTGACGTTCCCGGAATCCGCGGTCAGCGAGATCTTGTTCGGCGCGGCGGCGTCGTTCCTGACCTCCACGCTCGCCTCACCCGAGTTCACCTTGGTCCGGACGGCGTAGGCGCCGTCGGGGACGACGACGTCGATGTCACCGGAGCCGGCCTTCAGCTCGACGTCCTGGGGCGCGGTGGCGTACTTGAGTTCCATGTTGCCCGCTCCGGCGTCGGCGACCACCTTTCTGCTCGCCAGGCCGGCGCCGTCCACATCACCGGAGCCGATGCGCACGCTGATGTCGCCGGTGAGGTCACGCAGCGTGAGGTTGCCCGAGCCGGCGTCCAGCTCGACGGGGGTCCCCTTGGGCACCTCGATCTTGTAGTGCACGCTGCACCCCATCCAGCCGTCCGAGCAGGTGTCGGTCAGGACCAGCGTCCCGCCCTCGACCTTGTGCTCGGGCTTGGACTTCTCGTCACCGTGCCACTGCAGGGTCTCGACGACGCGCACGGCGGCGCCGTCGGTCTCGGTGATCACGGAATCGCCCGCCTGGCTGCTGAGCTTGAGCTTGGCGATCTTCTCCGTGACCTGGTAGGACGTGCTTTCCTCGCTGTTGGGCCCGGCGATGCCGGCGATGCCGCACCCTGACAACAGGATGGCGGAGGCCAGCAGCCCGCCCGCGACCGCGATCGTCTTCATGGGCAGATCCTGTACGCGGGGGCGCGCCGTCCGCATCCGGGATCACCCCGAAGACTCCCCGAGTGAACCCGCACCTTTGACCCCTGAGCGCCACAAGAGTACGTTCGTTTCCATAATCCAGAACTCGTTTTCCATAGAGTGGAAAGAGAGAGGTCCCATGGAGATCACCGGCCCGATGCTCGACCGGTTCGACGAGATCCTCACGCCGGAGGCGCTCGCGTTCGTGACGGCTCTCCAGCGGGAGTTCGGCGCCAGGCGGCTGGAGCTGCTGGAGGCCCGCCAGGCGCGCCAGGCGGAGCTGTCGGACGGCGGCACACTCGACTTCCTGCCCGGGACGAAGGAGATCAGGGAGGGCGACTGGCAGGTCGCGCCCCCCGCGCCCGGCCTGGAGGACCGCCGCGTCGAGATCACCGGCCCGGTCGACAAGAAGATGACCATCAACGCGCTCAACTCCGGCGCCAAGGTGTGGCTGGCCGACTTCGAGGACGCCAACTCCCCCCTCTGGGAGAACTGCGTGGCCGGCCACCTCAACCTGCGCGACGCGCTCGACCGCACGATCGACTTCGAGACCGGCGGCAAGTCGTACGCGCTGCGCCCCGACGACGAGCTGGCCACCGTCGTCGTGCGCCCGCGCGGCTGGCACCTCGACGAGAAGCACGCGATGGTCGAGGGGCAACCGGTCTCGGGGTCGCTGTTCGACTTCGGGCTCTACTTCTTCCACTGCGCCCAGCGGCAGATCGACAAGGGCAGGGGGCCGTACTTCTACCTGCCCAAGATCGAGTCCCACCAGGAGGCCAGGCTCTGGAACGACGTGTTCACCAGGGCTCAGGAGTTGCTCGGCATCCCGCACGGCACGATCAGGGCGACCGTGCTCATCGAGACGTACCCGGCGGCGTTCGAGATGGAGGAGATCCTCCACGAGCTGCGCGACCACTCGGCGGGGCTGAACGCCGGGCGCTGGGACTACCTGTTCAGCGTGATCAAGAAGTTCCGGACCCGGGGGCGGGAGTTCCTGCTGCCGGAGCGCAACGCGGTCACGATGACGGCCCCGTTCATGCGCGCGTACACCGAACTGCTCGTGCGCACCTGCCACAAGCGGGGCGCGCACGCCATCGGCGGGATGGCGGCGTTCATCCCCTCGCGCAGGGACCCCGAGGTCAACGCCGTGGCGCTGGAGAAGGTGCGGGCCGACAAGACGCGCGAGTCCGGCGACGGGTTCGACGGGTCGTGGGTGGCGCACCCCGATCTGGTGCCGGTCTGCCGTGAGGTGTTCGACGGCGTGCTCGGGTCCCGGCCGAACCAGCTCGACCGGTTGCGCGAGGACGTGGACGTGACCGCCGCCGAACTGCTGTCCGTCTCCGCGACGCCGGGCGAGATCACCGAGGCGGGGCTGCGCAACAACGTGGACGTCGCGCTGCGCTACCTGGCCGCCTGGATGGGCGGGCTCGGCGCGGTGGCCATCCACAACCTCATGGAGGACGCCGCCACGGCCGAGATCTCGCGCTCGCAGATCTGGCAGTGGATCCACAACGACATCACGCTGGCCGACACGGCGCAGCAGGTGACGAAGGAGCTGGTCGAGCGGATCATCTCCGAGGAGCTCGCCAGGATAGCGATGGAGCCGGGCTACGACGAGAAGCTGTTCGCGCAGGCGACGGCACTGTTCAAGGAAGTGGCGCTGGACGACGACTTCGCCGACTTCCTGACCCTTCCCGCCTACGCGCGGATGCCGTAACCAGCCGGATGATGAACAAGCTGGTAGCGGCCCTGCGTGCGCTTCTGCCCGACGACTCGGTCATCACCGATCCGGTGCGGCTGCGCACGTACGAGTGCGACGGCCTCACCTACCACCGGGCGACCCCCGGCGTGGTCGTGCTGCCCGGCACGGCCGAGCAGGTCGCCCAGGTGGTACGGCTGTGCGCCGAGCACGGCGTGCCCTTCGTGGCCAGGGGCTCCGGCACGGGCCTGTCCGGGGGCGCGCTCCCGCGCGAGGACGGCGTGCTGATCGTCACCTCCAGGATGCGCGCGATCCTGGAGATCGACCTGGCCGACCGCCGCGCGGTCGTGGAGCCCGGCGTGACGAACCTGGCCATCACCGAGGCCGTCCGCGAGCGCGGCTACTACTACGCGCCCGACCCGTCCAGCCAGCAGGTCTGCTCGATCGGCGGCAACGTCGCGGAGAACTCCGGCGGCGCCCACTGCCTCAAGTACGGGTTCACCGTCAACCACGTCGAGGCGTGCGAGATCGTCACGCCGGACGGCGACCTGGTCACGCTCGACCGGATGGACCCCGGCTACGACCTGCTGGGGGCGTTCATCGGGTCGGAGGGCACGCTGGGCATCGCCACCAAGATCACGGTACGGCTGAGCCGCGCGCCGGAGGCCGTGACCACGGTGCTGGCCGCGTTCGAGAGCATCGAGCAGGGCGGGCTGGCGGTCTCGGCGATCATCGGGGCGGGCATCGTGCCGGCCGCGATCGAGATGATGGACGCGCTGGCCATCGAGGCGGCCGAGGCGGCGGTGGCCTGCTCCTACCCCGAGGGCGCGGGCGCGGTGCTGATCGTGGAGCTCGACGGGCCGGCCGCGGCGGTCGAGCGGCAGTTCGACCGGCTCAGGGAGATCTGCGCGGACGCGTTCGAGCTGCGTGTGGCGGCAGGTGAGGCCGAGCGCGCGGCGATCTGGAAGGGCCGCAAGTCGGCGTTCGCGGCGGTCGGGCGCATCAGCCCGTCCTACATCGTCCAGGACGGCGTGGTCCCCCGCACGTCGCTGCCCGCCGTGCTGGCCGCCATCGATCGGCTGTCGGCGGAGCACGACATCAGGGTGGCCAACGTCTTCCACGCGGGCGACGGGAACCTGCATCCGCTGGTGCTGTTCGACGACGGCGAGCCGGGGGCGGGCGAGCGGGCCGAGGTGGTCTCGGGCGCGATCCTCGACCTGTGTGTCGAGCATGGCGGCTCGATCACGGGTGAGCACGGGGTCGGGGTGGACAAATCGCGATATATGCCGAAGATGTTCAGCGCGGACGACCTGGACACCATGCAGCTCGTCCGGTGCGCGTTCGACCCCCGGGGGCTGGCGAACCCCGGCAAGGTGTTCCCCACGCCGCGCCTGTGCGGCGAGGTGCCCGGGGTGCGCAAGGGCGTGCATCCGCTGGTCGAGTCGGGAGAGGCGGAGCAGTTTTGAGCAGCCTGGGTTCGGCCTGCGGGGTGACGGTCAGGGACGCGGGCGAGGACGACGCCGTGGGCGGCGTGCCGCCGCGCTGGGTCGCGCTGCCGGAGACGGTCGAGGAGATCGCCGCCGTGCTGCGGGCCTGCGCCGAGCGGGACCTCGCGGTGGTGCCCGCGGGCGGCGGCACCAAGCTGCACTGGGGCCTGCCGCCCGAGCGGTGCGACGTGCTGCTCGACCTGTGCTGCATGAACGAGGTGCCGGAGCACGCGGCGGGCGACCTCGTGGTCCGCGCGCAGGCCGGGGTGACCATGGGCACGCTGGCCGCGACGCTCGCCGCCAAGGGGCAGGAACTGGCGCTCGACGTGCCGTTCGCCGACGACTCGACGGTCGGCGGCACTCTGGCGGCCGGGCTCCCCGGCCCGCGCTCCTTCCGCTACGGCACCGCCCGCGACCTGCTCATCGGCATCACCGTCGTGCTGGCGGACGGCACCGTCGCCCACTCCGGTGGCAAGGTGGTCAAGAACGTCGCGGGCTACGACCTGGGCAAGCTGTTCACCGGCTCGTACGGCACCCTCGGCGTGATCGCGGAGGCCACGTTCCGGCTGCACCCGCTGCCCGCGGAGCGCAGGTGGGCGGTCGCGGAGCTGCGGCGCGCCGACGTGGCGCCGGTCGCGGCCCGGCTCGCCGCCGCGCAGGCCGAGCCGAGCGCGGTCGAGGTGGACTGGCCCGACCCGGCCGGGCCGCTCAGGCTGGCGGCGCTGGTGGAGGGCACGGCGGCCGGCCCCAGGGCCGAGGCGCTGCGCGAGCTGATCGGCGCGGGCTCCGTCACCGGGGAGCGGCCCTCCTGGTGGGGGCTGATCGAGCGGGACGACGTGCTGGTCGAGGTGCGCTTCCCGCCGTCCGCCCTGGAGGCCGTGCTCGACGCGGTGGCCGCGACCGGCGGCCTGGCACTGCGCGGCTCGGCCGTCTCGGGGCGGGTGCTGCTGGAGGCGCGCCGGGAGCTGGCCGAGGACGAGCTGACCGCCGCCCTGACCCGGCTGCGCGCGGCGGGACGGGTGAACGTGCTGGCCGCGCCGCACGCCGGGCTCGACCGGTGGGGGCAGGTCAGCGCACTGCCGTTGATGCGGCGGGTCAAGGAACGGTTCGATCCGGGACGCAGGATGTCTCCCGGACGGTTCGTGGGAGGCATCTGACGTGGACCCGGAACTCATCAACGACTGCGTGCACTGCGGGTTCTGCCTGCCGACGTGCCCGACGTACGTGCTGTGGGGCGAGGAGATGGACTCGCCGCGCGGTCGCATCCACCTGATGAAACAGCACGTCGAGGGCACCCCGATCACACCCGAGATGGCCGGGCACTTCGACGCCTGCCTGGGCTGCATGGCGTGCGTGACCGCCTGCCCCTCCGGGGTGCAGTACGACCGGCTGATCGAGCAGACCCGGGTCGAGGTGGAGCGGGAACACGTGCGCGAGCCGGCCGAGCGGGCCGTGCGCGGCGTCGTGTTCGGCCTGTTCCCCTACCCGCGGCGGCTGCGGCTGCTGCGGCCGACGATGTGGCTGGCCGAGCGGATGGCGCCGTTCCTGGACCGGGTGAGCCCGAGCCTGGGCGCCATGGCGAGGCTGGCGCCGCGCGTGGAGCGGCGTCAACGCCTGCCGCGTGTGGTGCGGGCCCGGGGCGAGCGCCGCGCCGTGGTCGGGATGCTCACCGGGTGCGTGCAGCGGGAGTTCTTCCCCCAGGTCAACGCGGCCACCGCGCGGGTGCTCGCGCTGGAGGGCTGCGACGTGGTGATCCCGCCCGAGCAGGGCTGCTGCGGGGCGCTCAGCGTGCACTCCGGACGCGGCGAGCAGGCCAGGCGGCTGGCGCTCAGGACGGTCAGGGTGTTCGAGCGGGCCGGGGTGGACACCGTCGTGGTCAACTCGGCCGGGTGCGGATCCTCGATGAAGGAGTACGGCGAGCTGCTGGGGCACGAGCCCGGGTTCCGGGTGATGGACATGTCGGAGTTCCTGGCCGAGCTGGGGCCCGTGGCCAAGCGGCATCCGCTGCCGCTCACCGTCGCCTATCACGACGCCTGCCACCTGGCGCACGCCCAGGGGGTGCGGGCGCAGCCGCGCGAGCTGCTGAGCGCGATCCCGGAGCTGGAGCTGCGGGAGATCCCCGAGTCGGCCGTCTGCTGCGGGTCGGCGGGGACGTACAACCTGCTGCAGCCAGGGGCGGCTCGCGATCTCGGCGACCGGAAGGCCAGGGCGGTCGGCACGACCGGCGCGGAGCTGCTGGTCTCCGCCAACCCGGGCTGCACGATGCAGATCGCCGCCGCCATGCGGCGCGGCGGCGGGCAGATCCGGGTGGCGCACACCGCCGAGGTGCTGGACGCCTCCCTGCGCGGGGTGAGCCTGTGACCGGCCGCGCGGCGGAGCAGGCCCGGTGAGCGTCCAGTCCGTGGAACGGGCGCTGGACGTGCTGGAGGCGCTGGCCGAGCACGGCGGCGAGGCGGGCGTGTCGGAGATCGCCGCGCGCACCGGCCTGCCGTACGGGACGATCCACCGGCTGCTGCAGACCCTGCTCGCGCGCGGTTACGTACGCCAGGAGTCCGACCGGCGCTACGCCCTGGGCGGCGGCCTCGTCCGGCTGGGCGGGATCGCGGAGAGCATGGTCGGGGCGTGGGCGCAGCCGTACCTGGCCAGGATGGTGGAGCTGTCGGGCGAGACCGCGAACCTGGCCGTGCTGGAGGGCGACTTCGTCGTCTACGTGGCGCAGGCGCCCTCGCCGCGCAGGCTGCGGATGTTCGCCGAGGTGGGACGGCGGGTGCTGCCGCACAGCACGGCGGTGGGCAAGGTGCTGCTGGCCGGACGGCCCGCCGCCGAGGCGACGGCCGTCTTCGAGCGCACCGGCATGCCGCGCCGCACCCCGAACACCATCACCGACCTGCCGGCCATGCTCGCCGAGCTGGTCGCGGTCAGGAGCCGCGGCTACGCCATGGACCTGGGTGAGGAGGAGCTGGGTGTGCACTGCCTGGCCGTGCCGGTGCGCGACGGCACGCGGGTGGTGGCCGCGATGTCGGTGTCGGGGCCGGCCGGCCGGATCGACACGCTGGACCGCGACGACCTGGCCGAGCGGATGCGGAAGATTGCTGCCGAGTTCGGCGGCGAGCTGGGCGCGGGCTAGAGCTATTCTGTTGCGCTATGGGCAACAGCACGTCGGTTCAGTCGGTCGATCGTGCCATCGCGATCCTGGAGATCCTGGCCCGCGACGGGGCCACCCGGGTGACGGACCTGGCGGCCCGGCTCGACGTGCACAAGTCCACCGCGTTCCGGCTGCTGGCCGCCCTGGAGCAGGGCGGGCTGGTGGAGCAGAGCGGCGATCGCGGGCGCTACCGGCTCGGGTTCGGCGTCGTACGGCTGGCCGGGGCGGCCACCGCCCAGCTCGACCTGTCGCGGGAGAGCCGCCAGGTGTGCCTGCGGCTGGCGGAGGAGATCGGCGAGACCGTCAACATCGCGGTGGCACGGGGCGGCGACACGGTCAACGTCAGCCAGGTGCGCGGGCCCGCCGCGATCAGCGGCCACAACTGGGTCGGGCAGCGCACCCCTTCCCACGCCACCTCCAGCGGCAAGGTGCTGCTGGCCTTCGGCGCGCTGCGGCTCGGCGCCGAACTGGAGCGCTACACCCCGCACACCGTCACCTCCCCGGACGAACTGGGCCTGGCGGAGATCAGGGAGCGCGGCTGGGCCGCCACGGTCGAGGAGCTGGAGGTGGGGCTGAACGCGGTGGCCGCGCCGATCAGGGGCTCCGACGGGTCGGTGGTGGCCGCGGTCAGCGCCTCGGGGCCGTCGTACCGGCTGACCCGGGACCGGCTGCCCGAGGTGGGCGCGCTGCTGACGGCAGGCGCGAAGGAGATAAGTCAGCGCATCGGCTATTACGGTTGACGGCATGTGCAGAAGCATCAAGACCCTCCGGCCGCCCTACACCGAGAGCGTGACCGAGGAGGACGTGCGCGCCGCGGCGCTGCAGTACGTCAGGAAGATCTCGGGATTCCGCGCGCCGGCCGCGCACAACGCGGAGGCGTTCGACCGCGCGGTCGAGACGATCACCAAGGCGTCCGAGGAACTGCTGGCGGCCCTCCAGGTACGCGGAAGCCGCTGACCCGACCCCGGCGACGGGACTCACCGCATCAGGGACCGATGGTGGCCTGCCACCGGCCACGCCGGAGCGTGATCGTCCCCTCGGGGCTGATCGTGGCACGCGCTCCCAGGAACGGCAGCTCACCGTGCGCGAGCCAGTGATCGCGCACCTGGTCCAGGAGATCGTGCAGACGGCGTGGCCCACCCTGATGGACGACGACCTCGCCGTCGCGTTCGACGGCACGCGCCCACGACCCGTCCCCGTGAGTCATGATCGCGATCCGGGTGCCGCCCTTCTCCTCGTAATGGTGCTGAACACCGGGTGCGATGATCTCCAACATCGTGCGCACGTCCCACGCCTCGACCACCTCCAGCGCCGGGAAGCGGCCGCGCTCGATCTGCTCCCCGTCCGCGGCGAGGGCGCGGGCGCGCAGCGCCGGGTCGTGCGGGGAGCAGGCGGGGCCGCCGCGAGCGCGCATGAACATGGCCCGGTCGCGCTCGACCCTGCCGCTCGCGCTGCCGTCCTCCCGTTTCTCGGCGGTGAGGACGAGGCCCATGCCGGCGAGAGTGGTCGCCAGCCGCCCGCCCGGCGTCAGGGCGGCCAGCCACGAGGACGGCACGGTCCTGACCGACACCATCGCGACGATCCGGTCCCACACCCCGTCAAGCGGGCCCGTCGCATCGGCGGTGATCAGCCGTGGCGCGTGGCCGTTCTCCCCCAGCCGCTCGGCCGCGGCCTCGTTCAGGTACGGATCCACGTCCACGGCGGTGACCCGGACGGCTCCGAGGCGCTCGCACAGGACCGCGGTCCCGTATCCGCTGCCCGTGCCCACGTCCAGCACTGAGCACTGGTCGTCTATCGAGGCGTGCCGGTACATCTGCACCACGAGACCGGGCAGCGTCGATGACGAGGTCGGGCGGCCCACGGGGTGATCGGCAGGGGTGGCGTGGTCAGCGTGCAGGCCGCCGACGCCAGTGACGAGCGTGCGGTTGCGGTAAGCGGCGGCCGGCCACGCCTGCGGGTCGGCTCCGCCGTCCCGCAGCACCCACACGCCGCCTTCCCGCTCCCACCATCGTGGGACGTACGTGTGGCGCGGCGTGGCGGCGACGGGTGCCCGCCACCGAGAGCCGGGCGGGGTGGCAGCCGCGGCCAGGGCTCGGGCGTGGTCCTTCCAGCTCATAAGGAAGTATGCGCTGACGTCGCCCGTCATCCGCCACCTCCGGGCCGGTCACAGCGCGCCGGGAGCTCGGGCAGGACCAGTGCGTCACCCTCGCACACCGTCTCGGCCGGCCTGCAGTCATTGCCGTCCGAGTCCGGCCTGCACTCCTCGTCCGGCTCGCGCCGGCGGGGGACCTGAACGAGCAGTGCGTTCCAGGCGGCACCGCCGAGAATGTGCGCCAGCGCAGTGGTCCGGACGTTCCCGGCCGAAGGCAGGAACCTCGACAGAACGCACGGGCGGACGTCACCATCCCACGAGACGGCGGCACGACCGCTGCCGCAGCGCCCGCACAGCTCGTGCACGTTCGCCTCGATGCCCATGGCCTGGGCGGCACGGCCGACACCACGGATCCGGTCGGGCGCCGGAACCTGGGCGACGCCGAGCGCGATCATCTCTTCGCGCGCCTCCCGGGCGCGCTGGCCCGGTGCGCCGCAGTCCACGATGCCGACCTTCAGCGGGATGCCGCGATTCACGGCCTCGATGACGGCGGCGCGAGTGCGAGAGTGGCTGCCCTTCCTGCCGGTGATCCTGTCGTGCTCGGCGGGCAGGTCGCTGTAGTAGGACGTGGCCAGCGTCACGTCCGGGCGGGAGTACAGCTCCCAGAGCGCGTTCGTGACGCGGTACAGGTTCGAGTACACCTGCACTTTCAGTCCCGCCCCGAGGGCACGTTCGGCGAGATGCGGGAAGTCTGGATGCAGAGTCGCCTCGCCACCGATGAACTGGACCACCCTGATGCCGGCGTCCGGGGCGGTGGCCAGCAGGCGTTCCCAGTCGGCGCGAGTCATCTCACCGCTTCCCTCTGCCGGGCCGGAACCGGCGTAGCAGTGCATACAGCCGAGTTGGCAGCGGTTGGTGAGCTCGAGTTCGAGGAACCATACGGGCTCCGGCGCTAGGGCGGGAGCGGTGGGGCGGACCGGTGCGACAGTCATGATGTCGAACTTTCAGGTGAGCGGTGGTTTCTCCGGCCGTCACGGGAGCGGCCGGGACACTGTGCAGCATCCGCCTGCGAAGGGCACCATGGAGGGGCGCACTGAGCGTGCCCACACCGTGCCCACATGTGACCGAAAAGGGGTCGCCAGGTGGAAGCCATCCTCCTCCCGCTTCCGGACCTGCTGAAACTGCTGCGAAGCTCCGCCGGTATGACCCAGCAGGAAGTAGCGGACCGGCTGTGTGCGGCCACCGGCACCTACACGGTCACCCGGTTCGAGGTCGGCAGGTGGGAGCAGGGCCGGGTCCGGCCCGTCTCCTGGCTCCCCGCGCTGGCGGACGTCCTCGACGTGGACCGGGATGTGCTGGAGTCCGCGCCTGACAGACCCGGCAAGAAGGCGCGCACCGGCACGGCGTCCGCCGCCCCCAGCGATGGCGAAGAGCGGCGGAGCAAGTTGCTTCGCCGAACCTTTCTGCAGGGTGGGATCGCGGCCGCGGTGGTTCCGCCCGTGGGCGGGCGAGTCGTCGAGGCGCTCAACGTGGTGGGCGGTGACCAGCTCAGCGGGATCGTGGACGGTCTCGGCGAGCTCGTCGACCACTACACGTTCGCGATCAATGTGCTTCCCCCGGCGCACGCGTATGACGAACTTCTCTCAGTCAGGTCGTACGTCGGTGGCCTCCTCGATCGAGCCGGGCACGCACCGTCATGGAAGGATCTCGTTCTCGCGGCCGGCCGGCTGTCTCACCTGCTCGCCGTCGCAGCCTGCGACATGGGAGAGCACGCGGCCGCACACGTCTGGTGCTCCGATGCAGCCCGCCGGAGCCGGGATGTCGGACACCCCGACCTGGAAGCATGGGCGGACCTGGTCAAAGCCATGATCGCGTGGTACCAGGGGAGCCCTCGCCGATCGGCGGTGTCGGCCGCACGCGGCCAAAGGGTAGCCCGTCAGGGGACGGTCGTCCACGCCAAGCTGGCCTCACAGGAGATGCGGGCGGAAGCGATGGCGGGCGACGCGCATGGCATGGCCCAGGCCCGGCGTCGAGCCGGCGAGGCGATCGCGGCGCTTGCCCCCGGCGTGCCCACCACAGGCGCCCTGTCCATCGCGCTGTCGGAGGATCCGCCCTACACGGCCACGTCGCTGCTGTTCGTCAGCCGCTACCAGGAAGCCGTGACCGCGGCCGACCGCGTCATCAACGCCTGCTACCGACCGGAGACGAGGCAGTGCGGAGAACATCCGTCCGCGTACGCGCGTTCCCTGCTCATCCTGGGGCTGTCTCAGGCCGGGCTCGGCCGGTTGGACGAGTCGCTGGCCGCCGGGCACGCCGCGCTGGCCGGCGGCCGTCCGGCTTGGCCCACCATGGTGCTGGCCAGCAAGCTCGACCAGACACTGACCCGGCGATTCGCGGACGCTCGCCAGACGGCTGAGTATCATGCCCGGTATCTCGAAGCGATCAACACCGTGGAAGCCCGCCGTCTGCGGTTTCCGCACACTGTTTGAGGATCGTGCATGACCGACGATTTCAGCCCGGAGCAGATACCTGAGATCACCGGGTTCGTGGACATCGCGATGCCGCCGCCCGACGATCGGCCGACCGCGCTCTTCCTGTTCGGAACCAACCAGTCAGCACCGATCGAGGTCGTGGCCGAACGTCACCTCGCCGGTCTCGCGCCGCTCGTCATCGTCACCGGTGGCGTGAACCGGCACAGCGGGATCGTCGAAGGCCAGACCTTCAGGCGGCTCCTCATCGAGCGCGGTGTGCCCGAGAACGTGATCCGCTGCGAGGACCGGTCCGCCAGCACTTGGCAGAACGTCGAGTTCGCGCTGCCCTTTCTCGAAGAAGCGCTCCAGGCGGGGCTGGCGGTCACGGCCGTGTCCAAGTGGTTTCACCGTCGCACCGTGCACATGCTCAAGACCCTGCTCCCCGGCATCGGCGCCTTTTACGCCATCGGCTGGGAACCGGCCTACGGAGGCGAGGCCGTCACCCGAGTGGGCTGGCCGTCCGTACCCGATGGCAGGCGGCGTGTGGTCCGCGAGTGGCAGGAGGTGTCCCGTCGTGTTGGGGATGGAAGCCTCGCCGACCTGCGGTCCGTGAACGGGGCCTGGCGCTGAGTCGCGTGGCTCGGCTCGCGACGTCAGTGGTGGATGCGGGCCGTCGGGACGTCGGAGACACAGGTGATCTTGAGTTCGACCTCCTTGCCCTCGTCGGGCTCGAACTCCACCTTGGCCTCGCGTGCCGGACCGGCCTCGACCTCGTCGACCGAGTAGTCCTGGGCGGGGCTCCACGAGCGGAGGGTGACCAGGCCGCCGTGGCAGGAGGCGATCACGTTGCCGCCCGCGCTGCGGATCAGCCTGCCCTGCGCGGTGTGCGTGGGCTCGGGGCGCCCCGTCGCGGTGGCGCGGGCGGAGGCGGTGGCCGTGGCGGTGGCGAGGGCGGCGCGGACGCTCGCCTGGCTGAGCACGTGGCTGTCGGCGCCGGTGAGGCCGTTGCCGAGCAGGCCGAGCACCGCCACGGCGGCTGCGGTGGCGGCGAGTGCGGTGGCGACCCAGGCCGCGACGAGCTTCTTCATTCCCGGCAGCTTCCCCCACATCCGGCTAAGACCAGGTTAAGGCGACGCTAAGGCTGCTCAAGGCATCGCAAGAAAGCGTCTACGTTCTTCTATATGGCCGACATCCTGCTCATCGAAGACGACGTGGCGATCCGTACCGCGCTGAGCCGCGGCCTGCGGGAGCTCGGCCACGCCGTCTCCTCCTCCCCCACGGCGATGGAGGGGCTGCGGCTGGCCGTGCAGGACCGGCCCGACCTGATCGTGCTCGATCTGGGGCTGCCGGATCTCGACGGGGTGGAGCTGCTGCGGATGTTGCGGGCGGTCAGCCGGGTGCCGGTGATCGTGGCGACGGCCCGCGACGGCGACGCCGAGATGGTGCCGGTGTTGGACGCGGGGGCCGACGACTACGTGGTCAAGCCGTACAGCGCGGCGCAGCTCGACGCCCGGGTGCGGGCCGTGTTGCGGCGGGCCGGGGCGGTGGCGCCCGAGGAGCCGCTGAAGGTGGGGGCGCTGCGGGTGGATCCGCGGGCGCGTACGGCCACCCTCGACGGCACGGCGCTGGACCTGACGCCGCGCGAGTTCGACGTCCTGCACTATCTCGCGGCGCGGCCGGGTGAGGTCGTCACCAAGCGGGAGCTGCTGACCGAGGTGTGGCAGCTCCCCTACGGAGGCGCGGACAAGACCGTCGACGTGCACCTGTCGTGGCTGCGCAGGAAGCTGGGCGAGACGGCCGCCGAGCCGCGGTACCTGCACACGGTGCGCGGGGTCGGCGTCAAGCTGGTCGGGCCGTCGTGAGGCGCTGGCTGGCGCTGCTGGTCGCGGCCACGACCTCGCTGGTGCTGATCGCGTTGCTGGTGCCGATGGCGCTGCTGATCCGCGCGGTGGCCGAGAACGGCGCGATGAGCCGGGCCACGGCCGCCGCCGAGTCGGTCGCGGTCGCGGCGGGCACGCCCGACCTGGGGCTGGCGGTGGAGCAGGTGTCGCGGCCCGTGACGGTGTTCCTGCCCGACGGGCGGACGGTCGGCGCGCGGGCTGCCCGCTCCGACGCCGTGCGCCTGGCCGCCACCGGCCGCAGCGTGACCGCCGAGGCGGCGGGGGGCAGGGAGGTGCTCGTCTCGGCGCAGTCCCCGGGGGGCACGGCCGTGATCAGGGTGTTCGTGCCGGACGACGAGCTCATGCGGGGCGTGCGCGAGGCGTGGCTGGCGCTGTCGCTGCTGGGGATCGGGCTGGTGGGGCTCGGGATCGCGCTGGCGGACCGGCTGGCGCTGGCCGTGACGCGGCCGGTGGACGGGCTGGCGCGGGTCTCGCACCGGCTGGCCGGGGGCGATCTGAGCGCCAGGGCCGAACCCGGCGGGCCGCCCGAGGTGCGTTCGGTGGCGCTGGCGCTCAACCATCTGGCCGGGCGGATCGACGAGTTGCTGGTGGCCGAGCGGGAGTCGGTGGCCGATCTGTCGCACCGGCTGCGTACGCCGCTGACGGGCCTGCGGCTCGACGCCGAGTCGCTGCGCGACCCCGAGGAGGCGGCCCGCGTGCAGGCCAGGGTGGACGCCCTGGAGCGGGCGGTGAGCGCGGTCATCACCGAGGCACGGCGGCGCTCGGCCGGTCGCGACTCGTGCGACGCGGCGGCGGCGGTGCGCGAGCGGGTGCGGTTCTGGTCGGTGCTGGCCGAGGACCAGGGACGGGACGTGGCGGTCGAGCTGCCCCACGGGCCGCTGGTGGTCCCCGTGGGGGCCGAGGAACTGGCCGCGTGCGTGGACGCGCTGCTCGGCAACGTCTTCGCGCACACGCCGGAGGGGGTCTCCATGGCGGTCCGGCTCCGTCCGGACGCGAGGGGCGCGCTGCTGGTCGTGGAGGATTCCGGGCCGGGGTTCGAGCCCGCGCTGCTGGAGCGGGGCACCAGCGGCGGCGGTTCGACGGGGCTCGGGCTCGACATCGCCCGGCGTACCGCCGAGTCGTCGGGTGGCGGCCTGGCCGTCTCCAGGGCGGCGGACGGCGGGGCGCGGGTGGAGCTGCTGCTCGGCGTCCAGGATGGCGTCCCTGACATCTTCTCGTCGCCTTAACCGCCCTTTAGCGCCCGATTACCCCGGGTCGCGGTTCCGTAGAGACATGCAGATCACAAAGAAGCTCATCGTTGCAGGTGCCGGAGTCCTCGCCCTGGTCGCGGGTGGCAGCGCCGCCTACGCCGCCACCAGCGCCGGCGACACCGCCGCCCCGACCGCCCTCACGAGCCCCCTCACGAGCGCCGCCGCGCCCACCGCCCCGAAGGTCACGGCGGAGCAGGCCATCGACATCGCGAAGCAGGCGGTGCCGGGGGCGTGGGTCAGCGAAGTGGACTTCGACGGCCGCGGCAGCCGCGCGGACGTGTGGGAGGTCGAGCTGGTCAAGGGCGCGCAGCGGCACGAGGTGGACGTGGACGCCGCCTCCGGCAAGATCGTCAAGCAGGAGATCGACGACGACCGCCACAGCCGGCACGACGGCCGCGACGATGACCGGCACGGCGACGACCGGCACGGCGACGACGACTGATCCCGCACCGGCCTGACGCCGGCCCGCGCTCTGCGCGGGCCGGCGTCCTCATGTCCGGGGGCGGTCAGCGCACCATGCGCATGACCAGCGGCCGGTGGTCGGACAGCGTGCTCGACAGCACGGACCCGCTGGTCGTCGTGACGCCGCGGGTGTAGACGTAGTCGATACGGGCGTCGCCGTGGGTGGGCAGGGCGGCGTACCGGGCGCCGGTGTCCGTCCAGCCCGCGCTGACGAAGCGCTTGGACAGCGCGTCCGTCGGCGGCGCGTTGAAGTCGCCGGTGAGGATGATCCCGGTCCTGGAGCCGAAGTAGGCGAGCACCTTGGCGGCCTGGGCCTCGCGCCGGTCGACGGAGGTCTGCGACAGTCCGGGCGACAGGTGGGTGGTGAACACCCGGACCTCCGCGCCGCCGCCGAGGTCGAGCTTGGCCCCAGCCATCGAGCGGTTGACGGGGCAGGTGGCGAAGTCGGTGAGCTTGATCGTCACCCGTTCGACGATCCGGAACGAGGACAGGATCGCGTTGCCCGCCTTGCCCGGCTGCGGGTCGTCGCAGGGTCCCACATCGTCGCCCGCGCCGAAATGGGCGTTGGCGGTGATGTCCCAGCCCAGTTCGTCGGCCAGTTGGCGCACCTGGTCGGCGTCCGGCCTGCGGTGGATCTCCTGGAGGGTGACGACGTTGGCGCCGCTGTCGCGGATCACCTCGGCCATGGCGGCGATGTCGGCGTCCTCGCCGTGGATGTTCCAGTCGAGGACGACGACACTGACCGCCTGCGCCTCGGCGGGCGTGACGGAGACGGCGGTGAGCAGGAGAAGGGACGCTGCGATCGCTTGACTACCTAAGATCACGCGCATGACTCGTGATCTTACGCGCGCGTCACGGGATCGTCATCAGTTCCGCCGGACGCCGGCCGGCGTGGTCGTCAGCAGTTCCCCAGGACGCCGGCCATCGCGTCCTTCTCCGCCGCGGTCACCCAGAGCTCGTACTTGGTCTTCACCTCGATCTGGCGGGCGATGTAAGTACACCGGTAGGACTTGACGGGCGGCAGCCAGGTGGCCGCGTCAGAGTCGCTCTTCTGGCCGTTGAGCGGGCCGTCCACGGCCATGAGGTTCAGCGGGTCGTTGGCGAACTCCTTGCGCTTGGCGGCCTGCCACTGCTGGGCGCCCTTCTGCCAGGCGTCCGAGAGCGGGATCAGGTGGTCGATCTGCACGGCCGAGCTGGTGGTCTGGCCGCGCTTGAAGTTGATCGTCTTGCCGCTGTAGGGGTCGTGGAGGGTGCCGGTCAGCACGACGCAGTCGTGGGTGCCGGACTGGAACGTCTCGTCCTCGAGGTCGCGCTTGAGGATGTCGTTGCGGGTGTCGCAGCCGTTGCGGTCGACGTCGGACCACGCGGGGCCGAACTCGTCGCGGTCGAAGCCGGTCTTGGGGGCCCGCCCCTTGACGGCGAGCTTGTCCAGTTTCTTCTTGGCGTCGGAGATCGCTGCCGAGTCCGCCGTCCCGGCGCTCTGGTCACCGCCCGACGACTGCGCCACATCGAGTCCGCCGCAACCGGTCAGCACCGCCACCGTGGCCAGACCGGCCATGAACGCCCGTACCCGCACGCCCGCTCCCCAGACTTTAGTTTTTTCGTAAAGTCTAGGTAATGCCCAAATATGGACTTAAATCGCGTCGATCGCGTCGAGAAGCCACTCCGCGAGGTAACGGGTGAAGGACGACCTGACGTACACGCGGTACCGATCGGCGGCCCGGCGTTCCAGGATCACCGAGGCCCGGCCGAGCAGGGTCTGGGCGTGACCTGGAAAGACGTCCGGGTGCAGGTCGATCGGGCAGCCGGTGATCAGCACGTCCTGGGCCCGCGGGCCCAGGACG
>NZ_SSXE01000320.1 GCF_021699195.1 Nonomuraea sp. MG754425 | reverse complement strand
CCGCCGTGCCGGAGGTCGTCCTGCCCGCGCTGGTCCGGCCGCTCCCCCGCGTCTCGGTGCTGGTGGACACGTCGGGCAGCGTCACGCGTCCGGCGCTCGTCCAGGCCCTCGGCGAGCTGGACGGCGTGCTGCGCGCCTCGGGACACCGCAGGGTGGACGTGACCTGCTGCGACACGAAGGCGTACCCGGCCCAGCGAGTACGGGCGGCGGCCCAGGTGGAGCTGGTGGGCGGCGGCGGCACGGACCTGCGTCCGGGCTTCGAGGCGGCGGCCCCCGGAGCCGACGTGCTGATCGTACTCACCGACGGCGACACCCCGTGGCCGGACCGGCGGCCCCGCCCGCACGTCGTGGCCTGCCTGTTCGGCACGCGGCACCAGGCCCCGCCCTGGGCGGAAGCGGTCCGCGTACCGGACCAGAAGGAGCACGGACCGGACGGTCAGGTCCGTGACGAGCGGAGGCCGGCGTGACGGAGTGGGCGGACACCGGGTTCACCCAGGGTGAGGTCCGGCGGTGGCGGCGGGCGAGGTTCGCCCCCGGGCAGGCGGCGGCCTGGCGGGCGGCCGGCGTGAGCGTCCCGGCCGACGCCCGGCTCTGGAGCACCGCGGCCGCCACGCCACACACGGTCATCACCTGGCAGCGGGCCGGCATGACCCCCCAGGACGCGGTGCGCTGGCACGAGCTGGGCGTGGCCCCGCACGACGCCGCCCGCAGGCACCTGGGCGGCGAGCGCCCGCATCGGATCCCCTGGCCGGCCCGGCTGCTGGTGCCCGAGCCCACCGCCGCCGCCCCGGAGATCGCGCACACGCTGCGAAGCCTGCTGCGCGCGGGCGTCCCGGCGGACGTGGCCCGCGCGTACGCCGATGCGGGCTGGGACGCCGACGAGGCCGGAGAATGGGCCCGGCGGCGGGTGGACCAGGGGGACGCGAGGGTGTTCAGAGCGCTGGGGTTCACGGCGGCCGAGGCGGCGCGGACCGGGCTGCCGGCGGTGGCGGTGCTGGCCACGTGGTGGGGATCCGTACCGCTGGAGGAGGTGGCGGCCTGGTGCGCGGCCGGGCTCACGCCGCAGGAGGCGGGACGTCAGCGCGCGGCGGGCGTCACGGTGGAGCAGGCGGGCGTCCTGCGAGCCCTGTCCGCCTTCGGCGAAGAAGGCTAGCCGTTGCCCGTCTCAGTACCCGACTTCGAACGTGTGCGGCCCCAGCCCGTACCCGTCTCAGTACTCGACCTCGAACGTGTGCGGCCCCAGCCCGTACCCGTCGCCCATCGGCACCACGTACCCATGCTCGATCAGCCGCGCCAGGCTATGGCTGACCTCTTCCTCCGTCAGCCCCGACGCCCGCACCAGCGCGTCGAACCTGGCAGCGCCGCCGCCCGACTCGATGGCCTGGGCCGCGACCGCCTCGTAGACGTAGACGTCCAGGTCTGACAGGGCCTGCACGTCGTGACCTTCCGTCATCAGCGCTGCCTCGCCCCCTCCCGCAACCGGAACGGATCGATCTCGCGATCGGGGTAGCGGCGGAGGTATTCCGCCTCCAGTTCGTTGGTGCGCGAGGTGTGATGGGCCAGGGCGTCGTCGGACCCGTGGAAAAAAGTATCGCTCCGGGTCATGTGCAGCCGGCGCAGCTCGCGTAGCAGATCATCGTCGCTGAGCTGGGCCGGATCGATTCCCATCGTCGTCATGGGCTCCCCCTACCCCAGGAAGCCCCGAACAATATCTGTCACATTTCCTGACATTTAGCCATTGTTTGTAAGAGATCGTCGCCTTACCTTCCCGTTATGGACCTCGAGCTCAGGCACCTCAGGATCGTCCGCGCGGTCGCGGACGCGGGAAGTGTGAGCAAGGCCGCGTCGCTGCTCGGGCTGGCACAACCGGCCCTGACCGCACAGTTGAAACGCATCGAGAGGGTGCTCGGCGGCGCCCTGTTCGAGCGTGACCGCCACGGCGCCAGGCCCACCCGCCTCGGCGAACTCGTGCTCGCCCGGGCACGCGTCCTTCTCCCCGCAGCCAAAGAACTGCAGGACGAAGCCGTACGTTTCGCTCACGCCCCCTCCCCCGGATTCCGCATCGGCGCCACGAACGGCCCGATACTCGGCGGCCTCGTCGACCGGCTGGCCGCCGAACGCAAGGTCAGCACGTACACGTCGTGGTCGACGCACGAGCTGACCAGCATGGTCGAACTCGGCCGTCTCGACTACGTGCTGACCGGGGCCTGCGGCGACTCCGGCACCCCCACCGGCACGCTGCTGTGGGAGACGATCAGCCTCGACCCCGTCTTCTGCCTGGTCGCGCAGGACCATCCGCTCGCCAGGGTGACGGAGGTCGAGCTGTCCGACCTGTCCGGGGAGCAGTGGGCGGTGACGCCGGGTGACGGCTGCTTCGCGGACTGTTTCGCCATGGCGTGCGCGCGAGCCGGGTTCACGCCGGGAACGATCTACGAGACCGACGTCCCGACCTGCGCCCACCTCGCCCAGGTCGGACGGGCCGTCGTGCTCTGCCAGGCCACCCACCAGCCCGCCCAGGGCCTGGTCATGGTGCCGCTCGTCGGCGCGCCGCTGCGCTGGCGGCAACTGCTCGGCCGCCACCCCACCGCCCCCGAGGCCGCCTGGGTGGTGGGCCAGGCGAAACAGGCCCACATGGACGCCGTACGACGGAGCCAGGTCTACTATGACTGGCTCATCAGGAACCCGGGTTATGGCACCGCTCCATAACACGGTGATAGGGGCAAAGTAGTACTCCTCCGCGTCCGGGACCGCCGTTACCGTGACGGCATCCCCCGCAGCGAGGAGACACCTTGCTCCGCACCCCGGCGCTGATCGGGATCGCGATCGGCGCGTCACCCGTGACGACCGCCCCGGCCGTCGCCACCGCGAAACCCGCGGAACCGCCTTCCGGCCTGCTCGCCGCCGTCCAGCGCGACCCTGGCCGAACGAAGGAGCACCCGCTCGACCGCCCGGCCGACGCGTCCCGTGGCGACGCCGCCGCCGTACCGGGCCCGGGCAGGAGACCCGGCGACCGCTTTGCCGGAACCTGCCACGAAGGCGCGGACATCGCCGAGATCACCCACTCCGGAGCCGGGGCTCGCGGGGAGCCGCGCTCGCCCGCCGAACCGACCGCGGCCATGGAACTCCCGGACCGGACCGCGCCCCCTGCCTGTGCGCGCAGCCGGGCCGTCGCCGTCCTCACCGCAGGCGGCTCGTCCATCTCGGACGACCGAGCCCAGGGCATGACGTCCAGCGGCCCCACATACCACCGGACGACCACCTCCGGCGACGAGGTCCACATCTACCTGCGGAAATGGAACGGCGCCTCCTCGGCCGTGGCGGGCGCCCCGAACCCCGAGGACAGCTACGACGGCACGACCCAGGACCACCGGGTGCACGCCTCCAGCGGGTCGGGCTCGAACACGCCGATCTTGGACCGCCCGTAAGGGTGCGGAGACCAGGTCAGCGAGCGTGGGGGCCCGGCCGCCCGAACGGCCCACCCCCGCCCCACACTCGCTGACCTTCCCCGCGCCCGCTTCTCCACCAGTACCTGCGCGCGGACGGCGTGCTGCGAATATGATCGGCTGGGGTTCCCGGCAACGTCGGCAGGCATGCAATGATGTCGGCGGAGCCACGTCTCCCCGTCCGGCCGGGCACCACGATCGGATCCGATGCTCTAGCCTTAGCTTGCGCGAGGCGCGGCATGATCCTTTCGGACCTGCCCACCGTCACGTCACACAACTTCATCCAGGGGCGGTAGCTCAGCCGGTTAGAGCATCGGACTCATAATCCGTGGGTCGTGGGTTCAAGTCCCACCCGCCCTACTCACCAACACCGCGTCCGACCTGGGGTTTCTCGGTCCTCGCCGACCTCTGCGCTGACTGTTGATCATGGTTGGTTGCTCGGTGGTTGCTCTTGTGTACGGACCGTGTACGGGGGTAGATCGTTTAGACGGCCATCGTCAGTTCAGACCCCTGTGACGACCATCAGAAGATCAAGCCAGAACGCCTGCGCGGCGCCGCTGGTCAGTGGTGGCTTGTTGTGTGGTCAAGCCTTCTCCAAGTCGGCTCGTCTCGCTGGACAGGCGCTCCTGACCAGCAGACAAAAGATCCGCTGCTTCTCGCAGCGATTCTCTCGGCCCTTTTCACCGCGCAGCCCAGGGATCGATCGGCTGCGCCGTCTGCGCATAACCGTTGAGAGCAAACAGGCAGGCCCGCCGAGAAATCGGCGGGCCTGCCTGTGCTCGGTGGCTCAGGTGTGGGTCGGCAGGGTGATCAGCCGGGCCGTCTGGGCACCTGCGGCCGCGGTGTTGACAAGGGCGGCGGTAGATTCCGCGGCGGCCCGGGCCACCTCAGGGTAGACGCTGGTGTAGGTGTCACGGGTGAAGGTGGAGGAGACGTGGCCGAGGGTCTCCTGAACCACCTTCAAGTCCACGCCGGCGGCCAGCATCAGCGAGGCGGCACCGTGGCGGAGGTCATGGAGCCGCACCGGTGGCAGCCCCACGTGGAAGGCCAGCTGGTAGAAGTGGTCGCTGACCTGCTGCGGATGCAGCGGCCTGCCGATCTCATCGGTGAAGACGAACCCGCTGTTCGTCCAGGCCCCGCCTGCGGCCAGGCGTTCGGCGGCTTGGCGCTTGCGGTGGGCGCGCAGCGCGGTGACGGTGTCTTCATCGAGGGCGATGGTGCGGTCGCTGGCTTCGGTCTTCGGCCTGCCCTGAACCGGTTCCCAGCCCAGCTGGGTGATCTGCCAGTGCACCCCTGCTGTTCCGGCGGTTAGGTCGACGTCCTTCCAGCGCAGCCCGACCGCCTCTCCCCTGCGTAGCCCGCGCAGGGCGATCAGCCGAAAGAGCGCGAACAGCCGGTGGGTAGCCGCCTGGGCGAGGAAGGTGTAGGTGTGGGACGGCGTCCAGACCATCACCGGCGACGGACGCGGCACGGACGCGTACACGTTGATCATGGCGGCGCGGCTGAGCCGGGCCCCGCGCCTCCGCTGCTCGACATCGAGCCGGTCGTGCAGGTCGCGGTTCCAGTCGGCCACCCGCTCATCGGTCCACACCAGCGCCTTGGGACGGTCGGCATCAGGGAGTTCCACGACCGCGGCCGGGTTGAAGTCGATCAGCCGGTCCTGCTTGATCGCGATGTTGAGCGCGTGCCGCAAGGTGGCGCGGATGCGGTGCATGGTGGCCGGGCCGACCGGCCGCCGATACCGGACCTTGGCTCGCTCCTCGGGATCACCGCTGGCGCGGGCGGTAGTGATGACGTCATTGAACTCCTCGATCGCATCGAACATGCCCGCCACATCCGACACCCGCAGCCGATCCAGCCGGACATCACCCAGATACGGGGTGAAGTACAGGCGAATGTGCGCCTCATACGAGCGGCGGGTGGTGACGTCGATCTTCCGCTTGCGGCGCAGGAACTCCTGCATCCACTCGGCGACCGTCACCGTGGGGTTGAGGTCCTGACGGGTGCGGACCTTGCGCCGCACCTCCTCCACCGGCGGCAGCGCCTTGGTGTCCTTGAGCACCGACAGCAGCAACTCGGCGACCTTCCGCCGAATGTGCGGGTCCTCATCCAGCGCCAGCAGCGCCCGGGCATGCTCCAGCTCGGCCTCGACCTCCTCCAGCGTGGCAAAGCCCCGCCGTCGCAGCGGGTTACGCCGCCGCCCATCCGCGTGCGCGGGCAGCTCCAGTTGGTAGGCCCAGCGGCCGTGAGCGCTGCTCCACCGCTCCCCTCCCCCGGGGCGGCGCAGCTTCGGGCAGGCCTTGCCCAGTTTCTTGCCGGTCGCCTCGTCCCGGCAGGAACACGTCTTGAAGGTGGTTCCGTTCATCGTCGCTGTCGCGCCTTTCCGCTGTTCGCTGACCTCGCGTCGCCGATTTGCTCGACGTCGCATTTCCTGCGGCGATCCCCCTATCCCCGGCGGCCCGTGGAGCGCCGTCGGTGCGGTAGGGCATCGCGTACCCGGCCCATCACCGCGCGGGTCGCCGTCCGGCAGCCCGGCAGGGGGTTTCCGTGCCCCGGGCCGCAGGGCGGCCCCGGTCGGCCCGCACAGGCCCGTGATGGGGCCACAGCGGGGACGCTCCGGGGCCACCGGCTGGCCCGGGGCGGTCGGTATCGACGCCCACCTTCACCACCCGTGTCAAGCGATATCCGCTGGTCACAGCGTCCCGCCGCACGTTCCGGCCGAGCCCGGGGCATCCGGTTGCATGCCTCGGCAGGAGAACACCGGCCTCACCCAGAGCGCCCCGCCCTGATCGCATGGCGGCGGCCCCAGCTGGCGTGCACGGCAGCATCGAGATCCGGTGAAATGGCTGAGCTGTACCGCCACCATCGGATCCCCCAATCCGGTAAGCGAATCATCCCTGTCACTTATTGAAATACCGGCCGGAAGAGCCGAGTTCGGACAGCGCAATAGGTCAGGTTTTGGTCAAATCAGCATTGGCACCGGCGGTGAGCAGCCCGAGCAACCATCGGCGGCACACGGAACGCTTTTCATCCTCACGCCGCCTGCGAAACTCGGTGATTCTGCAGGACGGCGATGGCCTTGCACAGGTGGCCGGCCTTGGACGGGCTGCACCGTAG
>NZ_SSXE01000319.1 GCF_021699195.1 Nonomuraea sp. MG754425 | reverse complement strand
CGTAGAAGGCGGCCCGTGCCCGCTCGAACGCCTCCCGGTCCAGGACCGCGCCCTCGTGCGGGCCCTGCGTGATCGGCTCGTCGTGCAGGCGCGCGGGCAGGGTCTCGTCGAGCCGCGCCGGGAAGTCGTCGTCGAGCGGAACCCGGCGCTCGCCCGCCGCCTCCACCGGGCGGTCTCCGGGCGTGCCGGACGCCGGGGTCGTGGGCGCCGGGTGGTGTCCGGTCGCGCGGGGCGCCGGGATGGCCGCCGACGGGAGGTCTCCGATCGGGCGGGGCGACGGGATGGCCGCCGCCGGGAGGTCCCCGCTCACGTGCGGCGACGGGAGGTCCCCGGCCGGGTGCGGCCGGTGGGCGGTGGCCTCGCGCAGCGCGTACGCGCGCATGCCGTCCAGCCGCGCCTGCCCCGCCGCCAGCAGGTCCTCCAGCGTGAACGGCTCGCCCAGGACGGCCGTGACCAGCGCGCTCAGCCGGTCGATGGTCAGCGGCCTGGTCGGCGTGGAGGCGAAGACGCACAGGTTGAGCGCGTCGAGCCCGCTCCACAACCGCAGCAGCCGGGCGCTGCGCCGGCCGCGCTCCTCGTCCAGCTCGTGCGCCGGGGCGGGCAGCGCGCCGACGCGGGCGGCCTCGGGCAGGCTGTAGGCCAGCCCGGCGACCGGGTCGAAGTCGAGGTCGTGCTCCAGGGCGTCGTAGCGCGGCCCGCCGGGGGCCAGCGCGTAGCCGAGTCCGATGCCGGGCTGCGGGCGCGGGTCGAAGCACGGCACCTCCGCGCCCTTCACCGTCATCGCGTACGCCTGCGCGCCCCGCCCGATCCGCCGTGCCGCCCTCGCGGACCCCTCCGCCAGCAGGTCGCCCAGCTCGCCCGAGCGGCCGGCGACGTCCTCGATCAGGCCGCCCAGCGCCGCCGCGGCGCCGAACGCGGGCCCGCCGGGCAGCAGGCCGTGCTCGGCGCACTCCATGGCGAAGGCCAGCGTGCCGCCGAGCGAGACCTGGTCGAGGCCGAGATCGTTGCAGCGGGCGTTGGCGTCCAGGACCGTGTCCACGTCGTCGATCCCCAGGTTCCATCCCAGCGACAGGAACGCCTCCTGCCCGAGCCCGCCCGAGCGCCGCACCCCGGCCGACGCCGGGGGCGCGTACACCTTGATGCAGTCGTTCGGGCAGCCGGGGCAGCAGCCCGTGACCGAGACGGCACGGCCGGAGTAGTCGCCCGCGGACGGCACCCGCAGCCCCGGAGCCCCCGGCACCGAGAAGTTGCGGACGGAGGCGTAACCCGGGTCGCCCGCCCAGTCCGCCCAGCCCGCGAAGCCCGGCAGGCCCGCCTGGAGCGCGGCCAGCGGGTTCGTGGCCAGCGCCGCGCGGTAGTAGGCGGACAGCCCGGCGATCGCCTCCGGGTCGGCGACCTCGGCGGGCGCGTCGCCGACGCACACCACGGCCTTGAGGTTCTTGGCGCCGAAGACGGCCCCGAGCCCGTACCGGCCGGCGGCGAAGGCGTAGTCGGTGACCACGCTCGCGTACCGCACGAGGTTCTCCCCGGCCGGCCCCACGGCCGCCACGTGCGCGCCCTCGCCGTGCCGGGCGCGCAGCGCGTCGGTGGTGGCGGCGGTGCCGAGCCCGCGCAGCTCGCCGGCGTCGTGCACGCTCACCTCACCATCGCGCACCAGCAGGTACGACAGCCGCGCGGCCCGCCCCACCACGGCCAGCGCCTTGGCCCCGGCCCCGCGCATCCCCGCCGCGAACGGCCCGAGCGCGTGCGCCTCCCCGGCCGCCCCGGTCAGCGGCGACTTGGCCAGGAACACCGCCTTGGCCAGCCCGGGAGCCGCCGTCCCGCCCAGCATCCCGGCCGCGATGTACAGCAGCGCCCCGGGGTCGAACGGGTCCAGCCCCGCCACCGTCCGCTCCGCCATCAGCCGCAGCCCGAGCACGGACCCGCCGTAGTGCCCCTTCTCCGCAGATCGATACTCCTTCTCCACGTTTCCGCTGGTCAAATCCACAATGAACGGCATGACGGAGCCTCCAAGCACCGGAGCGGGGACCAGGAGCGGCACACCATCACACATGACCCGGCGCACGCAACTCACGGGGCCGCGTCAAGAGCGGGGAGGCGTGCCCCGCGATCAGGCCCGGACGCACCGGGTAGGTTGGCCGTCCATGGAGGCACGCCCGAAGCACCCACGCCCCGGCCGCGCGGCCCGGCGGCTCGCCTGGGCCACCGCCGTGCTCGTCTGCGCGACGGCGTGCGGCACGCCCGCGGACGGCGCTCCCGCGGCGAGCCGCCCGCCCACGCCCCCGCCAGGAACGCCGGCGACCGCGCAGGCGAGCGAGCCGCCGCAGGACGAGCTCCCGGCCCCCGGCGCGAAGCTCCCCGCCGACCCCGGGCGGCTGGCCACGGCGCTGAAGGAGACCACGGCGGCGCTCAACGAGGCCATCGACGCCTGGACGAAGGGCGGCCCGGCGTCCGGCGCGCCGCCCGCGGACGTCGAGCTGCTGGCCCTGCACCAGCAGCGCATCTACCGTCACGCCGCCCGCCACCCCAAGCTCGCCACCCGGACCTTCGCGCGGCTGCCCGCCGCCCTGGCCGCCCAGGCGAGGGACAACACGGCCGCGATCCGCGAGCTGCTCGCCCTGGCCCGCCCCATCGAACCCGACGCCGTGTTCAGGACGCAGCGCGCCCGCCCCGCGGCGGAGCTGCTCGGCTTCTTCAAGAAGGCCGAGCGCAGGTTCGGGGTGGAGTGGGAGGTGCTGGCGGCGGTGATGTTCGCGGAGTCGAAGTTCGGACGGGTGAAGTCGCAGAGCTGGGCCGGCGCGCAGGGGCCCATGCAGTTCATGCCCGCCACCTGGAAGGCGTACGGGATGGGCGGAGACGTGCGGGACCCGCGCGACGCCGTCATGGGGGCGGCCAACTACCTCAGGGCTAGCGGCGCCCCCCGCGACTACCGGCGGGCCCTGCACGCCTACAACCCGTCCCAGGCGTACGTGGACGCCATCCTGCTGCACTCGCGCCAGATCAGGCGCGACCCGCGCGCCTTCTACGCGTACTACAACTGGCAGGTGTTCGTGCTGACCACGGAGGGGGAGCGCCGCCTGACCGGTCCATAGCGGGCCCGGTCAGGCCCGGTCAGGCATGGTCGGTGCAGCAGGGCGTGGGGTTCGGCACCTCGGCGGGGGTGAGCCGGCCGGCGCGCGGACGCACACGTGAGGCCGGGGCCCCGCCCGCTCAGAGCTCCTCGTCGAGCACCCAGACGAAGGCGACGCCGGACTTCGGGAAGACCCAGCCGTCGAACCCGATCGAGACCGTGGGCGCGGGCCCGGGCGTGTGCAGGATCCGCGGCTCCACGGCGCCCGCGATGAAGTCCAGGACGTTGACGAACCTGATGCCGCACGCCCCGTAGCTGAGCTGCACCCGAAACCCCCTGGAGGGCTGGGCCACGTCGATGTTGAGCATGTGGCTGTTGCGCTGGACCAGCACCTTGTAGGCGTAGGAGACGCGGGCCATCCCCTGCTCGTGGGGCGGCGCGGCGAGATTGTCGACCAGGAAGCTCTGCGACGTCGTGCGGCGGGTCCGGCGGATCTGCTGCTCCCGCCCGTTGAGCGTGAAGTGGAACAGCTCGAACGCCGCCGCCGACCCGCCGTGCAGCCCGCCGACGGGCTCGAAGTACCACTCGAAGGTCGATTCGGGGTCGCGCACCAGCGTGCGGTACTCGGCGATGTCGGACACGCAGCTGAAGCGCAGCCGTTCCGGCACGTCGCGGGTGAGGTACTCGCAACGGGTGACCGCCTCCAGGAAGGAGCCCGTGCCGGAGGGCGGTCCCGCCGTGAAACGCGACAGGGTGATCGACACCTGGAAGTCGCGCAGGCGCTCCTTCGTGGCGATCACCTGGGCCCGCAGGTCGGCGTAGACCTCCTCGGCGAGTTCCCGGTCGCCGAGCCGGGCCGACAGCGCGTTGGTGGCCAGCCGGTCGATCGCCTCGGGGGCCATCGCCCGCGGCAGCTCCCGAGACTCGGCGGAGAACCGGTCGAGCACCCGCGACACGACGGTGTCGGCCAGCGCGGGGAACAGCCGCGTGAGCCGCTCGTCCACGCGGGACTCGGCGTCCTCGCCTTCGAGGTACTCGAAGAGCACGGCGATGAGCGCGGTGGACAGCAGGGCCGTCCCGATGTCCTTGAGCGGGACGTACCTGATCCAGCCGGTCTCCAGCACGGCGGGTTCGACGTTGACGACGACGAGCAGCGCGAGGCCCGCCAGGCCGCCGATCACCGCGTACAGGACGAGCTTGGTGGAGTAGAGCCGGTGTAACGCGGAGCGCCGGCCCGCCCGTTCCCGCCTACCGCGTCGTGTCATAACGCAGCCATCCGCGCGAGTAGCGCAGCGCCGGCTCGCTGTCCATGACGCCGATGCCGTCGTCGCGCAGGTACAGCAGCCCGTGCTCGTCGCGCAGCTCGGCCGCGGCCCGCGCGGCCAGTTCGGCGGTGAGCCCCGCCCGGACGCCGATCTCCCGCACCGTCAGGCCGGGCAGCGCGTTCTCGGCGAAGCGCAGGGCCGCCGGTCCGCACACGGCCGCCCGGGGGAACAGCAGGAGCAGCTCGACGGCCAGGGAGGTGAACGCGTCGGCCGGATCGAGCGCGCCGCGCCCGGAGATCCCGTCCAGCAGCCCGGCCTCGATCCGGTGCAGGGCGGGCCGCCCGCCGGCCAGCTCGCGGACGAACTCCGGGTACCCGACGACCGCGAGGTGGGCCAGCGCCTGCCGAGCGCCGTCCAGGTACCGCTCCCACAGACGGTGGTAGCCGCTGGACAGCCGGTTCAGGATGAACAGGCGGCGGGTCAGCGCGGTGCCCAGCAGCCGCTGCGACAGCCGGACCGAGCCCAGCAGGTCGCAGACGCCCTCCTCCAGGCCGTGCGCCGTGTGCCACCCGCCGGACCGGCCGAGCGCGTGGTGGATCAACTCGTGCGTCAGCAGGAACGACGAGTACGTCGGCGTCAGGCGTTCGCGGATGAAGTAGACGCCTTCCCGGATCCCGTACTCGGCGGTGTCGTCGCGGTCCACGGTCAGCGCCGCCGCGCTCGCGGAGCGTCCCGCGAAGGGGCCGGGGAAGGCGTCCACGACGTGGATCGCCGGAGGGTCGAGGCCGGCGAAGCCGTCGGCGCGCAGGAGCCCGATCCCCTTCTCGCACACGGCGTGCAGGTCGCGGACGATCCCCTCCTCGGTGACCGCCTCCTCGGACACCCGCTCGTCGCGCAGGACGCCGAGCACGGCCCGCAGGTCGCGTGCCTCGAGCGCGCGGCGGGCCGCCTCCTCGGAGGCCAGCGGCGCGCCGCCCTCGGCCTGTTCGGCCAGGATCCGCAGCAGCTCGGGACGGTCGGCCGCCTTGGCGATCCGGCGCCGCACGTCCACGGCGAAGCGGGGCAGGTAGGAGAACCTCGTCTCGGCCGGGTAGAGGGCGCTCATGAACAGGTTCGTCTGGGTGCTCGGGCTCTGCATGCGGGTCCCCAAGGACGGAGGATCGGGAAGGTGGTCAGCCGAGCTTCACGAACTCGACGTCGTACAGCCGGGACCGGCTGAGCGGCGTGCCGTCCGCCTCGACGACCAGCTCCTCGACCACGCAGTACGCGTTCCAGGCGGGGCTCGCGCGGTAGCTCTCGTAGTCGCCGTAGGCGGTCGTCAGCCAGGAGTGCGGCGGTTCGGCGTCGAACTCGTCCCGATCGAGCGCCCGGGGCAGCAGCCAGGTGGTGTTCCCGCCCGCCCGCCGCAGGAGGTCGCGCAGTTGCTCCTGGGACACGGCGGCCGTCACGTAGACGTGCGAGGCGCGGCGCAGCGCCTCGTCCAGGCCGGACTGCGGCAGGAGCCGGATCCGCTCCCGCAGCGCCGCCCGGCGGACGTGCGCGTCGAACAGGTCGTGCACCCGCGCGTTGGTCTCGAAGCCGGTGATGCGCATCCCCGGGTGCAGCCTGGCCATGCGGATCGCGTGAAAGCCCGTGCCGATGCCGATCTCGACGACCTCGGCGGCCCGCGACCAGCCCTCGGTGGCGTCCAGCAGGTATCCGACCAGGGCCGGCATCGACAGCTTGGTGTCCTCGGACACGGTGACGGTCTGGTTCAGGTAGGCGTGCGCGCGGTCGTCGCCGTTGACGAACTCCGCGCGGTCGGCGACGAGCGCCCCGGCCGCCCGCGCGCTTATCCCGACCCGGACGAGGACCTTTTCCAGCAAAGCCCGCCGCAATTCCTCCGGCGCATTCAGATATCCCGCGTAGTCGGCCGGGCCGAAGAGCCGGCCATAAAGGGCGATGTTGTACGGGATCAGCAGGGTCGCCTCGGCGAAATCCAGATGGGCGGCTCTGCGGGTGAGCTCGTGCGGGCTGAAGAGTGTCGCGTACTCGTAGAAGTCGGGCCGCAGGAACGTCTTCACCCGGCAGGTGTCGGTGGCCTTCTCGTCGGCCGGCAATGATCTTCCCCAACTCGGCTCGCGAAATATCAGATCATGGCATCGGCCCCGGATGACCTGGTCGCCGGCAGGCCGAAGGCGAACAGCGGGCGAAAAGAACGGATTTCCCCGTTACCGGCTAAGCGTTGCCC
>NZ_SSXE01000318.1 GCF_021699195.1 Nonomuraea sp. MG754425 | reverse complement strand
GGGCTGAGGGGCGGCGGCCACTCCCCCGGGCTGGTGAAGCAGGCGGCGGTCTCGGCGTCCGCCGGGTAGTAGGACTCGATGGCGATCTCGTCCAGGGTGATGTCCGTCGGGGTGCCGAACGTGGTGGTGGTCGAGAACAGCCGCAGCTCCCGGTCGCCGAAGCGGAAGATCATCGGGGTGGCGACCTCGGCCGCGATCGGCAGGCCCGCCTCCTGGGAGCCGGCCGCCAGGAACTCCTCGAAGAGCGCGGTGAGCCCGGGGTCGGGCGCGGCGGCGAGCTGCCGCGCGATGCGGGTGCGCAGCAGCGAACGCACCTCGGCCAGGTTGACGATCCGGGGGGCGAGGCCGCGCGGGTCCAGCCCGAGCCGCACCATGTTGATCGGCGGCCGGAGCAGGTCGGGGGCGACGCCGGCGAGGAACGGGCCGAGGGCGCGGTTGCTCGCCAGGATGTCCCACCGGCGATCGATGACCAGCGCCGGATACGGCTCGTGCGCGCGCAGCACCCGCTCGACCGCCTCCCAGGCCGCCGGCAGCGCCTCCCCGTCGAGGGTCCGCTCGGCGTAGCGGGGCGCGAAACCGGCGGCGAGCAGCAGCCGGTTGCGCTCGCGCAACGGCACGT
Source organism: Nonomuraea sp. MG754425 (assembly GCF_021699195.1). Taxonomy (GTDB): domain Bacteria; phylum Actinomycetota; class Actinomycetes; order Streptosporangiales; family Streptosporangiaceae; genus Nonomuraea. The sequence goes on along the minus strand of NZ_SSXE01000318.1, from coordinate 6,018 downwards.
CGAGCTGGTCGGCGAGCCGGAGGATCATGCCCGCGCTCGGGTTGGACTTGCCGGTCTCCACCAGGCTGACGTGACGGGCCGAGACGTCGGCGGCGATCGCGAGGTCGAGCTGGCTGAGCCGCCTGCGGTGCCGCCACTGCCGCAACTGTTCCCCGACGGTGTCCATGTTCGTCGATGCTACTCATCGTCCGACGATGCGCCATGAAATGCGACTTCATCGACAAACGACACCAACGACGGAAACACTCCTCGCCATGACTACACAGAGCATGACCACCGACAACAAGAACGTCGTCCAGCAGGCGCTGACGGCGCTGATCGCGACGGGTGACGTCGAGGCGCTGGCCCCGTTGCTGAGCGACGGCTTCGTCCACCACCGGCCGGACGCGACCTCCGAGACCAAGACCGAATGGCTCGACGCCGTACGCGCCGCGCTCGGCCCGATCGCCGGCATGCAGGTCGAGATCAAGCACCTGCTGGCCGACGGCGATCACGTCGTGATGTACTCCCAGCGCCGGTTGCCGGACACCGGGACGGAGATCGCGGTCGTCGACATCTGGCGGATCGAGGACGGGCTGATCGCCGAGGCGTGGGAGATCATCGAGCCGGTGGCCCAGGCGCAGGCCAACCTGACGTGGTGGGAGCCCGCCGGGCGCTGACCCGGGCGCGCGCTGTGAGTCGGGTCACAGCCGGTCATGGGGTGAGGAGGCATCTCGTCTTTGTTCGTGAGCGCGACTCGATGAGCCGCGCTCACCGAGCTGAACGAACGGAGACGTCATGAGAATCTTCATCGCCGGGGCGTCCGGCGCGATCGGCAGCCGGCTCGTCCCCCTGTTGGTGGCGCGCGGGCATGACGTCGTCGGCACGACCCGCTCGGCGGCCAAGGCCGCCGGGCTGCGCGCGTCGGGGGCGGAGCCGGTCGTCCTCGACGCGCTCGACCCCGACGCGGTGGCCGGCGCGGTGGCCAGGGCCGAGCCGGAGGTGATCGTCCACCAGCTCACCGCGCTGAGCGGGCCGTCGGCCGTGCGGCAGGTCAGGCGGATGGCGGCGGCCACCAACCGGCTGCGCACCGAGGGCGCCGACCACCTGCTGGCCGCCGCGCGCGCGGTCGGCGTGCGCGTGTTCGTGGCGCAGAGCAACGCGCTGTGGATGGAACGCACCGGCGGGCCGGTCGCCGACGAGAGCGCCCGGATCGAGCCGAACCCGCCCCCGGACGCCGAGCCTGCGGTCGCCGCGCTGCGTCACCTGGAGGGTTCGGTGACCGGCGCCACCTGGACCGACGGGGTCGTGCTTCGCTACGGTTCGTTCTATGGCCCTGGTACCGGCCTCAGCGCCGCGCCGGACGCGGTCATGACCGAGCAGATCCGCAGGCGCAGGTTCCCGATCGTCGGCGACGGCGGCGGGGTGTGGTCGCTGGTGCACATCGCCGACGCCGCCGAGGCCACGGTCGCGGCCATCGAACGCGGCAGGCCAGGGGTCTACCACGTGGCCGACGACGACCCCGCGCCGGTGCGCGAGTGGCTGCCGTACCTGGCCCGGGTGCTCGGCGCCGGAGCGCCGCGGCGCGTGCCGGCCTGGCTCGCCCGTCCGCTGGCCGGCCAGGGCGCGGTGGACATGATGACGCGGGCCCGCGGCATCTCCACCACCAGGACCAAGCACGAGCTGGACTGGACGCCGGGCTTCCCGAGCTGGCGCACCGGCTTCACCGACGGGCTGAGCTGACGCCGATGTCCACCTCGGAGTTGTACGGCGACCTGCGGCCACGGGCCTTCGCCATCGCCTACCAGATGCTCGGCAGCGTCAGCGAGGCCGAAGACGTCGTGCAGGAGGCGTTCCTGCGGCTGTACCAGACCCAGCAAGGCGGGGAGATCATCGCCTCGCCGCGGGCGTACGTCGCCACCCTGGTCACCCGGCTGGCCATCGACCAGTTGCGCTCGGCGCGGGCGCGGCGGGAGCGGTACGTCGGCGAGTGGCTGCCGGAACCGCTGGCCACCGGCCCGTCGCCGGTCGAGCACGCCGAGACCGCCGACTCGCTGTCGCTGGCCGTCCTGGTGCTGCTGGAGAACCTGTCCCCGCGGCAGCGGGCCGCGTTCCTGCTGCGTGAGGTGTTCGCGTACCCGTATCCGGAGGTCGCGGAGATCATCGGCAGCGACGTGGACACGACGCGGCACCTGGTCGCGCGGGCCCGCAAGCACCTCCAGGACCGCCGGCCGCGCTACCACGCCACCCGGCGGCAGCGGCGGGAACTGGCCGGGCGCTTCTTCGCCGCCGTCGAGCAGGGCGACCTGCGGGCGCTCGAAGAACTGCTGGCCGAGGACGTGGCCATGCACGGCGACGGCGGCGGCAAGGTGCCCGCGCTCGGACGGCCGGTCAACGGACGCCTGCGGGTGGCGCGCGCCCTGGCGGCGGTGGCTCCCGTGCTGGCGCGCGCCGGTGGCGTCCGCTACCACCTGACCGAGGTCAACGGGCAGCCCGGCGCCCTGGTCTTCGACGCCGCCGACCTGCTGGTCGGGGTCATGGGGCTGGACATCGCCGACGGCCGGATCCAGACGATCCACTCCATCGTCAACCCCGACAAGCTCCAGCACTTCGACCGGGTCGGCGACCTCGGCGCCCTGGTCCGCGCGGACCACCGCGGAGCCGGCGGCTGAACCGCCGGCCGCGCTGGTGACCGGACCACTGCCGGTCACCATGGGAACCCCGTCCCGCACACTCCGGACGATGTTTCCCGTCACCCTCGCGGCGCGTGCCGGACGCGCGCGCCCGTGATCATCATTGGAGAGAACCTCATGAACCTCGCCCTGTGGATCGGCACCGGACTGCTGGCCCTGGTCGCCCTGGCCGGAGGCGGCATCAAGACGTTCACGCCCCAGGAGAAGCTGGCGGCCTCGCCCGGCGGGCGGTGGACCGGGGACTTCAGCGCCGGCGCCGTCAAGGCCCTCGGCGTCCTGGAGATCCTGGCCGCGGCGGGCCTGATCCTGCCCGCCGTGACCGGCATCGCGCCGGTGCTGGTGCCGGTGACCGCCGTCTGCTGGGCTCTGCTGATGGTCGGTGCGATGATCACGCACGTCCGCCGCGGCGAGTTCCCGTTCGCGGTGCTGAACCTGGTCTACCTCGTGCTCGCGGCGTTCATCGCGTGGGGCCGTTTCGGCCCCGGATCGTTCGGCGGCTGACCCCGCCGCTCGTTCCCGATTCCCGGAGAGCCTGAATCGCCTCGATAACGGATCGAAAGACGCCGCCCCTAGCGTCTGGCGGGACATCACGGTTGCGAACAAGGGGGATCTGAAAATGCGACTGCGCACAAGAATAGCGACGGCGGTCGGCGGGCTCGCGCTGATCGGCACGAGCCTGCTGGTGACGACGCCGGCGCAGGCCCAGGGGAACCCGCCGTGCTACGCCAAGAGCGGGCACCTGTACTGCGGGAACACGGCCGGGGCGGCCCTGTGGCGCAGTGCTCGCTACAGCAGCAGCGACAAGGACGTCGTGGACGTTCTGAAGTCGAATCCCAGTTACTTCGAGTGCTACGTCTCCGGGCAGAAGCACGGCGGCGGGAACAAGATCTGGTACCGGACGTACGGCGACAACGCCGGGAGGACCGGTTACCTCGCGGCCGAGAGCGTCTACACCTCGAAGGACCCGTTCCCGGGCGTCCGCCACTGCTAGTGACGCGTGCGACCGCCCCCGGCCGGTGCCTCCGGCCGGGGGCGATCGGCTGTTCAGCGCCCCGCGGAGGGCACCACGCCGGTGCGGTACGTCAGCACCTCGGCCGACTCGATCACGGCCACCGGCCCGCTCGCCCGCGCCTGACACGCCGCCGCCCTCCCGGGGAAGCGCACCGGCGTGTCCGCGGTCAGCGGGTAGATGCGGACCTCGACCACCCGCCGATCGACGTCGCGGTCCGGGGTGATGTCGATGTCCCATGCGGCGCCGTTCCAGAAGACGTCCTCGTCGCGGCCGTCGAAGGTGGCGCGTGCGACGTCCCCGACGAGGTTCAGGCGCAGCAGCGAGCGTTCGTCCGCCGGGGCGGGGCCCGTGACGGTGACGCGGTAGTGCGCGGCGCGCTGCCGGAACGTGTCCCGCGCGGGGGCCGGCGCCCGGCCGGGCACGGTGATCACGGGCGTCGCCGGCTCGCGGGCCGCGGCAACCAGCTCGACGTCGATCCGCGGGGCGGGCGGGTCGTCGCCGACCCGGTGGACGGAGAACCCGGCCGGGTCCGCCGGGCCGAGCGGCGGCAGGACGTGCAACTCGGCCGGGGCGGTGGTGCGGGCGGTGAGCCGGCCGGCGTGTTCGACGACGGCGTCGGCATCGGAGATCACCAGGTGCCGCCGGCCGGCGAGCGTCGGGGTCCACGCGTGGCGCGCGTCCTCGTCGCTGAGCACCAGGACGCGGGCCCGGCCGCGCGGGCCCCGGATCTCGATGAACGACCGCGAAGGGACGACGTCCGGCAGGATCTGCTCGTCCACGCCCTGCTGGACGCCGTCGGCGCGGATCTCGTGCCCGGCGGGGACGGCGAGGTGCACGGGCACGCCGTCGGCGGCGGCCAGCACCAGGAAGGGCGCGTCCCCGGGCACGTCGATGACGGTCAGCACGGTGGCGGTGGCCCACTTCAGGGTGGCGGTGCCGAGGTCGAGGAGCAGCGGCCAGGCCATCGCCGCGCCGGAGGGGACGTCGACGGGCACGTGCGGCACCCGCAGCGCGACGCCGCCCAGCTCGACGTCGAAGCTCAGGCCGTGGATCGCGGGCAGGGGCTCGTGGGGGCGGTGGGTGTGCAGGAAGAGAAAGCCGCCGCGGTCGTCGGCGCGCAGCGCCCACCGCACGCCGCCGTCGTCGTCGGGCAGCGTGGACGTCATGCGCGCCAGGCGGTCGCCGAAGGCCGCGACGAACGCGTGCTGGGCGCGCAGCCGGTGGAAGCTGTCACGCAGTTGCAGGTGCGCGCCGACGGGCGCCCCGAAGTCGTAGTTCAGCTCCGGCAGGTCGTTGGGGTATCCGGTGGCCTGGGATTCCTGGAGGTCAGGGCCTGGGTTGGCGCCGCCGACGTACATGTAGTAGCCCTGCCAGACCGAGCCGGCGCCGAGCTTGCAGTGGGCGACGGTGCTGACGTCCCGGCCCTCGGTGGCGATGCGGCGGTGGTAGGCGCCGGCCATGCCGCCGCCCAGCTCGCAGGTGGCCGGCGGGAAGCGGTGCACGCGCGGGCCCGCGCGCTCCGGGCGGCTGTCGCCGGCCAGGTCGGCGCCGATGCCGGGGTCGTCCCAGCGGTCGGAGAAGGCGAACTGCTCCTTGAAGGTGGGGTGCCAGCCCTCGTGGGTGTCGACCCAGAACCCGTCGAAGTAGCCGCCGTACATCGGGAAGACGTCGCCGTCCGGGAGGTCCGCGCCGCCCCAGGCGGTCGCCGTCCACAGCGGCGCGCGCAGGCCGGAGCGGCGGGCCAGCTCCTTGAGCGTGACGAGGTGCTCGCGCTGGTCGTAGAGCTCGTTCTCGAGCTGGATGCCGATGACGGGCCCGCCGGGGCCGCACCACGGCGCGAGCTGCTCGCCGAGGCAGGCGAACCAGCGCCCGACGGCGTCCAGGTAGGCGGGATCGTCGGTGCGTTCCCGGTACGGCGCCCCGGTGACCCAGTCGGGGTGGCCGCCGTTGCGGACCTCGCCGTGGCACCACGGTCCGATGCGCAGCACCACGTCGAGTCCGGTCGCGGCGGCCAGGCGCACGAACTCCGCGACGTCCAGCCGGTCGTCGAAGCGGGGCGGCCGGTGCTCGCCGGGCTGGTGGTGGATCCAGAAGACGTACGTGGCGACGACCGTGACGCCGCCGGCCTTCATCAGGTGCAGGGCCTCCGCCCACCGGTGGCGGGGCACGCGGCTGTAGTGCATCTCCCCGGTGATCGGGAACCACGGCGCGCCCCCGCGCCACAGGCAGCGGTCGCTGACCCTGATGTCGCCGTGGCTCTCCTGGGCGGCGGGCATCGCGAGCCACTGTCCGGCGGCGTCCCAGGGGGCGGGGCGGACGCGCACGCGGGCGGGC
>NZ_SSXE01000317.1 GCF_021699195.1 Nonomuraea sp. MG754425 | reverse complement strand
GTTCCGGTGGAGATGGCGCACGGGCCGTCGATGTGGGGCCCACCGCCCGGCCCCGGCGCGCAGGTCCCGCCGCCGCCCAGGCCCCCGGCGCCTCCCGTCGTGCCCGAGCAGCGGAGCGACGGGCGGGAGCGCAAGCCGTTCCCCGTGGGGCTCGTGGCGGGCCTGACCGCCGTCGTGCTGCTGTCGGGCCTCGGCATCTGGGGGGCGAGCCAGTACACCGGCAAGGTCACCTACTCCCCGATCGCCGCCGCGACCACCGGGACCTCCGGCACCGGCGGGGGAGACGCGGGCTCCGCCCCCGCCCAGGGGACCGAGACGGGCCCGCCGCCGCAGCCGCAGTCCGAGGTGACCGCGCCGTGGGCGACCGCGTCCGACCCGGGTGACGGTGGCATCGGCCCGATGCAGCTCCCCACCGAGGACAGTTCGCCGTCCGTGCCGGAGCTCTCGACGCCGCCGACCCCCGGCCCGGTCGTGACGCAGCCGGTGCCGATCCCCACCGCCCAGCCCACCGTGACCCGGACCCAGCGGCCGACGGCCGAGCCCACCAAGCCCACGAAGACCGCCAAGCCCAAGGCCACGGTCACCAAGACGGTCCAGCCCTCCAAGAAGGCGACGCCCCGGCCGACCAAGACCACGCGCGAGCCCGAGCCCACCCCGGACCGGACCACCGCAGAGCCGACGCCCACCAGGACGACCCAGGCCCCGGCCCCCACGCCCGCCAAGACGACCAAGAAGCCGACGCCGACCCCGACGAAGACGACCGCGGAGCCGGTGAAGAAGAACCCGTACACGGCGACCCAGGTGTGCGGCGGCGGGTTCGTCGTCCAGCGGTCGAGCTCGTTCAGCGGCGGGACCACCTACCAGCTCTGGAACAACGGCACGGGCCAGAACTGCGTGGTCACCCTCAAGTCGGGCGCGGACGTCGGGAAGGCCACCTCGACGAGCGCGACGCTGGAGGTCCAGGGCGGCAGCAGCAAGACCGACTCGGGGAACTTCGAGTACTACGCGGGCCCCGTGATCCTGACGGCCAAGGGCAAGTGCGTGCGGTACTCCGGCAGCGCGGGCTCGGGAAGCACGAGTGCGGCATGGGCGAACTGCGGCTGAGCCCCGCCCGCGTCAGGGCGTCCAGGATCGTTCGCGTCCTCGTCGCGGGCGTGCTCGCGCTGCCCGTCCTCGGGTCGCCCGCGGCGGCGGCGCCCGAGGAGTGCAAGCCGGACAAGGGCACGCTGAAGCTGCCCGCGAGCGAGCCGTGGGCGCAGAAGCGGCTCGACATCAAGACCGCCTGGCGGCTGACCAGGGGCGCGGGCGTACGGGTCGCGATCGCGGACAGCGGCGCCGACTACCACCCGCAGGTCCAGCTCACCAAGATCGTCGACGAGACGCACACCGGCTACCGCGACTGTGTCGGCCACGGGACGGCCGTCTCCGGCATCATCGGCGCCCGCTTCCTGTCGGGTGTGCCCTTCCACGGCGTCGCGCCCGACGCCGTGATCATGATGTTCAAGCAGAGCAACAAGTCCGAGGGCGACATCAGCCACCTCATCGGCGCCATCAACGACGCCGTGGCGGCCAAGGCCGATGTGATCAACGTCTCCGTGCGGGCCGCCGACACCCCGGCGCTGAAGGCGGCCGTCCAGCGGGCGCTGGCCCAGGACATCGTGGTGGTCGCCGCCGCGGGGAACATCGAGGGCCCCGACGACGAGGACGTGCCCGCCTATCCCGCGGCGTACGAGGGCGTGCTGGCCGTGGGCGCGGCCACCCCCGACGGCCGCCGCGCCGACTCCTCCAACGCCAGCACGCCGGTCTCCGTGCTCGGCCCCGGCACGGACATCACCGCCCCCTGGCCGGGCCGCGCCTACAAGCTCGGGCTGCAGGGCACCAGCTTCGCCACGCCGTACGTGGCGGGCACGGCCGCGCTGGTGCGCGCCCGTTTCCCCAGGCTGACCCAGGAGCAGGTGCGCCGCCGCATCACCGCGACCGCCGACGGCACCTCCGGCGCGGGCACCGGGACGGGCATGGTGAACCCCGTGCTCGCGCTCACGGCCGTGCTGCCCTACGAGAGCGTCAACGCGCCCGTGGTGGCCGAGCCGCCGCCGGCCGCGCTGCCGGCCGACGCGATCGCCAAGATCCCGCCCAAGGACGAGACCGCCATCACCGTCTCCGCGGTGGTCGGGGTCGGCGCGGTACTCTCGATCATGGTGGCGGGGGCGCTCGTGTCGCTCATTCCGCTGGGCCGGCGGAGGGGCTGGCGGGCCGGTCGGCCGACCTAGAAGGTTGCAGATCGGTATAGAGCTGGTTTATCCACCCATGAAACTACTGATGTGATTGTGGTGGATTTGGTTCAATGTCCCATTGAGATCATGCTTTGACTGAAGGGACAGAGATGCATCCCCTGCGACCCGGCGATCCGGAGAAGCTGGGCGCGTATGCCATCTCAGGACGGCTGAGCGACGGCCCGCGTGGTGCGGCCTTCCTCGGCAAGGAGTCCGAGGACGCGCCCCTGAGGGTGATCAAGTTACTGCCCGCCGCCCCCGACGAGGGCGCCGACGACCTCGCCCGGCTCACAGGGGTGCAGCGGGTCTCCAGCTCGTACATCGCCAGGACCCTGGAGAGCGGCAAACACGAAGACCGGCCCTACGTCGTGCGTGAGCACATCGAGGGCCGCAGCCTCGCCGAGATCGTCGCCGAGGACGGCCCCCTCGACCCCGACGCGGTCGAGCGCGTGGCCGTGGGCGTGCTGACCGCGCTGACCGCCGTGCACCTGGCCGGCATCACCCACCGCGGGCTCACCCCGCACAATGTGATCATCGGCGCCGACGGCCCCCGGGTGACGGACGTCGACCTGGGCGAGCCCGAAGGCGAGATCGGCTACCGCGCCCCCGAGCAGATCAACGGCCTGCGCTACGGGCCGTACGCCGACGTCTTCGCCTGGGCCGCGGTCGTGGTGTTCGCCGCGACCGGCAAGCCGCCCTTCGGTCAGGAGACCGAGGCGGTGCTGACCGGGCAGCCCGAGGTGGGCGACCTGGCCGAGCCGCTGGCCGCGGTGGTGCGCTCCGCGCTCGCCAAGGACGTCACGCCGCGCCCGACCACGTACGTGGCGCTGCTGCGCCTTCTCGGGGACAAGCGGGGCGGCACCGGGGCACTGGCGCACAAGCAGCCGTCCAAGCCGGGCGAGCTGATCGAGGGCGTGCCCGTGCCGGGCGTCCCGCCGCAGGGTGTGCCCATGCCGGGTGTGCCCGCGCCGGGCATGACCGCGCAGGGCGGGCCCGGACCGGGTGGCCCCGTGCCGCCGGGAGCGCCCTTCCCCGGCGGGCCCGTGCCCGGACTTCCCGGGCCGGGGCCGTCGATGCCGGGCCTGCCGATGGACGGGCCGCCGTTGCCGGTCGGGCCGCCCCCGCAGCCGGCCTGGGGCCCGCCGACGATGGCCCAGCAGTCCTACCACGACGGTCCGGCGATGGAGGGCGTGCCGGTGCCGCCGGGCGCCATGTGGGGGCCGCCGCACTCCGAGCGGCCGACCACGACCGTCGCCGGCGAGACGGTGTCCTCCCGGCCGCCGCGCAGGTTCCCCCTGGGGCTCGTCGCGGCGGTGGGCGTGCTGGTGCTGCTGTCCGCCATGGGCCTGTGGGGCGCCGGCCGGTACGCCTCGACGCAGCGCTTCGAGCCCGTGGCCCTGGCCGTGGGCACGCCGTCCGCGGACGCTCAGGCGGGCGGCGGGTCCGAGAAGGGTGACGCCCAGCAAGGCCAGCCCCAGCAGCCGACGGGCCAGCCCCAGCCGGGTCAGGGGCAGGGCCAGGGCCAGCCCGAGGTGACCGTCCCGTGGGCGGACACCTCGAAGGTCGGCTCCGACGACGTGGGCCCGATGGTGCTGCCGACCGAGTGGACCTCGCAGGCGCCGACGCCGCCCGAGCTCAGCACAGTGCCGACGCCGGTGATCCCCACCCAGCAGCAGGCGGTGCCGACCGTGACCGCGACCGCCCCGACGGCCGCCGTCACGACGACGGCTCCCACCACGGCCGCGCCCACGGTGACGGTGACGCAGACGCCGACCCCCAGCCCGACGCCGACGGAGGACGCCCTCGTCCAGGATCCGACGGTGAGCCCGACCCCCACACCGACCCCCACCGTCACGGTGACGGCCACCCCGACCCCGACGCCGACGGCGGAGCCGTCCCCGACGGTCACGGTCACCGTGACGCCCAAGCCGACGGTGACGGTCACGGCGAAGCCGACGGCCGCCAAGCCGACCGTCACCGCGAAGCCCACGACGGCCGCGCCGAAGCCGACGAAGACGGCCGCGGCGCCGTCGGTGCCGAACCCGCACTCGGCGGCCGGCGTCTGCGGATCGGGCTTCTTCGTCCAGCGCAGCAAGGCGTTCTCCGGCGGGGAGACGTTCCTGCTCTACAACAACGGCACCGGTGAGAACTGCGTGGTCACCCTCAAGACCACGGACGTCGGCCGGGCGACCAGCATGTCCGCCACGCTGGAGGTCCAGGGCGGCCCCAGCGACCGGGCCAGCGGCACGTACGAGTACTACGCCGGCCCCGTCAAGCTGCCCGCCAAGGGCAAGTGCGTGCGCTTCACCGGCAGTGTCGGGTCCTCCGGCGCCAGCGCCGACTGGGGCAACTGCGGCTGACCTGACCGCGAACCGAACGAACCCCCTCCGGCAGCCGCCGGAGGGGGTTCGTTCACGTCAGGGGCGTCAGCCGCCGGTCAGCTCGTCCTTGGCGATCGCCGCGGCCTCCTCCGCCCGGACGATGGCGTTCAGGATCTCGTCGCCGAGCCGGCGGGCGTCCAGCCGCCTCCTGCTCAGGGGGTGGATCTCCAGCTCGGCCAGGACGCCGAGCGCGTCCACCGTGGCCACGATCCGGCCCTCGTCGGCGCGGCCGGTGAAGCGGCGCACGCTCCATTCGGCCGCCCGCTCCTCGGCCTGCCTGGCGGAGGCGGCCAGCGCTTCGAGGCGGGCCATCGCCTCCTGCATCTCCCGCACCGCTCAGCCCTCCCGCAACACGCGCTCGATGTACGGGGCCAGCGGGTCCTGTCCCACCTGCGGAGCCGGCCCCGGGCCGGTCAGCTCGGTCATCAGGCCGGTCAGCCGCTCGCCCATGGCGACGTGGGCCGCGCCGATGGCCTCCTTGACCGCGTCCGCGAGCTGGACGTGGTCGAGCTTGCGCAGACCGCGCCCGTCGATCTGCAGGGCGAGCAGACGGCCGGCGCCGGAGACGCAGACGCGTACCGCGCCGGAGGCGTCGGCGCCCTCCAGCCGCTCGTGGGCCAGATCGGCCATGCCGCCGGCGAGCCGGCCGGTCAGGTCGTTGATCTCGCGCAGCAGGCCGGCCACGTCGCCTTCCCTGCCTTCCGAGAAGGCGTTGATCTCTTTCATCAGTTCTCCGATGCGGGGACCCAGAGGTCGTTCACCTGGTCGGGGTCGGTGATGCTGGACGGGAGGTTCAGGTCGCGCGCGCCGTTGGCGGGGTCGCCGGTCTGGTAGAAGGCGCCCAGCAGCTCGTTGAGGCGCAGTTCCAGGGCATTGAGGCTGCTCTCGTTGGTGAGGTAGATGTCGCCGAACTGCTTGAGCAGGTTGCCGAGCACGGTCAGGAAGATGCCGAGCTGGGCGATGAGCGCGGCCCGTCCCACGGGGTGGGCGCTCATGGTGATCAGGGTCTTGAAGATCGGCGCGGACGCGGTGTACAGGCCGATGACCGACAGGTCGTATTCGAGCACCTCCTTGAACTGGCCCTGCATGGTGCCGCTCATGTCGTCGCTGAGCTTGGTCAGCAGGCCGAACAGGCCGTTGACGTTGAATCGCACGTACTGCTGCAACATCTCGGAGGCGTGGCCGCTCCAGTACGGCGAGACGTTGTCGAAGTAGCCACGCCACAGGTCCGACCGGTTGCCCTCCAGGGTGCCGGACATCTCCTTCCAGATCTCCCGCCTGTCGTGGAACAGGGCGGGGTTGCCGAGGTTGAGCGTGGCCGCCACGTCGAGGCTGAGCGCCGCCAGGCCCAGGCCGGACATCGCCCCTGCCTGCAGGGTGGTCTGCCGTAACGGGTTGAGGTTGGTGATCAGGCGTTTGTAGAAGCCGGGGTCGGCACGTGTGGCGGGTGCGGTGCTCGCGGGGGCCACCGGCTCGGTGGGTGGGGTCGACATGCCGATCCTTCTCAGTTCTCTCCGCCGGCGCTCTCCGCGTTCCGGTAGTTCTGGGCCGACACGGTGATCTTGTCGCTGTCGGCGCCGAGGACGTCGCGCAGGATCAGCGCGCTGTCGCCCCAGGCGTCGGAGATGCGGTTGTACCGGCCGACGAACATCAGGCCGACGATGGGGACGCCGGCGAGCGGGACGAGGTTCCAGCCCTCGAAACGGGGGGCGCGCTCCTTGACGTAGCCGACGCCCTCGGCCACGCCGCTCATGAGCCCGGCGAACGTGTCGAGGTAGCCGGCGTTGATCTCGTACCCGGGCAGGTCCGTCGAGTCGCCGGAGTTGTCACGCTCCTCGGAGGTGTCCGCGGGCTCGCCGGAGCTCGTGGGGTCGTCCGAGGGCCGCAGCGACGGCGGCAGGCACACGGGCGGCGGGCACGGCGGGGTGTGCGGGCACGGAGTCACCATCGACGGGTCCTCCGGGCTCGGAGTGGAGTCGTCGGGTGGCTCCGGAGTGGTCGGCTCCTCGGGCGGGTCGGGGGTCGTCGGCTCCTCAGGAG
>NZ_SSXE01000316.1 GCF_021699195.1 Nonomuraea sp. MG754425 | reverse complement strand
CAGCAACGCCAGCATCGCCCGGTAGGCGGTGTCGGCGTGCGGGGTCTCCAGCCGTCCCGGCACGATCACGCACCGGCCGCCGGTCTTCTCCGCCGTCACCCCCAGCTCCCGCGCCGTCTTCAACGCCCGCGACGCGGCCACCCCCGTGTACGCCTCCTGCCAGGCCGGCGTGTACGGCTCCGCCCGGTCGTCGTACCCGCCGGGCCAGCGGCCGGGCAGCCCGGGGCGCGCCACCCCGTAGGAGGCGAGCAGCAGGTCGAACACGGTCGTCACCAGCTCGTCGCCGTCCCGCAGCACCGGCACGCCGCGCCGCAGCACCCCGGGCCCGTCGTCGAAGCGCGGCAGCAGCACCTGCACGGCCTCCCCGCCGTACAGGCTGAGCCGCCCGTACGCCCCGCCCGTCAGCCCACCGGGCACGTACGACTCCTCCCGCTCCCGCAGCCGCACCAGCAGCGGCAGGTCGGTGTGCTCCATGGCGTGCCCGGTGAACGGCGTCCGGTCGAGGAAGAACTCCTTGAGCAGCACGTGCCCCATGGCCATGGCCAGCGCCCCGTCCGTGCCCGGACGCACCACGAGCGTCTCGTCCGACAGCCGGGTGGGATGCGTGCCGATCGCGACCACCTTCTGCCCCTTGTACCGCCCGGCGATCACCAGCGGGGTGCCCGCCGTCCGGACGAGACGGTTGTTCTCGCCCCACAGCAGCACGTACGCCGCCCGCGCCCAGTCATCGGCCCGCGGACCGGCGAAACGAGGGCCCAGCACCTGCTCGGGCGCGCACGGATGCTCGGTCAGCACCGCCCCGCCGAGCCCGCCGACCAGCCCGGCCAGCGGCGAGGTGGCCAGCGCCGCCACCCGGTCGGCCCCGTGCCGCGCGGCGGTGTACGCGATCGCCGCCGCCGTGATCTCCGCGGCCGTCCCGTCGTCCAGGGGTACCCGCCGCTCGCCGCGGGCACGCTGGTAGAGCTGTGAATTCGCTGTGAGTTTCGCCCAGGTGGCGACCGGGTCCCGCAGCCCCTCTCCCGCCTCGAAATAGAGCCTGACCAGTGCCTGGTTGACCTGCGATCCCCCCATGGAAAAAGTTCAACACAGACCGTGATGTCGTATGGGGATACGTGTCGGCATGTCGGGGATAAGAATTGGAAGCCCAGGTGGCAGCAGCCTCCGAGGTGCGGCAGGCTAGGGGCCGCCATGGATTACGCAGTTCTCACGGGGATCGTCCTCGTCGCCGGTGTTGTGCTCGCTCTCGTCGCCCAATGGCGTGATTGGCGACCACCTCTCGTGGTCGCCATCCTGGTGGGCGTCGTCGTACGCGTGCTCATCATGTACACGTCGGCGATCGACACCTGGCAGCCCGTCGACTTCGTCAACAGTTTCCGGCCCGCGGGCGAGGCCGTGCTGCGGGGCGAGGATCCCGTGCTGGCCAGCGAGGGCGGCTGGCACTTCCTGCCGACCATCCCGTACATGTACGGCATCCTGCTGTGGCTCGGCATCCCCTGGGAGTTCGCCGGCCGGCTGGTCACCGTGGTCGCCGACATCGTGCTCATCCCGCTGGTCGCCAAGCTGGCCGGCGGCCCCAAGGCGTCGCTGCGCGCCCTGCAGTACGCGTTCAACCCGCTCGCCGTGCTCGTCGCCTCCGTGCACGGCCAGGTGGAGCCCGTCGCGCTGGTGTTCGGCGTGGCCGCGTTCGTCGTGGCCCGCGGCCCCGGCGACCCCCACCGGCCCGGCGTGGTCACCGACGTGGTCGCCAGGGTGCGCAGGGGCGTGGCCGCGTACGGCGTGCGCGCCTCCGTCCCGCGGGTGATCGGCCGGGGCGGCATGCTGCACCGGGCCCTGCTGCCCGCCGAAGACGACCGCGCCCACCTCAGGCGCGGCGCGCTGGCCGGCCTGCTCATGGGCCTGGCGCTGTGCGCGAAGAGCTGGCCGATCTGGCTCGTCCCCGGCATGCTGCTGCTCCTGCCCAACCTGCGCTCCCGGGTGGCCGCCCTGTTCACCACCGGGCTGGTGCCGATCTTCTTCTTCGTGACCCTGCCGATCTTCGCCGGCACCTCGATCAACCAGCTCCCCGCGGTCATCGACACCATCCGCGACATCCGCCCCATCGTCGGCGAATGGGGCTGGACACCCTGGTTCACCGGAGGAAGCTGGGACCTGCGGCCCGAGCTGGCCTCGTTCGGCACCAACCTGATCTACGTCTGCGTCGTCCTCGTCGTCCTGTGGTGGCGGCGGGCCGACCCGATCGACATGACCACCGCCGTCCTGCTCATCTTCATGGTCGTCACGCCCCGGCTCGGCGCCCAGTACCTGCTGTGGTTCATGCCGTTCCTGGTCGCCCGGCCCACCCGGTTCGCCTGGCCGGCCATCCTGGGCTGCTCGTTCTGGGCCGCCTACGGCTACCTCGTCATGACGCAGTTCGACTCCGGCGGATGGTGGTTGCAGCACACCTACTGGTCGCGGGCCTCGATCGTGCTGCTGCCGGTCCTCCTGCTGGCCCTGCCGTGGGACCGCCGCAACGCGACGGCCCACGGCCTGGCCTCCTCCGTCTCCGACCGGGCCACGGTCAGGTCATCGGCATAGGCGCCCCCACAACGTCACCCACTGGTCGGGGTGGACGTGGCCCACGACGGCGTCACGGGCCACCCCGGCCGCCGACAGCGCGGCGTCCACGCCGTCGTAGCGGGCGCGCAGCGAGGCGCGCACCGAGCCGCCCACGCCGCCGAAACCCAGCTCCACCAGCTCCTGATAGGAGCGGCGGTCCGGCACCAGTGGCTCAGGTCTGCGCTCCAGCCGCAGGATCGCCGAGTCCACCGACGGCACGGGACGAAAGCTCTCCCTGCCGACCGTGTCACCCAGCCGCCAGCCGAACCACGGCCACGACTCGACCGTGACCAGGCTCCAGCGGCCGTAGTCGCCGGTGCGCTTGCGGGCGTACTCCCGCTGGGTGAGCAGCGTCGCCGAGGTCAGGGCCGGTGCGCGCAGGCACCAGTCCACGATCTTCGACGTGACGGAGTAGGGGATGTTCCCCACGACCGCGAACGGCTCACGCGGCGCCCGCGCGGTCGTGAAGTCGCCCCTGACGACGTCGATCCGGGCGTCGCCGCGGGTTCGCGAGGCCAGCCGTCCGGCCAGCCGCGGATCGATCTCGTAGCAGACCACCCGCGCGCCCGCCTCGGCCAGCGCCAGGGTGAGCACGCCCGCTCCCGGTCCGGGCTCCAGCACCAGCCCCTCGGGCGCGGCGGCCTTGATCATCAGCTCGACGGCGTGCCGGTCGGCCAGGAAGTTCTGCGACAGCTCGCGCCGCGCCCGATCCGCGGGCGTGCGACCGCCGCCGGAGCCTCCGGCCTTGCGAGCCTGCCGCTGGGTGTGTGAATAGTTTCCGTGCGCGAAATTCTGCGCCACAGCGCTGCCCCTTCGGGTCCTCGAGATGAACGGGTCTCGAAGGGCCCTGGGCGCGCCTGCGGACGCTCAGCTCAGGTCGTCGACCTGCGTCATCGCGTCCGCGGGCGGGCCAGAGCCCGGCCGTGGCGGATGCGGATGAACATCGGGCAGCAGCACATGCATGACATGGCGGTCACTGTAGGTGTCCGGTTCGCGGCCGGGCAACGCAATTAACGCGCGGCATGTCCGATTCTCACAAGAGCTCGCTCCCGGCGAGGGGGTAGCTTCGCCGCCATGACCGCTCGCCCCTCCCCGGAAGGACCCACCGCCATGGACGTGCTCGACAGGGCTGAGCACTACCTGCACCACCACGGGCGGCTGATCGACAGGTTGCGCTTCGAGGCGCTGTTCCGCGACGGCTCCCGCTCCCGCGTGCTCAACGCGCTGCGCTGCTACCAGAACGCCGACGGAGGCTTCGGCCACGCGCTCGAACCCGACCTGCGCGGCTCGGGCAGCCAGCCCGAGCCCGTCGAGGCGGCCTTCTGGATCCTGGACGAGTTCGACGCCTTCGACTCGCCGATGGTGCCCGCCGCCTGCGCGTTCCTCTCCTCCGTCAGCACGGCCGACGGAGGCGTGCCGTTCGTGCTGCCCACGGTCCGCGACACGCCACGCGCGCCCTGGTGGGAGAGCGGCGACGACCCGCCCGGGCACCTCGTCCCCACCGCCTCCGTCGCCGGTCTGCTGCACAAGCACGGCAGCGCCCACCCCTGGCTGGCCGCCGCCACCGACTTCTGCTGGTCGAGGCTCGGCGCCCGGACGGAGTTCGAGCCGTACGAGGCACGCGCGGCGCTGACGTTCCTCGGCTGGGCACCCGACAGGGAGCGTGCCGAGGCGGAGTTCGCCCGGCTGCGCGACGCCCTGCTCGCCACCGTCACCTTCGACCCGGACGCAACCGGCCCGGTGCACCTCCCCCTGGACTTCGCCCCCGAGCCGTCCCGGCTGCCGCTGTTCACGCAGGACGTCCTGGACGCCCACCTCGACGCGCTCGAGGCCGCGCAGTCGCCCGACGGCGGCTGGCGCGCGAACTGGCTCATCTGGACCCCCCTCGTGGAGCACGAGTGGGGCGGCCACCTCACCGTGGAACGCCTCAAGACGCTGCGCGCCTACGGGCGGCTGCCCGGGTGAGACGGTTCTGTCGGAGACACCGCGTACGTTGGAGGCATGTACGTGGAGCGGTCCCCGAGCGCCGTCCTCGCCGGCCGCCTCGCCTGCGCGTGGCACCGCACCAGCGAGGTCGCCACCACCCAGCTCGTGGTGCCCGACGCCTGCGTCGATCTCATCTGGGGTCCCGGCGGCCCGTTCGTCGCGGGGCCTGACACGGGGCCGATGCCGGCCACTCTGGAGGCGGGGCAGGCGCTGGTGGGGGTGCGGTTCCGGCCCGGCGCGGTGGGCGATCTGTTCGGGGTGCCGCTGGAGGAACTGCGTGACCGGCGGGTGCCGGTTGCGGAGTTGCCGGGCTGGAGCGGGCTGCTGACCGAGCTCACCGAGGCGCTGGGCCCCATGCCCTCAGGAAGTTGGTCGAAGGAGGCGCGTCTCGACGTCCTCCAGGCCGCGGTCGGCAGACGATTGACGGCCGGCGGCGGCCGGACGGCCGTCGATCCGGACTCCCGGGCCATCGCCGCCGGTCTGGGCGAGGGCCGTACGGTCTCGCAGGTGGCCTGGGCCCTCGGCTACAGCGAGCGCCAGCTCCGGCGCCGCAGCCTGCTCTCCTTCGGCTACCCGCCCAAGACCCTCCAGCGCATCGTCCGCTTCCAGCACGCCCTGCGGCTGGCCCGTGCGGGCACCCCGCTGGCACAGGTGGCGGCCACGGCGGGTTACGCCGACCAGGCCCACCTCGCGAACGACGTCAAGCGCCTGAGCGGGGTGCCGATGGGCAGCCTGCTCTGATCCGGTCGATCTCCTCCGGGATCAACCGCGGGGAATCCGGCCGGACACCAGCGCCCGCACCCACGTGGCACTCGGATCGCTGTCGATCAGCAAGGCCCGTGTCAGCAGGCTCAGCGGAATGGCGAGAATCGCCCCCAGCGGCCCCAGCACGAAAGTCCACACGATCAGCGAGATGAACGTCATCGTGGTGGACAGCCCGACCGCGTCACCCAGGAACTTCGGCAGAATGAACGACTGCGTCACGACATTGATCACGATATAGGCGGCGATCACCAGCAACATCGTCCGCACGCCGCCGTCCAGCAGCGCGAGTATCGCCGGCGGCACCAGGCTGATGACGAAACCGATGTTCGGAATGTAGTTGGCGATGAGTGCGAGCACACCCCAGAGCAGTGGCAGCGGCACGTCCAGCAATGTCAGCGCGATCACGTCGAGAATCGCGCTGATGAGCCCGAAGACGGTCGAGACGATCAAATAGCGCCGGGTTTTGTGCGCGAACACGGAGAGCGCCGTGACGAGGTGCGGCCGGTTGCCCTCACCGGTGCTGAGGATGCGCGCCGTCGTCGGCGCGTCGAGGGACATCGCCAGCGACAGCACCACGATGAGGAAGAGCGCGGTGAGCACCCCGATCAGGCTGCCGAGCAGGCTCTGCGCCAGCCCCAGCATGCGCCCGGGGTCGAACGCCTGCAACGCCTTGTTCAGCACGTCGTTGCTGATCCCGTGCGTGGCCGCGAACCGTTCGGCCTCGGCGAGCAGCCGCTCGAACTGGTTGGTGTACTTGGGCAGCAGCGAGGCGAGCTGCGTGGCCGAGATGGTCAGGATGCCGAACATCCCGATCAGCAGCAGGACGACGATGAGGAACGGCACGGCCACCTGCAGCCAGACCGGGGCTCTCCTGGCCCTGAGCCAGCCACGCACCGGGGACACGGCGATGACCAGCACGAGCGCCAGCACCACGGGGCCGGCGATGGAGGCCACTTCGCGGATCCCGAAGAGCACGACCACCGCCGCGGCGATGCCCACCAGGATGATGAGCGCACGGGGCACGGATTGATCTAGCACACCCCCGTTCCTACCCCTGTGGGAACGGCGCACCATCGATTTGACGGTTCCGGGAGGCGTACATAGAGTTCAGCAGTCCCACGGGGACGGCTTGATCGCCGGACCCACTCGGGGGCCACCTCCAGACTCCACCATCGCGGTGAAGCGTGCTCATGCACTCTGATCGGCTGGTAAGTTAGAGGGGTTGTCTCCGAAAGGGGGCAGGGATTAATTTCAAGCAGGTTGAGCAAGTCGGGTCAATTTGACAGAGACTTGAACGGCTGAAAGAATTAAGACCACAACGACGAAATGAACGCCTCCGAGCGGGGGCCGC
>NZ_SSXE01000315.1 GCF_021699195.1 Nonomuraea sp. MG754425 | reverse complement strand
GGCCGGTGCCGCTCACCCTCGGCCCGGCCCGCCCCGCGCCGCCGTGCCCGCGCTGCGGCTCCGCCGCCACCCTGCTGACCTCCGAGTTCGGCGGCACCGCCTGCAAGGCGCTCTACCGCTGTGCCGGCTGCCTCGAGCCGTTCGAGCACGTCAAGGAGATCTGACATGACCACGCTCGCGCCCGCCCCGTCCAGGGCCGCCGTCTTCCACCCGCTGACCGTGGCCTCGGTGGACCGGTTGTGCGAGGACGCCGCCGCGATCACGTTCGAGGTCCCGGCCGAGCTGCGCGACGTGTACGCCTTCCGGGCCGGGCAGTCGCTCACCCTGTGCCGGTTCGTGGACGGGCGCGAGCACCGCCGCTCGTACTCGATCTGCGCCCCGGCCGGAGCCGCGCCGCGCATCGGCGTCCGCGAGATCCCCGGCGGGCTGTTCTCCTCCTGGCTGGTACGCGAGGTGCGGCCGGGCACGCCGATCGAGGCGCAGCCGCCCACCGGCTCCTGGCGGGCCGACCCCGAGCCGGGCGAGCGGCACCTGTGCGTCGCCGCGGGCTCGGGCATCACCCCGATGCTGTCGGTCGCCTCGACGGTGCTCACCCATCCCCGCGCCCAGGTCTCGCTCCTGTACGGCAACCGGACGAGCCGCACCGTCATGTTCGCCGAGGAGCTCGGCGACCTGAAGAACCGCTACGGCCCCCGGTTCCAGGTCGCGCACGCGCTCTCGCGGGAGCCGCGCGACGTCGAGCTGCTGTCCGGCCGGCTCGACGGCGACCGGCTGCGGCGGCTGCTGACCGAACTCGTCCCGGTCGAGGTGTTCGACCACGTGTGGTTGTGCGGGCCGCTGCGGATGATCGAGGACGCGCGGACCGTGCTCGCCGGCCTGGGCGTGCCCGCGCGGCGGGTGCACGTCGAGCTGTTCTACGCCGACGCGCCGCCCCCGCCGCCGCGCCGGGCCGCGAACGGGCTCACCGGCGCGACCACCGAGCTGACCACCGTGCTCGACGGGCTGCGGACGACCTCCACCGTCTCCCGCGCGACGACCCTGCTCGACGGCGCCCAGGCCACCCGGGCGGACCTGCCGTTCGCCTGCAGGGGCGGCGTCTGCGGGACGTGCCGCGCCGTGGTGCGCGAGGGCGCGGCCGACATGCGCCGCAACTACGCGCTGGAACCGTCCGAGGTGGCTGCGGGGTTCGTGCTGACCTGCCAGACGTACCCGGCCGGCGAGCGGGTGACCGTGGACTACGACGCGTGAACCGTCCATCGAGCACAGGGAGTCGTCACGTGCGAGGATCCTTCGTCGTCCCCGGCGCGCCGGTGGGGCGGTCATGAGCGGCGGGGCGAGCCTGCTCGTCGAGGAGGGCGGCGACCGGGTCGTGTGGCGGCTCAACCGTCCCGAGGTGCGCAACGCGATCGACCGCGAGATGGTGGCCGCGCTGCACGACGCGTGCGCCGCCGTCGAGGACGAGCCGAAGGTCGTCCTGATCATCGGTGAGGGGGCCGTCTTCGCCGCCGGGGCGGACATCGCCCAGCTTCGCGAGCGCGGCCGGGACGACGCGCTGCGCGGCATCAACTCCAAGATCTTCGACCGGATCCACCGGCTGCCCGCCCCGACGATCGGCCTGCTCGACGGGTACGCGCTCGGCGGCGGCGCGGAGCTCGCCTACGCCTGCGACTTCCGGATCGGCACGCCGCGCACCCGCATCGGCAACCCCGAGACGGGCCTCGGCATCCTCGCCGCGGCCGGCGCGGCCTGGCGGCTGGCCGCGCTCGTCGGGGAGCCGCTGGCCAAGGAGATCCTGCTCGCGGGCCGCGTGCTGACGGCGGCGGAGGCGCTGGACGTACGGCTGCTGAACGAGGTCGCGGAGCCCGGCGACCTGCTCGCCGCCGGGCACCGGCTCGCCGACCGGGTCACGGCGCAGGCGCCGCTGGCGACCCGGCTGATGAAGGCCGTCTTCCACGCGCCCCGCGACGCCCACCCGTTCGTGGACGACGTGGCGCAGGCGGTGCTGTTCGAGACCGCCGAGAAACACGCGCGCATGACGGCGTTCCTCGACCGCCGCGCCAGGAAAGACCGTGAGGGGAGAGGATGACCGGATGAACGCAGACCTGCCCCGTACGGTGGGCGTCTACGGCGGCGGCCGGATGGGGGCCGGGATCGCGCACGCGTTCCTCGTCGCGGGCTGCGACGTCGTCGTGGTGGAGAGCTCCGCCGGCCAGGCCGACGCGGCGCGCGTCCGGGTGGCCGACAGCGTGGCCAAGGCCGCCGCCAAGGGCACGCTCGGCGAACCACCGCAGGCGGCCCTGTCCCGGCTGCGGGTCACCGCCGACCCCGCCGGGCTGGCCGGGTGCGAGCTGGTCGTGGAGGCGGTGTTCGAGGACGCGGCGCTCAAGGCCGAGGTGCTGGCCGTCGCCGAGAAGCACGCTCCCGGCGCGGTGCTCGCCACGAACACCAGCAGCCTGTCGCCGGCCGGGCTCGCCGCCCGGCTGTCCGCGCCCGGACGGTTCCTCGGCCTGCACTTCTTCAATCCCGTCCCGGTGAGCGACCTGGTGGAGATCGTCGTGGCCCCCCGTACCGAGGCCGAGCTCGTGACGCGGGCCCAGGGGTGGGTGGCGGCGCTCGGCAAGACGCCCATCACCGTGACCGACTCGCCGGGGTTCGCCAGCAGCCGGCTCGGGGTGAGCCTGGCGCTGGAGGCGATGCGGATGCTTGAGGAGGGGGTCGCCGACGCGGCCGACATCGACGCCGCGATGACGCTCGGCTACCGCCACCCCGTCGGTCCGCTGCGCACGACCGACCTGGTCGGGCTGGACGTGCGGCTCGCCATCGCCGAGCACCTGGCCCGCGAGCTGGGGCCCCGGTTCGAGCCGCCGCGCATCCTGCGCGACCTCGTCGCGGCCGGGCATCTGGGACGCAAGACGGGGCAGGGCTTCTACACCTGGTGACCGCCGACCGCGATCGATCGGGTGGGCCGGGTGCCGTGTCGTTCAGGTTTCGTGGCGGGCCAGGCCGTCGAAGGCGATGGCGGTGATGGCGTCGGCGACCATCGCCTGGTCGTAGGAGCCGTCCGGCCGGTACCACTCCACCAGCGAGTTCACCATGCCGAACAGCAACCGGCTGACCAGCGCCGGCGGCACGTTGTCGCGCAGCGCGCCCTCGGCGACGGCGTCCGCGACGAGCGCGGCCAGGCGGTCGTCGAGCCAGCGCCGCCGTTCGAGCGCGGCCAGCTCGATCTCGCTGTTGCCGCGCACCCGCAGCAGCAGCGTGACGGACGGCTGGTGCGCCACCAGCACCTCGACGCTGCGCCGCAGCACCTCGCGCAGCCGCTGGTGGGCGCTCACCCCGGCCTGCTTCCTGGACGCCTCGGTCACGACGGCGGTGAGCTCGTCGAGCGCGTCGTCGAGGGCCTGCCCGAGAAGCTGCTCCTTGCCGGTGACGTGGTGGTAGATGGCGGCCTTGGTCAGGCCCAGCTCCTTGGCCAGGTCGCCCATGCTGGTGGCGTCGTAGCCGCGCCGGTTGAACAGCTCGGTCGCGGCGCGCAGGATCGCCGACTGGTCATGACCGGGACGGCCCCGCCGACGGCGGGGGGCCGGTTCGGCCTGCTCAGTCGTGCTCACCTTCGCAGCATCTCACGCGCCGGCGAACACCTTCACCGCGCGGGTGCCGTGCCGCCGGATGCCGGACGCCGGTGACCACGCTCCCCGCGCGGACGCCGTGGACGTCCGCGCGGGAGGGGCCCGTTCGCCGCCCTCCGGAGTCAGGAACGGGCCGGCTGGTTGGTCACTTCGAGTACGAGGCGGGCCAGTTCCACCCGGTCGATGGTGGGGCCGGGCGTGTGGGCGTTGCCGAGGACGATGGCGCCGTCGTCGGTGGTGAGGGTGAGCGGGGTGGTCTGGGGCCAGAAGTTGTCCCAGGCGTAGTTGTGCCGGAACACGCCCCGCGCCGTCGTGCCGCCGGTCTCGGTGATGTCGAGGAAGCGGCTGATGACGTCGGTGTTGTACTGGTGGCCGGTGTTCCTGTCGGCGTTGGCGTAGTGGGTGACCAGCACGTACTCGCCGGGGCCGAAGCCGGCGGGGCGGGTCAGGGTGAGGGTGTTGCCGGGGCCGCCGCCCAGGTTGTCCACGTAGGCGCCGCCGGAGGCGTTCGAGCCGCTGGTGGCGGGGACGGTGACCACGCGGGCCGTCCCGGCGAGGGCCGCCCGCTCGGCCTCGACGCGGTGCGCCCGCACGTCCGCCTGCGCGGTCCGTACGGTGGCCAGCTCGCGCAGCCGCAGCCCGGCGGGACCGGCGACGCGCACCTGGGAGATCCCGGCCGGGAGGTGGAGCCGGACACGGGAGACGCCCTCGCCGGGACGTGCCGCCCGCACGCCGGGGATCGCGCGCCCGTCCACGCGGACGTCCAGGTCGCCGGCCTGCTCGGCGCGGTAGGTCAGGGTGAGGTCGTGGTAGCCGTCCTCGCCCGCGGCGACGAAGAAGGCCGCGCGGGCGGCGCCGCCGAGCGTGATGGCGGGCCCCTCGCCGGAGCGGGTGAGCCGCGCGCCGCCGGAGAGCCGGGCCTCGTCGGCCGGGTAGGCGGCCCGCGCGGGGCCGGTGACCTCGGTGAGGTCGAACTTGTCGAGGGTGACGTCGCTGCCGGGCAGCGGGGTCGTCCCGTCGGCGCTGGTGCGCACCGACAGCTCGTGGACGCCGGCGCTCAGCTCGACCTCGACGTCGGCACGGCCGCGGTAGGTCCAGCCGAGGTTCGCCGAGTACTGGACGACCTGGTCGAACGCGCCGTCCACGAACAGCGCGTGCCGGCCGGGGGTCTTGTTCGCGCCGTGGAAGATCCCGAGGCGGTAGCGGCCGTCGCGGGGCACGGTGACGGGGAACGTCACGGCCGAGCGGGGGCTGTTCATGGAGCCGACGTCCCGCCTGCCGGAGGTCGCGTACTTCTGGGGGTCGGCCGTGGTGTCCTGGTCGTAGACCTGGGCGGCGGTGAGGGTGGCGGACTCTGCCTCGACGGACGCCGTCCAGGGCGCGTCGGGGACGGGGACCCGGCCGCCGGACGGGACGACGGTCACCCGGTAGGCGGCCATGACGTCCCCGCCGGGCAGGTCGATCCGCAGGCTCCCGCCGGACACGGTGGCGCGCTCGGCGGCCACGACGGGCGGCTTGAGCGCGTCGCCCTCGTACCCGGTCCAGGTGGTCCTGGACACCACGACGTCCACCTGCCCGCCGAACAGGGCCGGGTCGAGCCCGGTGACGTCGAGGCGGACGGGCTGCGCGCCGCCGCCGACCAGGATGGTGCCGCGCCGCGCGGACTCGTCCACGGCGGCGACGGCCTGCACGGTGTCGGGCGCGCCGAGCCGCGGCGGGGTCGCCGTGACGGTCTGCCCGGCCAGGTCGGCGTACCACTTGAGCAGCCACCAGCCGCCGTTGGCCTGACGGGTGCGGGCGGCGTGGTCGTCGAGGTTGCCGGCGTAGGTCCAGTACGCCATGTCGGCGTCGACCTTGGTGTCCTCGAACATGGAGATCCACTGGATGAGCTGGCCGGGGACGGACATGTCGCGCCGGTTGCCGTACTCGTCGATGTTGACGGGCAGCGGGGCGATGCCGAGTTCGCGCTCCATCGCGCGGTAGTGCTCGTGGTGGCCGCGGTAGTCGGCCAGGCTGCCACGGGACAGCTCGTGCCAGGCCATGATGTCGGGCAGGCAGTCGCGCCCGCCGCAGGTGGCGTCCTTGGCCCAGGTGAGGAAGTCGCGCAGGCGGCCGGGGCGGTAGGCGGCCTCGTTGGGGCCGACGATCCGGGCCTGCGGGTCGATGGAGCGGATGCGCCCGACGACGGCCTTCCAGTCGTCGAAGAACTTCTGCCTGAGCGTGGTCCAGTCCTGGTACCAGATCCCGTCGGGCTCGTTGAACGGCACCCAGACGAAGCGGTCCTTGTCCGCCGGGCGGTCGCGGACGACCTTGCGGACCATCGTGTCGACCTTGGCCAGGTAGTCGTCGATGCCCAGGTTCTCGTAGGGCCAGCGGCTGTAGACGTCCTGCATGTAGATGACGATCTCCTCGCCGCCCGCGGCGAAGAAGCCGTCGGCGATCACGAGCGCGTCGCCGTTGGGGTGCTGGTCGCCGTCGGGGGCCTTCTGCGCGACGGTACGGGGGCGGGCGCCCGCGATCAGGGGGTCGCCCGGCACGCCGGGGTCGGACAGGCCGTACAGCATGCCGGTCGCGCCGCCGTGCACGGGGCCGGTGCGCCGCGCGAAGTCGACGGCGACGACGTCGGGGGCGGCGGCATGAGCCGGGACGGCGCCCGGGACGGCGCCCGGGACGGCGCCCGGGACGGCGCTCAGGGCGGTAAGGGCGGTCAGGGCCATGATGGCGGCTCCGGTGCGGGCTTTCCTGGTCGGGCGGGGTCGCTGCATGAGTGTCCTCTCTTGGGCTCCGGGGGTCGCCCAGGGGGCATTCGGGGCAGTTGTGTGACCGGTCACACAACTGCCAGCGTGACCGGTCACACGCCGGTTGGGGAAGCCCTGTTCGCCGGATCGTTACGCGCGGGTTGCGGCGTCCGCACCGGCGGCCCGGCGGTCAGGAGAGGCCGTGCGCCGCCGTATCGGCCGGGCGATGACAACATGCGGTCACCGCGCGCAACTTCCTGACGTCCGCTTCCCTGGAGCGCGTCCCCCTCCGGCCCCAGAGTGGGAAGTGCGAAACCACGGCGAGACCACAAGGC
>NZ_SSXE01000314.1 GCF_021699195.1 Nonomuraea sp. MG754425 | reverse complement strand
CCTGGCCGACACCTCGGTCTGCCCGATACTCACGCTGGAATGCTCCCATTGGACGACACGGACGGCTGCAGTCCGTGCTTTCGACGAGCCGCTCCACATCATTGTGATCGAAGACCCACCCGAGAGAGCTCTGAACGGCCCGCGTCCAGGCCAAGGAGACTCCTGCAGCCCTGAGCGAAGTGCCGCACATGGCCGGCTGGCGGTCCTGCATTGATGACCTGCTGGTAGACCGGCTTAGGGTCAGCCGCCGCCCAACAGTGAAGTTTGGCCTGCATCCTCGATACCCGCCCGTGCGGCCCAAGGGCCACCTGCGGCGGGGCACCGCTCGCTGTTCAGCGGCGCTTCTTTCGGCATTGCAGTTCCTCTCTTCGCGATTCCGCTGCCGCCCTTCCCCATGTGCCGGGCTCTCCCCGGCTCGGAGTACTACGGTGGCTCCGCCCCGCCCAGCGCTGTCGGCCGACGGTGGACCCATCCCGGCCGCCGTGCTGGCCGCACGGAGGGCGGGAGCCGTCACCAGGCGGTTCCCATGTTCATTGCCGATCGTTCGACAGAGGAGGCGCCCGACTATGTCCCTGCGATATCGCCGCACCTACGCCGCAGACCTTCAGCACGGCCTCCCGGCGAGCAAGCTCAGACCCGCCCAGAAGTTCCTTGGGCCCCGCTCAACACGGAGTCCGGGTGCGCATCGCCTCCGGCCCAGATCCGCCAGGTTCGAGCCGGTGAATATTTGAGAGACGTAAAACGCCGGTTCCTCTCGTACACCTCTCCATCTCGCTCGCCGGACCTGCACCATTGTCGACGACGCGTGAATACTGACCCCCAGGCGACGCTCGGGTTCGTCGCCTGGGGGTCAGTATTCACGCGTCGTCGACAAGGTCTACGTTTGCGAGAACCCCCGCCGTGCTGCGTGCGGCGGTGGGCGTGGGGGTGGGTCAGGCGGCTCTGATCTGCACGGAAGGTGTTCCTTCGCTGGCCTGTCACCGGCTCCTCGCCGCGTGCACGGGCCGGACGCTGCGCTGGCGCGGCGATTTCGACTGGACAGGGCTACGGACCACCGCCCACGCCGTGGACTCCTATGAAGCAGAGCCATGGCGTATCGACACAGCTACCTACGAGCAGGCGCTGGCTCGCGGCGAGTCCGAACCCCTGAAGGGGAGCCCAGCGGCCAGTTCTTGGGCGCCTGATCTGGCGGGGCGGATGTTGGCGACCGGGCGCGCTGTCATTGAGGAACGGATCGTCGCCGAGCTGATCGCTGATCTGGCGCGATAGGAACCGGCTGCTCAGCAACCAGCGACCTTACCGACAGATAGATCGGGACAAGGACACCGAGATGTCCAGCACGCGGCAGGCCACCTCGACAGGGATGCCTTCGCCGGCCATCACCGCGATGGCCTCGAACCGCCTTTTGGGGGCACCACCTCTCGCACCAGATCGATCGCCCGCCGAGTGGCCTGCAGTTCTGTCTCCAACTCGGCGATGCGGCGCTTGGCGACCGCTAACTCGGCCTTCTCGCTGCTGGTCAAACCGGGCTCCAGGCCGCGATCGATGCGGTCTTGCCGCCGCCAGCTGTAGATCGTCTGACTGCTGATGTCCAGATCGTGCGCCAGGTCGGTGACCTTACGCCCCGCCTCGAGCAGATCCAGCACCTTGCGCTGGAACTCTGGCGGATAGCCCCGTCGTCCCATGCCACTTTCCTCTCATCAAGTGGTACGAGAATCCAGTAACCCACCTCTACTCAACCCGGGACACACCAAAGTCTCCACCGAACCCGGGGCGATTCAGTCAGGTCGCCGAGCGGGTTCCAGGACACTAAATCGCTTCTGGGTGCAACATATCGGGGATGCGCGTGCGTCCCTGGGGCGTGGAGTTTGAGGATTTCGTACGAGCCCGTGGCGGCGCGTTGCACCGGTACGGGTTTGTGCTCACCGGTAACGCCGACGACGCCGCCGACCTCGTTCAGGAGGCGCTGATTCGGCTGGGCGACACCTGGCAGCGGGTACGGAACAAGGACGACCCCGAGGGGTACGTGCGCACGATTATGGTCAGGCAGCACATCAGCTGGTGGCGGCGCAGGCGACGGGAGCACCTGGTGGACGCGGTGCCCGAGGGCTCCTACCGCGACCGGCAGGCCGATCCTGACCTGTGGGACGACCTGGGCACCTTGCCGCGCAAGCAGCGCGCCGTTCTGGTTCTGCGCTATTACGAGGACATGTCCGACCGGGAGATCGCCGCCACTCTCGGCATCTCGCCCGGGACCGTGCGCAGCCAGGCGTCTCGCGCTCTGGCCAAACTTCGCGCACGGCATGTGGAGCAGGCAGCCGTACCGTCATGGAACAACCCGTCGCCAGAAAGGACGACCCCATGAGCGACCGTTTCGAGGAGAGGCTGGCCAGCACGCTCACCGTGGCCGGCCACTTGGCCCCGCAGCCGGCCGGTGACCTTGTCGCACAGCTCGCCGTGCGGCGGCGTCGTACCAGACGACGGGTGCGCGTGACTCTGGCGGTGGCGGCGAGTGTCATGATCGCCGGATCGGCCGCCACGGCACTGACCTTCCAGGGCGGGTTTGCGGAGGACACCTCGGTGGTGGCCGTGCAGCCCATCCCCAACGACGACCCCTCAGGGCCGATCCCACCCGATCTGAGCACCATGCCTCCCGCCGCAGCAGATGTCTGGCCCGAGGCCGTCACCATCATCCCTGCGGCGGCCGCCGACGGCTGGCGTTACCGCCCGGTCACTGCCCTCAGCGCCACCGAGGTCCTGCTCACCGCCGAGTCGTCGTTCGAGAAGGCTGGCCGTCTGGAGGTCTATGACACGGACAAGCGGAACACCACTGTGCTCGGCTCAATGCCGGAACCCGAGAATGTGAAGGGCTACTACGCGCAGGAGGTTGAAGCCGGTCCCGGTCACATCGCCTGGTACGGCCAGACCCCGAACAACGACCGGAACTGGGCCGATCTGTGGGTGATGCCGAGGGACGGCGGGCGGGCCACCCAGGTCGCCGTGCTGACCGGCGATGTTGCCAGGATCGAGCGCATCGGCGTGACGGCCGACCACATTGTCTGGTCGGTCCGGTCGGGCGGCGCGTACCGGGTACCGATCGCGGGGGGGGCTCCCAAGAAGATCGCGGGCTCGGACGGGTTCAAGCTGTACTCCTGGCCGTGGGCGACCGGCCGGGCGAACCTGATGGTGAACCTGGAGACGGGAGAGCAGCGCAGCCCGCAGGGCCTGTCCGGGCTCGACGACGTGACCTGCAGCCCCGAATGGTGTGTAGGCTCACTTGGTCAGCAGCACGTGGTGCAGCGGTTCGACGGCACCGGCCGCAGGACCGTCCCCGACGACGTTCGGATGACCTCCTCCGACATCTCTGGCAGGTTTCTGGTGTCCGGGTTCCAGATCTTCGACATGTCCAACGGGCACGCCGCACGCGTCGGAGCGGTGGGTCCACAGGGCATCAGCGGCGCCAGGGGCATTTCCTCAACACCCACTTCCATCTGGTATTGGCGTGCTGGGAAGATCGACTATCGGCGTATCTGCCCCGACGCTGAGGGCGACTCACCATCGCGGACATGCAAGATGACAGAAGTGGGCAAGGCGACCGAGTACGACCTGCTGAACTTGGACGCCGTGGCCCCGTTCGAATAGAATAAGCGCCCTCTGCGCGGGCCAGGAGCCCTCATCCAGTACCGAGGGCTGTGCCATAGATGGCTGCGCCGCTGTGGTAACGAGGCCATGATCGGCGGGTGAAACCTCGCCCAGCCACAGTGGAACCCCGCTTCCGCGTCGGAGGCCCGGACAACTGGCCCGACACCAGCCGCCGCCGGCAAGACCCTGGTCCGTCCCACCGCCCTCGACCAGAGCACGGCGACCGCCATCGTGACGGAGGCGGGCTGTGGCTCCTGTCGAGGCACGGCGTTGGTTATAGCGCCTTCCATAGTGCCCCGGCGAGCCCGCAGGGACATGTCCGCGCAGTTTCACAGGTGAACTCAGCAGCGGAAACACCGTCCATGATCCACTCAATGTGGGTTTTGAGCTTATGGCCGACTGACTTAAAGCACGTACAAGATGGGCCAGTCAGGCGGCCCAGGGCTCGAGTTCGGGCGCGCGCTCGGCTCTCTGGGCGAGGGACGGCGCGGCGGCGCCACCGTGGCCGGTGACCGAGAATATGCCGCCAAACGTGCCGAGCGCGGTTCTGCCGGCCAGGCCGAGCCCGAAAACGTGCCCTGCGACGAACCCGACGTCGAAGCAGTTCCCCCGCTCGCCGGGCTGAGCGAGGTGTCCAGCTCGCCCTGTGACCGTGCATCCGCGAGGACCCCGGCGAGCCAGGTGCGCAGCCAGGCGAACGTCTCCTCGACCGGGCGGCGCAGCTCGGGATCGGCCATTACGTCCGGGTCCAGGGCGGGGCGGCCCACCGGGCAGCCCCGCAAGGCGTCCCGTTTCCGGCGCGGATAGGTGCTGATCCGCTCGATCGGAGTCCCGGAGCCGGAGGAACTCTGCCTCCGCACGGGCGCGCAGGTCGTCGGCGCTGCGGGCGATCGCGGCCAGCGCCAGGTCGGGCTGGCTTCCGACGGGCACGGCTCCGCGCTTGGCGAATGAGCGCGGGACGGCAAGGTCACCCAAACGCGCCGCTACGGCAGGGCGGGCACGGCCGGCGCGGTGTTGGTCCAGCCGGCCTCAAGTATGGTCTGGGTGCTGCTCTCGTTAAAGGACAGCTTGCCGCTGATCTTGGTCGTCAGGCTCTCGGACAGCAGAAGCATCGTGCCGGTGTCCACGATCAGGTCGGTCTTGTCCTTGATCGTCAGTCCGTTATTCTGAACGGCCTTCGGGTGGTCGATCGACAGGGCCGCGCCGGCTCTGCCCATGCTGTCCTTGGACTCTCCCTGCGAACGGACAGCGGGCATCGTCAGCAATGCCTGGTAAGCCGCGGCGCGGACGTTTTTGGGCGCCGGAAGCTGATAGAGCATCTCCACCAGCGCCCTGGTGATGGCCTGGTCCACGTTGTTCTGCTTGACCCGTGAGACCCGCGCGGCCTCGGAGAGCCAGGACTTCAACGCGTTCGGGACCGCGGGCAGTCGCTGGACCTCGTCGTACGTCAGCCGCTGCCCGGCCAGAAAGAACTTGTCGTCGTTGCCACGTACGGGCCCGACATGGCCCTTGTCCGGCTCGGTCGACAACTTCACGTACTGGCCGTCGGCCGTGCGAGTCCACTTGGCCGGCGAGCCGTCGTGGCGCCACGCCTTCCGGTCCGCCGCGCTCTTCGGGTACGCCCCCGCATTCCGGTATCCGGACCAGGCTTTGCCGTCGGGCGCGGTCCATTTCTCGCTGAGCTTCTGCTCCACCACCCAGTAGCGATTCGCACCGCTGCCCATCTGGCGGGGACCGATGCGCTGGTTCAGCATCCTCGTATGCCAGTAGGCGCCTTCCGGCGGAGCCGACGCGGCGGCCGCGAGCCGTGTCTCCGGTGCCATCACGAGGCTCGGCAGGCCCAGCAGAGCGGCGGCGCCCACGGCGGCTAGGCCGGTGCCGACGGCGATCAGAGGCCGGACCGGTGCGGTCGCGAGCTTCATGTGTTTCCTCCAGAGGTTCGAAGTGATGTCCCTCAATACGCCTGAGCGCCTCACAAGGTTGCCTGCGACGCTCGGGCAACTGTTAGAGCCTGCTGACAAAGGCTTAAGTGCTGGCATGCATGGGCCCGTAGAGGGCTGGTCCGATCTTGTTGATGTAGCCCTGGTGGGACCATTGGGACAGCTGGACGCGGAAGCTGTTGACGTTCTCGATGCCGAGGATGACGGCCAGTTCGCGGCCTCTCCAGGCCCGCCAGGGCTGGGCGGCCAGGAGTTGCAGCACCCTGCCGTGTCGGTCGGGGCTGGACAACATCGGCAAGGGCGGCGGGTCGTTCCAGCGGCTTGCGGGTGGCAGATCGGCGAGTTCACGGGTCGGGCGGCGGGTCATCTGGTGCACTGTGGCCCACCAGATCAGGGCTTCGTGGTGTTCGGGCTTGCGTTCATAGACGCGTACCAGGCGGCGGTAGCCGACCAGCCAGGCGAACGTCCGCTCCACCACCCACCTGCGGGGAAGGACGACGAAACCGCTCCTCAGATCGTCGCTCCGCCGCACGATCGACACGGCCAGGGCCACGACCTGCCCGGCCCAGGTGACCAGCCGACCGGCATAGCCGCCGTCGGCCCAGACCAGAGCGACAGTGGAGAACTTCTCGCGCAGCAGGGCCAGCACCCGGTGTGCGCCGTCACGGTCTTGCACCGATGCGGCGGTGACCATCACGCACAACAGCAGCCCGAGCGTGTCGACCACGACGTGCCGTTTCTGCCCCTTCACCTTCTTGCCGGCGTCATACCCGCAGGCCGCCGCGCCGACGGTCTCGGCCGCCCGGACCGTCTGGGAGTCCATGCACCCGGCGTTCGGCTCGGGCAGCAAGGGCTCGATCAGCTCCCACTGCGCGTTGGTCAGGTCCGAGGGGTAGCGATCAGGGGGCATCGGGCCACTCTGACGGCACCGGCTCTCGTCGTCACATCGCCACGCCGAACATGAACGATCTTCTCAAACACGCACTAAGAGGGCGTTTAGGCATGTTCTGTGACAGTCTCCCCTGTAATGCGGCCGCCCGGGCCGTCCTGCCGTCCTACGACACCGCCGCGCGGGACGCCCCCGGACGCCTCACTCCGCGACGCTCATCCCCTGGTCGTAGGAGCTGTCCTTCAGCGCTAGCCAGGCCAGCTCCCACGCGTCCATCGGGCGCACGTCCCGCAGCACC
>NZ_SSXE01000313.1 GCF_021699195.1 Nonomuraea sp. MG754425 | reverse complement strand
CGTCGTCCAGGCGTCCGCGCCGCTGTTCGACACCAGGACCGCACTGGCCCGCGCCGAGGAACTCATCCGCGAGGCGGTCACCGGCCGGGGGGCGGAGATCGTGGTCCTGCCCGAGGCGTTCATCGGCGGCTACCCCAAGGGCCTGGACTTCGGCATCACGGTCGGCAGCCGCACCCCGGCGGGCCGCGAGCTGTTCCGGCGCTACCACGCCGCGGCCATCGACGTCCCCGGCGGGCCCGAGGTCGCCGCCCTGGCCGCGCTCACGGGCGAGCTCGGCTGCCACGCCGTCGTCGGCGCGGTCGAGCGCCAGGGCGGGACGCTGTACTGCGTCGCCCTCTTCTTCGGCCCTGACGGCTACCTGGGCCTGCACCGCAAGCTCATGCCGACCGCCGCGGAACGTTACCTGTGGGGCCAGGGCGACGGCTCCACCCTCCCCGTCGTCGACACCGGGACCGCCCGCCTGGGCGCGGGCATCTGCTGGGAGAACCTCATGCCGCTGTTCCGCACGGCGATGTACGCCAAGGGCGTCGAGGTGTGGTGCGCGCCGACCGTGGACGACCGCGACACCTGGCAGGTCACCATGCGGCACATCGCCATGGAGGGCCGCTGCTTCGTGCTCGGCGCCAACCAGTTCATGCGCGGCGACGCCCTGCCCGCCGACCTGCGTCCCGTCCAGGGGAACGCGCCGGACACCGTGCTGATCGGCGGCGGTTCAATGATCGTCTCGCCGCTCGGCGAGGTCCTCGCGGGGCCGCTACGCGACGGCGAGGGCATTCTGACCGCCGAGCTCGACCTCGACGACCTCGCGCGCGCCCGCTTCGACTTCGACCCCGTCGGCCACTACGCGCGTCCGGACGTGTTCGCCCTGCACGTGGACGAGTCGGCCCGCCCTGCCGTCTCGGGAGGCTGACCGGGTCAGCGCGGAGCGCCGGTGAGGGAACGGGCCAGGCGGCGGGCCGCGTCGTCGTCCACCGGGGCGTGGCCGAGCGGCAGGCGGTGGCACATCAGTCCGAACGCCTGGTCCACCAGCAGGTCGAGGTCGCTGTCCGCGGGCAGCCCGCCCTGCGCGAGACCACGGGCGAGCAGGGCGCGCAGCTCGTCCCGGCGGCCGGTGGTGAACTGACGCAGCCCCTCGGCGGCCACCGGGTCGCGCTGGGCCTCGGCCATGATGCCGCGCGGCAGACCGCTGACCTCGGCGGCGGTGCGGAAGGTGGTGGTCAGGAAGGTCTCCAGGTCGGCGGCGAACACGCCCGTGTCCAGGCCGGGCGTCTGCTGCCTGGCCCGCTCGGCCATGGCCTCCAGCAGCACCGCCCCCTTGGACGGCCACCAGCGGTAGATCGTGTGCTTGCTGACCCCGGCGGCCTGCGCGATGGCGTCGATCGAGACGGCCGCGTGGTCGTGCGCTGCGAGCAGGTCGGCGGCACGCTTCGCCTGACCTTCGCCGCTCAAGGTGTCCGCTGAGTGCGCTCACTGCGCGCCGGGTGAATAAGGGAGGATTTTTGGGGATTTGCCGCCTAGCAGTGTGGGCCCGGCCTGCGGTGTCATGGGGCTGAGGACTCTTTCGCGGGGGGTGTCACCCATGGTGTCCGCGCCCGGTCCGCTCAAGCCCGGCCCGTCCGAGACCCGCCTGTCCCAGCCCGGCCCGTCCGAGAGCTGCCTGTCCGAGATCGGCCCGTCCGAGAGCTGCCTGTCCCAGCCCGGCCCGTCCGAGAGCTGCCTGTCCGAGATCGGCTCGTCACGCCTCGGACGCCGCCCGGTCGTCGCGATCGTGTGCTCGGCCGGCGGGCTCGCCGCGACCACGGCGGTCCTGTCCAAGCTGCCGCCCGGCCTGGACGCCGCGGTGATCGTGCTCCAGCACCTCGCGCCGGAGCGCGACAGCTACCTGCCCGAGATCCTCGACCGGCGTACCGGCCTGCCGGTGGCGGCGGCCCGCGACGGTCAGCCGCTCGTCCCCGGGCACGTGTCGGTCGCCCCGCCGGGACGGCACCTGCTGGTGCGCGCGGACCGGCGGCTGTCCCTGATCGACTCCGGGCCGTTCCCGCCGTCCCGTCCCTCGGCGGACCTGCTGTTGGTGACGCTGGCCCTGGCCGCGGGGCCCGACGCCATCGCGGTCGTCCTGTCGGGCAAGGGCAACGACGGCGCGACGGGAGCCACGGCGGTGCACCGGTTCGGCGGCACCGTGATCACCACCGACGCCGCCACCAGCGACTTCTTCGACATGCCCGAGGCGTGCGGCGCGCGGGACGCCGTCGTGGACCACGTCGTGCCGCTGGACGAGGTGGCCCCGCTGCTGGTCGGCCTGGTGGCCCCGGCCTGAGCGCGGCGCTACAGTGTCCGGCCGGAGGTGTCCCCGATGATCCCCGCCGGCCTCGCCGCCGCCTACGACGCCATGGCCGCCCGTTACGCCGGGTCGATCCCCGCCCGCTACCGGGAGAATCCCCTGCACCACGCGATGACCACCGTCTTCGCGGGCCTGGTGCGCGACGCCGGCCCGGTGGCGGACGTGGGCTGCGGCCCCGGCCACGTCACCGCCCACCTGCGCGCCCTCGGCGTGGACGCCTACGGCGTGGACCTGTCGCCGCGGATGGTCGCGCTCGCCCGCGAGGGCCATCCCGGGCTGCGTTTCGACATCGGGACGATGGAGGCGCTCGACGCCTCCGACGGCTCCCTCGCCGGGGTCGTCGCCAACCAGTCGATCATCCACACCCCGCCGGAACCGCTGGCCGAGGCCCTGGCCGAGTTCCGCCGCGTGCTCGCGCCCGGCGGCCACCTGCTGCTCGGCTTCCCCTCCTACGACGGCGACGGGCCGGCCGAGGCGTACGACCACCAGACCTATCCCGCCTATCGCCACTCGGCCGCCCGGGTGGCCGGGCTGCTGGCCGGCATGGGGCTGCGCGAGGTGGCCCGGATGGCCGTCGCCCCGGGTGAGGACCCGAAACGCGGTTTCGAACAGGTCTACCTCCTGACCCGCCGCGGCTGAGCGGGCGAGGGGCTCCGTTGACCGGCCCCGTGAAGATCAAGTACGCTACCCGGCTTCGTCCCAGCCGTCACCCTGGCATCCACGGAGCCCTCCATCAACAACTGGCCGAACCGACTCGGATCACGTGCGAACGAACGGCTGTTCCTCCCGCTGCGCGTCTCCTCCCTGGCCGACTGGACCCACCCGCTCGCCTCGGCCGCGGACGTGCTGCGTCCCGCGCTCGGGGGCGCCCCGCTGCCCGCCGCGATCGTCGATGCGGTGCTGGCCGGCGGCGATCCCGAGCAGCTCGGCCTGCTGTCCGTCAACGCGCGGCTGCTCGCCGACCGGCCCGGCCTGCACGACCGGCTCGCCGCCACCGGCAGCGCCGCGGTCGCGCGGACGGCCCTCGCCCTGGACCGCCACGGGCAGCGGGAGTGGCCGCTGCGTGTCCGCCGCCAGGTGCTGGCCGCCGCCCGGGGAACGGACTGGGAAGGGCCCGACGGCGTGGTCACGGCGCTGCTGAAGACGTCCGATCCGGAGCGGTTGCGGGCCGCCGTGGCCTGCCCGCTGCCGGGGGTCGCGCGCAGCGTGCTCGACGTGGCGCGCGGCCGGCTGACGCGGGCGGAGCAGCTTCGCGCCCTGCTGACCGTGCACGACTTCGACGGCGGCCTCGCCGCCCTGCGGCTGCTGGAGGACGCGTCCTGGCTGCGTCCGGAAGCCGCCGGAGCCGTGCGGGAGACGCTCGCCCGTGGCGAGGCCGGGCCGCTGCGGGAGGCGTCCGGGACGGCGGAGGGCACGGACGGGCTGGTCGAGGAACTGCTCGACACGGCGCTGCCGGACCGCGCGCAGCACCTGGCGCTGCGCGACGCGGTGGACTGGGACCGGGTCACGGCCGTGGGCCGGTCGTTCGACGAGGTCGCCGCCGCCGCGCTGGCCGCGCGTCCGGACTGCCCGGATTCGGTGCGCGCCGCCCTGTACGGCGTGCACGGGGTGGCGGTGGCGACGCACGCGGCCCGCGTGGACGCCGGGATGTTCTCCCTCACGCCCGGCGGGGCGCGCGCCGCGAAGGCGGTGGCCGTCCTGGTCCGCCGCGTGCTGGACGAGGGTTTCCCGCCGGGAACGGCCCCGGTGGCGGGACCGGTCGCCGTGGTCCTGGAGGTGGCGCGGCCGGCCGCGTCGGTGCTGGAGGCGGTGCGCCAGCCGCCCGGGGACGCCGGCCCGGCCTGGCGGGAGCTGGGCGAGGCGCTGTCCGCGCTGGTGCGCGACCGGCTGGGCGCGGACGTCGAGGCGTGGCGGACGTCGCGCGCCCGGCTGCCGCGCTTCGGCGGCACCGTGACCGAGCTGCTGTGCGAGCCCCCGCCCGGCCGCTCCCCCGCCCGGCGGACCGGGGACGGCTGGCCGGGCGGGGCCGCCATGCCGGACTCGGAGCGTTCCGCCTCGGTGAGCGGCGCGCGCTCGGCCTTCCTCGCCCTGCTGGACGCCGCGCCCCCGGCCGCCCATCCGGCCCTGCTGCCGCACCTGGACGATCGCACCGTCTGCGACCTGTTCGGCCACGGGCGGTGGCGTCCGGAGTGGATCGACCTCGCGACGGCCTCGCCCGACCCCCGCCACGTGCGGGTGCTGGCGACCCGCGGCTCGCTCACCGCCGAGGCCATCGGCGTGCTGATGCGCCTGAACGACCCGGCCGTCAACGCCCGCCTGTTCCTGCGCGCCGGCGCCACCGCACCGCAGCGCGAGCAACTGCTGTCGGGACGCCCCGCCGGCGGCACGGGAACGACGGGAACGCTGCCGCCGGCGCGGGAGCTGGTCGAGGCGCTGCTGAAGCGCACCGCCGGCTGGCGGGCCCGCGACGCGGTGGACTGCGCCGACCTGGAGCTGCAGCGCCACATCCTGATCCACGTCCGGGTCCGCGGCATCGTCCCGCAACTGCGGATGTTGCTGAACCTGTGGGAGCGGCACGGCGTGCGGGCGCTGATCGACCTGCTCGACAACGAGCCGGCGGCGGTCTCCCACACCCGCCTGATCATCCGCAGGGAGGTCCGCGCCCGCGTCACCAGGCTGCTGGCCCGCGACGACCGCGCGGCGGCGCTGGCCGAGCTGCGGGAGCGGGTCGCCGAGGGCGAGACGGCTGATTGGCAGGTCGCCCAGTTGCGCGCGACGGACTTCTCCGGGGCCGCGCTGTTCGCGGAGGCCCACCCGTGGCACTGGCCGGAGATCCTGGCCGAGCACGCCCGGGAACCGCTGCCCGGCCCGGCGCTGCAGGGGCTCGGCAAGATCCCCGAGTGCCCCGAGGAGCTGCGGGTCCAGGCGGAGGCGCACGGCCACGACAGGGCTCCGTCGGAACTGCTCGCCCTCGTGGCGGCGGGGAGCGCGCCCCGGGACCTGTTGCGCGACAGACGGCTCGTCGCCGACGTGGTCACCTGGGCGGAGCACGCGATCAGAACCGGTGACCTCACCTGGGACGACGTGCTGGAGCACGCGCGACCGGCCCGTTCCGTGCTCCAGCTCTGGGGCGGCGAGGAGTTGCGGGACCTGTTGACGCCGCTGGTCCGCGCCTGCCTCGACCCCGCCCCGGAGTCCTGGGTGCTGGCCCTGCGCATGCTGCCCGACTTCTCCGGCTCGGTGGCCGAGCTGTTCCGTACCGCGGCCACGGCGTCCGGCGTCGGGATGGGGGCGCGATGAGCCGCCCGGACCTCGATCCGTCTTTCCGCGACGCCCGGCCGCTGGTCGAGGCCGCCGACGTGGCCGACTGGTCCCGGCCCCTGTCGGGTGTCCCCGGCCTGCTGGAGGAGGAGCTCCGGCAGGGCCGGGCGATCCCGGCCAGGCTGCTGGAGGACGCGCTGGCGCTGCGCGAGCCCCGTTTCCTGGAGGCCGTCCTCAAGAACGACCGGGTCTGCGGCGAGCCCGCCATGCTGGACCGGATCGCGGAACTGGCGCTGACGGGCGACGTCACGCCGCTGGTGCGCCCGCTGATGGACCGCCGCCTGCTGAGCCGCGCCGGCGTGGCGGAACGGCTGGCCGACACCGGGCACCCCGACGTCGCCGACCGGGCGCACACGCAAGGGGCCTTCGGATGGAGCTTCCGGCTGCGCCGCCGGGTCCTCGCCGCCGCCGGGCCGGGCGAGGCGGCGCGGCAGGCGCGGGCGATGCTCGGCCGTCAGGACCGGCTGTCGGCCGCCGACCAGCTCTACGCGCTGCTCGTCCTGCACGAGTGCGGGGAACCGCTGTCGGACGTCGCCGCCGACCGGCTCGATCCGGAGGTCGCCGGCGTGCTGTCCGCCGTGCTCGACGCGGACGACGCCGGCGCGCTGCGTGCGGCGGCGGAGCGGGCCATGGGCTCCGAGGGGCTCGTCGCGGAGCTGTACACGCCGCCCCAGCGGGACCTGCCCGGTCACGGGATCTCGCTCGCGCTGCGGGAGCCGCTGGACTGGGCCGCGCTGACCGCCGCCGCCCGCAGGAAGGCGTTCCCCAAGGACGCCTCCGCGGCCGTGACGGCGCATCCCGGCTGCCCCGCCGAGCTGCGTGACCTGCTCTACGCCCGGCATCCGGTGGCGGTCGCCGAGCACGCGGCCCGCCTGGACCTGGGCCTGGTGGCCGCGGCGTGCGCCAGGCGCAGCCGGCCCAAGGCGGTGCGGACGCTGATCCGGCGCGGCCTGGGCCGGGGCCTGGACGGCGCGGCGCTGGCCGCCGAGGCCGCTCCCGCCGTGGCGGTGCTGGAGGCGATGCGGGTCCGGCCCGAGGGCGACGCGGCGGCGGGCCGGGAGTGGGAGCGGTTCGCCGCGGCGCTGGCGGGGCTGGTGCGGGAGCATCTGGGGGACGACGTCCGCGCCTGGCGCTCGGCGCGCGCCCTGCTGGGCGACTTCGCGGGCAACATCCCCGAACTGCTCGCCCAGGCCGCGGCCACCGCCCCGGACGAGCCGAACCCCCC
>NZ_SSXE01000312.1 GCF_021699195.1 Nonomuraea sp. MG754425 | reverse complement strand
TCCCCGGCCGCGCCCGCTCGCCCGAGTCGGCCTCGCCCGCCCGCCTGCCCGAGCCGGCCTCGCC
Source organism: Nonomuraea sp. MG754425 (assembly GCF_021699195.1). Lineage (GTDB taxonomy): Bacteria > Actinomycetota > Actinomycetes > Streptosporangiales > Streptosporangiaceae > Nonomuraea. The sequence continues at coordinate 6,892 of NZ_SSXE01000312.1, read as the reverse complement.
TGCCCGAGCCGGCCCCGGCCTCACCCGCCTGTGCCGGCTCCCGGCACGCGGACCCCGGCGCGCCACACCGCGGAGACCAGCGGCACCCCCGGCCGGTAGGCCAGGTGGACGTGGCTCGGCGCGTCGAGCAGCACCAGGTCCGCGCGGGAGCCGGGGGACAGGCGGCCCACGTCCGCGCGGCGCAGGGCCCTGGCCCCGCCCAGCGTGGCGGCGACCACCGCCTCCTCCGGGGTCATGCCCATCTCCCGCACGGCCAGCGCCACGCAGAACGGCATCGAGCTGGTGAAGCTCGACCCCGGGTTGCAGTCGGTGGACAGCGCCACCGTCACCCCGGCGTCCAGCAGCCGGCGGGCGTCCGGGTACGGGCTGCGCGTGGAGAACTCCGCGCCGGGCAGCAGCGTCGCCACCGTCCGGCCGCTCGCCAGCGCGTCCACGTCGGCGTCGTCGAGATGCGTGCAGTGGTCGGCGGAGGCGGCCCCCAGCTCGACGGCCAGCCGCACGCCCGGCCCCGGGCCGAGCTGGTTGGCGTGCACCCGGGGCGTCAGGCCCGCCCGCACGCCCGCCGCGAGCACCGCGCGCGCCTGGTCGCCGTCGAAGGCACCCCGCTCGCAGAAGACGTCCACCCACCGGGCGTGCGGGGCGCACGCCGTCAGCATGGGGCCGGTCACCAGCGCCACGTACGCGTCCGGGTCGGCGGCGTACTCGGGCGGGGTGACGTGCGCGCCCAGGTAGGTGACCTCGTCGGTGTGGCGGGCCGCGATCCGCAGCGAGCGCTCCTCGTCGGCGACCGTGAGCCCGTAGCCGGACTTGCACTCGATCGTCGTGGTCCCCTGGCGCAGCGCCTCGGCCACGTACCGGGCGACGTTCGCGTCCAGGTCGGCGTCGGAGGCGGCACGGGTGGCGGCCACCGTGGTGCGGATCCCGCCCGCCGAGTACGGCTGCCCCGACATGCGGGCGTCGAACTCCGCGGTGCGGTCCCCGGCGAACACCAGGTGCGCGTGCGAGTCCACGAACCCGGGGATCGCGGCCCGCCCGCCCGCGTCCACGCGCTCGTCGGCGTCCGGGACCCGGGCGGCGGGCCCGGCCCAGGCGACCCGCCCCTCGTCGAGGACGACGGCCGCGCCGGCGATCGTGCCCAGCTCGGGGTCGTTGGTGAGCAGGCTGCCGATGCCGGTGATGGCGACGGACACGGGAGTCCTTCTTTCTGCGAGGTCTTCGCGCGAGATCCCCGGCCGGGGCCTCACGACGCGGTGAGCCGGGCGATCGTGCCGGCGAGCGCCGCGGGCACGTCCGGCACGAGCAGATGCGCGCCGTCGCGGACGATCTGGCGACCGCCCACCACGACGTGCCGCACGTCGGCGGCGGTGGCGGCGAACACCGCGGTCTCCGCGCCGAGCGCGGCGGGCGGCCCGGCCGTGCGCACCGAGTCGAGCGCGACCGTGGTCAGGTCGGCGAGCGCGCCCGCCTCGATGCGGCCCGCCTCCGGCCAGCCCAGCGAGGCGTGCCCGTCGCGGGTCGCGGCGCGCAGCAGCGCGGCGGCGCTCCAGTGGCCGCGCCGCAGGGTGCGCAGCCGCTCGTCCAGCTCCACCGCCCGTGCCTCCTCGAACAGGTCCACCACGGCGTGGCTGTCGCTCCCCAGGCTGATCGGCGAGCCCGCATGCGCCAGGCCGGCCGCCGGGCCGATGCCGTCGGCCAGGTCCCGTTCGGTGGTCGGGCACATGCAGATCGTCGTGGCCGAGCCGCCGAGCAGCGCGATGTCGTCGCCGGTCAGATGGGTGGCGTGCACCGCGGACGTGCGCGGGCCGAGCGCGCCCCGCTCGGCCAGCAGCCGGGTGGGCGTGCACCCGTGGGCGGCCAGGCACGCCTCGTTCTCGGCGGGCTGCTCCGACAGGTGCGCGTGCAACGGCGCGTCCCGCTCGGCCGCCCACCGCGCGACCGGGGCGATCTGGCCGGCCGGCACCGCGCGGACCGAGTGGATCGCCGCCCCGATCCTGGCGTGCTCGCGCTCCTTCAGCGCCGACGCCCGCGCGGCCCAGGCATCGGCGTCGGCGTCGGCGAAGCGGAGCTGGTGCGGCTCCGGCGGCGCGCCGAAGCCCGCGGACAGGTAGCAGGTGTCCAGCAGCGTGATCCTGATCCCGGCCTGGGCCGCCGCCTCGATCAGCGCCTCGCCCATCGCGTTCGGGTCCGCGTACGGCCGGCCGCCCAGCGCGTGGTGCAGGTAGTGGAACTCGCCGACGCAGCTCACCCCGGCCAGCGCCATCTCCGCGTAGACCGCCCTGGCCAGCTCCAGGTAGCTGCCGGGGTCGAGCCGGGCGGCCACGTCGTACATGCTGTCCCGCCAGGTCCAGAACGTGCCGGAGCCGCGCTGCGCGATGCCGCGCAGCGCCCGGTGGAAGGCGTGCGAGTGCGCGTTGGCCAGCCCCGGCAGGGTCAGCCCGCGCAGCGCCCGCGCGCCCGGCGGCGGGACGGCGACCCCCGTGCGGACGGCGGCGATCCGTCCCCCGGCGACCTCGATCACCACCCCGGAGGCGACCGCGCCGCCGGTCCAGGCGTGTTCGGCGTGGTAGACGGCCTCCGGGGACGACGTCACCGGCATGCCAGCCCCTCCAGCACGTCGGCCAGCGCCTCGACCCCGGCGACGCAGTCGTCCTCGCGGGCGTGCTCGGCGGGGGAGTGGGACACGCCCGTCGGATTGCGGACGAACAGCATCGCCGTCGGCACCTTCGCCGCCAGGATCCCCGCGTCGTGCCCGGCCCCCGTCGGCAGCACGGGCACTTCGTACGCCCGGCGCGCCGCCAGCAGCCGGACCAGCTCGTCCCGCAGCGCGGGCGCGAAGTCCACGACCGGGGTGAACGACTCGCGGGTGAGCGCCACCTGCACCCCCTCGGCGGCGGAGTGCTCGCGGGCCGCCCGCTCGATCGCGCCGACCAGCGCGCCGAGCGTGTCCTCGTCGGCGGCGCGCGCGTCCAGCCAGGCCCGCACCAGGCCCGGGACCGCGTTGACGCCGTTCGGCAGCACGCCGAGCTTGCCGAACGTGGCCCGCGCGCCCGCCGCCGCGGCCCGCTCCCGCGCGGCCAGCACGGTGGCGGCGAAGGCGGGCATCGGGTCGTGCCGGTCGCCCATCCGCGTGGTGCCCGCGTGGTTCGCCTCGCCGCGGAAGTCGAAGCGCCAGCGCCCGTGCGGCCAGATCGACGAGGCGACCCCCACCGGGGACGCCGTGTCCTCCAGGTGACGGCCCTGCTCCACGTGCAGTTCGACGAACACCCCGACGCGGGCCAGCCGTTCGTCGTCCGGGCCGATCGCCTCGGCGTCGTGGCCGGCCCGCTCCATCGCCTGCGGCAGCGAGACCCCGTCGGCGTCGCGCAGCGCGGCGGCCCGCTCCGGGGTGAGCACCCCGGCCGCCAGCCGCGAACCGGCGCAGGCCAGCCCGAAGCGGGCGCCCTCCTCGTCGCCGAAGTTCACCACCGCGACCGGCCGGGACGGCCGCGCGCCGCGCGAGCGCAGCTCGTCCAGGGCGGCGAAGGCCGACACGACGCCGAGCGGCCCGTCGAACGCCCCGCCGTCCGGCACCGAGTCGAGGTGCGAGCCGGTCACGACCGCGTCGCCCGCCGCCGGGTCGCCCAGCCAGGCCCACTGGTTGCCGTTGCGGTCCACCTCGCAGGCCAGGCCGCGGGCCGCCGCCTGCGCGCGGAACCAGGCCCGGCACTCGGCGTCGGCCGGGGTCCAGGCGAAGCGCCGGTAGCCGCCCGAGCCCGGATCCCGTCCGAGCGGCAGCAGCTCCGCCCACATCTCCTGGAACGACGACGGCATCAGGACTCCTTCATCGGCACGCGCACCCCGGTACGGAGCGCGACCTCCCCGGCCTGCTCGTACCCCGCGTCCACGTGCCTGATGACCCCCATGCCCGGGTCGTTGGTCAGCACGCGGCGGATCTTCTCCCCGGCCAGCGCCGTGCCGTCGGCCACGGTCACCTGCCCGGCGTGCAGGGAACGGCCGATGCCGACCCCGCCGCCGTGGTGGATCGACACCCACGAGGCCCCCGAGGCCACGTTCACCATCGCGTTCAGCAGCGGCCAGTCGGCGATGGCGTCGGAGCCGTCGAGCATGCCCTCGGTCTCCCGGTACGGCGAGGCCACCGACCCGCAGTCGAGATGGTCGCGGCCGATCACGACCGGGGCGCGCAGCTCGCCGCTCGCCACCATGTCGTTGAACCGCTCCCCGGCGCGGTCGCGCTCGCCGTAGCCGAGCCAGCAGATCCGCGCGGGCAGCCCCTGGAAGCGCACCTTCTCCCCGGCCAGCCGGATCCAGCGGGCCAGCGGCTCATTGCCGGGGAACAGCTCCAGGATCGCGCGGTCGGTGGCGGCGATGTCGGCCGGGTCGCCCGACAGCGCCGCCCACCGGAACGGGCCCTTGCCCTCGCAGAACAGCGGGCGGATGTAGGCCGGGACGAACCCGGGGAAGTCGAAGGCGCGCCGGTAGCCGGCCAGTTTCGCCTCACCCCTGATCGAGTTGCCGTAGTCGAACACCTCCGCCCCGGCGTCCATGAAGCCCACCATCGCCTCGACGTGCCTGGCCATCGAGGCGCGCGCCCGCTCGGTGAAACCGGCCGGGTCCTTGACCCGCTCGGCGGCCATGTCCTCGAACGCCATCCCCAGCGGCAGGTACGCCAGCGGGTCGTGGGCGCTGGTCTGGTCCGTCACGACGTCGATCGGCGCGCCCCCGGCGAGCATGCGCGGCAGCACGTCGGCGGCGTTGCCGAGCAGCCCGATCGACAGCGGCCGGCGCGCGTCCCTGGCCTCGGCGGCCAGCCGCAGCGCCTCCTCCAGGTCGCCGGCCTCCACGTCGAGGTAGCCGTGTTCGAGGCGGCGGCGGATGCGCGACGGGTCGCACTCGACGCAGATCGCGACGCCGCCGTTCATGGTGACGGCCAGCGGCTGGGCGCCGCCCATCCCGCCGAGCCCGGCGGTGAGCGTGATCGTCCCGGCCAGCGAGCCGCCGAACCTCTTGGCCGCGACCGCGGCGAACGTCTCGTACGTGCCCTGGAGGATGCCCTGCGTGCCGATGTAGATCCACGAACCGGCCGTCATCTGGCCGTACATGGTGAGCCCGGCCGCCTCCAGCCGCCGGAACTCCTCCCAGGTGGCCCAGTCGCCGACCAGGTTGGAGTTGGCGATCAGCACGCGCGGGGCCCACTCGTGGGTGGTCATGACGCCGACCGGCCGGCCCGACTGGACCAGCATCGTCTCGTCGGCCTTGAGCGTGCGCAGCGTCCGCTCGATCGCGTCGAAGGAGCGCCAGTCGCGGGCGGCGCGTCCCGTGCCGCCGTAGACCACGAGCTCGTCGGGGTGCTCGGCCACCTCGGGGTCGAGGTTGTTCTGCAACATCCGCAACGCGGCCTCCTGCTGCCAGCCCAGAGCTGTCAGCTCGGTGCCGCGGGCGGCCCGGACCGGGCGTGCGCCTTCCATGGTGGTTCCTTTCGTCAGCGGGCCGGTGCCGGCTCGGTGGACGGGTAGATCATCTCGGCGGGCGGGTTCGACGTGCGACGGGCCCACGGATAGTAGAGCGCGGCGGTCGCCAGCAGGCCGACGATCCAGGAGATGTCCGCGCCGCCGAGCAGTTCCGTGACCGGCCCGGTGTAGAGCTGCTGCGCCAGGAACGGGATCTGGATCAGCACGCCGAAGGCGTAACTGGCCAGGGCGGCCACGTTCCAGCGGCCGTAGCGGCCCGCCGGGTCGTACAGGGCGGGGATGTCCACCCGCTCCTTGGAGACCAGGTAGTAGTCGGTGAGGTTGATGGCGCTCCACGGCGTGAACACCATCAGCAGCACCAGCACGAAGTTCTTGAAGCTGGTCAGGAAGTCGGCGCTGGCCAGCAGCGCCACCGCGATCGACACGGCCGTGAAGCCGGCGATGTAGAGCGCGCGGGCCACCGGCGAGATCCGCGAGCGGCCGTCGAACGCCGTCACCGTCGTCAGCAGGCACATGAAGCCGCCGTAGGCGTTGAGCGTGTTGACGGTCAGCTTGCCGACCACGATCACGGCGTAGATCAGCACCGCGACGATCGCGGGCCCGGCCAGCTCGCCGACGAACCCGACCTGGTCGCCGACGAACACCTCCCCGGAGACGGCCGCGATCAGCGCGCCCAGCGTCATCGCCCACTGCGAGCCGATCACGCTGCCCGCGAACGTGCTCCAGAACGTGGCGCGCTCGGGGGTCCGGCGAGGCAGGTAGCGCGAGTAGTCGGCGACGTACGGGCCGAACGTGAGCTGCCAGGCCGCGCCGAGCCCCACGGCCAGCAGGAACGTCGGGGCCTCAAACGGCTTGACGCCGACGACCGCCCCCACGTCGTAGGTGCTGAACACGGCGATCAGCAGGTAGCCGAGCCCGAGCACGCCGACCACGGTGGCGATCCTGCCGACGGTGTGGATGAGCCGGTAACCGGTGACGGCGACGATCACCGTCAGCAGGCCGAAGAGCAGGATGCCGGCGCCGGCGGGGATGTGCAGGATCCGGCCGAGCGCCTGCCCGGCCAGCACGCTGCCGGTCGCGGCGAAGCCCAGGTACATCAGCACGACGAGGACGAGCGGCACGACCGCGCCGTGCACGCCGAACTGTGCCCGGCTGGAGATCATCTGGGGCAGGCCGAGCCGCGGCCCCTGGGCCGAGTGCAGCGCCATCACGACGCCGCCCAGGACGTTGCCGATCAGCAGGGCGATGATCGCCCACAGGGCGTCGGCCCCGAACACGACGGCCAGCGCGCCGTCCACGATGGCCGTGATCTGCATGTTGGCCCCGAACCAGAGGGTGAACTGGCTGCGTGGCGTGCCGTGCCGTTCGGCGTCGGGGATCACGTCGATCGTGCGGCGCTCCACCGTGGGGGCGGGGGGTGGGTC
>NZ_SSXE01000311.1 GCF_021699195.1 Nonomuraea sp. MG754425 | reverse complement strand
GTCCCGCCCCCATGAGGCCCGCCGTCGCCCCGAGGCCCGACACCCGCAGCCGTGGCGCCCGCCGCCGCCCGAGCCGCCCGGCCAGCCGCTCCCGCAGCGGGCCGAGCAGGGCCTCCCCGGCCCGCGACACCCCGCCGCCGATGACGACGGCCGCCGGGTCCAGCAGCAGCGTGTACGTGGTCAGGGCCAGCGCGAGCGCCTCCACGGCCTCGTCCCACACCGCCACGGCCCGCGCGTCGCCGTCCAGGACCAGCCGGAGCACCTCCTCGGCCCCGGCGACGCCGCACCGCGCCGCGACCGCCCCGCCGGAGGCGTAGGCCGCCAGACAGCCCCGCTGCCCGCACCCGCACGCGAGCCCGTCCGGCCGGACGGGGATGTGCCCGATCTGCCCGGCCCATCCACCGGCGCCCCCGTGCAGCGCGCCCGACAGCACCACGGCCCCCGCGATCCCGGTGCCGATGGGCAGGTACAGCACGTCCCGCTCGGCCGCCCCGTACGCGAGTTCCGCCTCCCCCGCCGACCGCACGTCGTGACCGAGCGCCACCGGCAGGTCCACGTCGCCGGCGAACGCGGCGGCGGGCACGTCCCGCCACCCGAAGGCGGCCGAGAAGACCGCGTGCGTGGGCGTGACCAGCCCCGGCACCGCCAGGCCGACCGCCGGCGGGCGCACGCCGTCCCTGGGGCGGGCGAGGTCGGCGACGAAGGAGGAGACGGCGGCGATGACGCGTTCCGGCCCGTCCGCGCGTGGTGTGGGGCGGCGTTCGAAGTGGCGGATCGTCCCGTCCCTGGCGACGAGCCCGCCCTTCATCGTGGTGCCGCCGACGTCGATCGCCGCGACGTACCGCATTCGTCCTCCGCTCCCGAACGACCCGGCGACGCGCCGGAAATCACTTTGAGGCGTACCTCGCCCATGGAGAAGAATGCCCGCCATGGAGTTGCGCCGCCTCACCCGAACCGATCTCGACGACTGCACCCGCCTGGCCGAGGACCGCGGCTGGCTGCCCGAGCGGCACAAGTGGGGCCTGCTGTTCGAGATCGGCGAGGTATACGGCATCGACGCCCCCGACGGCGACGGCCTGGCGGCCACGAACGTCCTGACCCGCTACGGCGACGACCACGCCGCGATCAGCATGGTCCTGACGGCCGCCAGGTTCGAGCGGCGCGGGCTGGGCCGGCGCCTCATGGAGCACGTGCTGGAGCAGGCGTCCGGCCGCACCGTCTCGCTGTACGCGACCGACCTGGGCCGCCCCCTGTACGAGCGGCTCGGCTTCCGCGTCGTCGGCCGCGCCGCGAAGCACACGGGCGTCTTCAAGGGCGAGCCCTCGGGACGCACCCGCCTCGCCACGCAGGCGGACCTCGACGGCATCCTGCGGCTCGACGCGGAGGCGTTCGGCACCGACCGGTCGGCGGCGCTGCGGCGGATGTTCGGCTTCGGCGAGCGGGTGCGGGTCGCCGAAGGCGGCTTCGGCCACTGCTGGCGCAACGACGACAACACGGTGATCGGCCCCGTCGTGGCCGGTGACGAGGAGACGGCCAGGGCGCTGATCGGCGATCTGGCGCTCGACGCGGGCGGCGTGGTGCGGATGGACTTCGACCTGTCCAAGGAGCCGATCATCGCGTGGGCGGGCGAGCACGGCATCGGCGAACCGTGGCAGGTCTCGATGATGGTGCTCGACGGCGACCTGCCCGGCGACCGGGCGCGCCAGTGGCTGCCGTACATGCAGGCGCTGGGTTGACCGTGCGCGCGGCGCTCTCGTAGGGTCGGGCACCAGAACATCGTTCTGTCGAAGGGCCGCACATGTCCGCCACCCACATCGACGTCAGCGCCGTCGACTTCGACCAGCTCGGCGCGTGGATGGACGCCGAAGGGCTGCCCGGCGGCCCGATCCTCGGCCCGGCGCCGGTCCTGGGCGGCACGCAGAACGTCATGGTCCGCTTCGAGCGCGGCGGCCGGCCGTACATCCTGCGCCGGCCGCCCCTGCACGCCCGCCGCAAGAGCAACGAGGTGCTGCGCCGCGAGGCGCGGGTGCTGGCGGCGTTGCGCGACACACCCGTGCCCGCGCCCCGGCTGGTGGCCGCCCAGACGCTGCGCGAGCCGGTGTTCTACCTGATGGAGCCGGTGGACGGGTTCAACCCGTCGACGGGGCTGCCGGAGCCGCACGCCTCCGATCCCGCGATCAGGCACCGGATGGGGCTGGAGGCCGCCGCCGCACTGGCCGAACTGGGCCGGATCGACCCTGCGGTGCTGCCGGGCTTCGGACGGCCCGAGGGCTTCCTGGAACGGCAGGTGCCGCGCTGGCTGAAGGAGCTCGACTCCTACGCCGAGCTCGACGGCTACCCCGGCCCGGACATCCCCGGCCTGCGGGAGACGGCCGCCTGGCTCACCAGCCACCTCCCCCGCGCGTTCACACCCGGCGTCATGCACGGCGACTACCATTTCGCGAACCTGATGTTCGCCCCCGACAGCCCGCGCGTGGCCGCGATCGTGGACTGGGAGATGTGCACGATCGGCGACCCGCTCGTGGACCTGGGCTGGCTGGTGGCCATGTGGCCGGCCGGCAACGAGCACGTCCCGGGGCTGCCGCCGCCCCGGGAGATCATCGCGTACTACGCGGCGCTGTCGGATCGGGACCTGTCGGACGTCGGCTGGTACGCGGTCATGGCCTGCTTCAAGCTCGGCATCGTGCTCGAGGGCAGCCACGCCAGGGCGTTCGCCGGGAAGGCCCCCAAGGACATCGGCGACCTGCTGCACGCGACGACGCTGCGCTTGTTCGAGCGGGCCCAGGAGTTCATGAACGGCTCCCTCGGCTGACGCGCCGGCCTGCGTTACGAACGGGCATTTATCACGATTTCGGGAAAAACGATCAGTTCCCCCGTTTCTCGACATACAATTGCGCGCAATTGCACAGAGCTATCGGGGAAGGATCGTCATGCGCATGCGGTTCCTCGGCTCCACCTCGGAGGCGGGCGCCTGCCCCACCCTTTACGAGACCGATCGCGGCACCATCGTCGTGCAAGGTCTGCAAGTCACCGACGCGGAGGCGCTCGCGGACCTCCGTGACGTCCTCGAAGGCGAGACGGCGGTCGAGATCCCCCGCGAGCTCATCACCGAGATCGCCCGCCGCGTCCTGCCGGCCGCGACGGAAACCCAGGCCCATGAAGCAAACGCTTTCCCGACACCACCGCGAACACACTCCGCAACCAGTTGATTACAATTCCACGGGGCCCTGGCATGATCGGCGGCGACAAGGCTAGCCTCTTGCCGCGTGACGTCGTTCCAGCAGGCGCGAATCGACCTCGGCGGCCAGCTCCGCCAGCTCCGCGAGGCCGCCCATCTGTCGGGCAAGGAGCTGGCCGAACGGCTGCGCTGGCAGCCGTCCAAGGTCTCGCGCCTGGAGAACGCCCGCCAGACGGCGACCGAGGATGACGTGGTCGTGTGGGCGCAGGCGGTCAACGCCTCGCCCGACACGACCGACGTGCTGATCAGCCAGTCGATCGCGCTGCTGGAGCGGCACGACGACTGGAAGCAGCGCCACCGCAGCGGCCTGGCCGCGATCCAGGAGGACGTCCGCGACCTGGAGGCGCGCACGAAGGTCTTCCGCGTCTTCGAGCCCGGCATCATCGTCGGCCTGCTGCAGACCTCCGAGTACGCCAGGCACGTGTTCCAGAAGGTCAAGCGGCTCTACAGCGCCGCCGACCAGATCGACGCGGCGGTCCGGGTGCGCATGCAACGCCAGGAGATCCTCTACGACCGCACGCGCACGTTCAGGTTCGTCGTGACCGAGGCCGCGCTGCGCATGCCGCTGGCCCCGCCCGAGGTGATGCGCGGCCAGCTCGACCGCCTGCTCGCCGTCAGCACCCTGCCGAACGTCGAGTTCGGCGTGATCCCCTTCCGCACCGAGCTGCCCGCCAACCCGATCAACGGCTTCTGGATCTACAACGAGGCCATGGTCGCGGTCGCCACGATGACGAAGGACCTGATCCTCCGCGATCCCGACGACATCGCCTTCTACGTACGAGCTTTCGACGACTACGCGAAGGTGACGGAGTTCGAGGAGTCGGGGCGAGAAGTCATCATCTCCATACTCGACGAATACCGGAAACAAACTCCACATTAACCGCAGCAATTGCTTGCGACCCACCACAAGATCGTGCAATTCTGTCGCGAGACGTTGCGGAGGTGACGCATGATGCTGGATATCGCGCTCAGCCTTGAGCGGTTCGCCTGGTATGCGGGTCGGCATGCCGACCTGTCCGTCCAGAACGTCGCCCTGGCCAGCGACCCGGCGTACGTCTCGGTCCGCAACCGTTTCTCGGCCACCCTCGCGGAGACCGTGACCTGCTCCGACGAGGGCGCCTTCATCACCTCGTGGGGCTACCGCCTGGGCACCTCGGACGACGTCGAGTCCGCCGCCGCCCGCCTCGCCTTCCTCCTGGCCGCCCTGCCCGCCTGAACGGGCTGCCCACGTCGGGGGCCGTCCGGGAGGACGGCCGGGATCCGGTGCGCGTCGATCGTCTCGGTCGCAGGACCCCGCCTGATCGAAGCGCCGGCCGCCCGAGAAACCCGCCCAGGAACGCCGGCCGACCCGGCTCGACCGTCCGGCGCCCAGCACCACCCGCCCGGCCTCCTCCAGCCCGCAGAACACCCAGCAGGCTGCCTTGGACGCACACCCGCGTGCTCCCCCCACCTCCACCGAACGCCCGAACCTCGGCGAGCAACCCACCCGTGCAAAACCACACCCCGCACCAGCCGATGCACCCGACCAGCCATCACACCCCGACAACCCGAGCCCTCATCTCCACCGGGACGCGCCGCCCGCAGCGGGCGACGGCGGCCAGGCGCTCGGCGTGCGGAGCCCCACCTGCCGCCGCGTGGCCATCACGGGAGGAACAGACGCCCGAGTTGACGGGCGGCCGGCTCGTCGCCCCGAATCCGCTCCCGAACGAGAGCGGCCGACTCGGTCACGGAGAGGACACGGGCGGCGGCAACATACCGCCGATAGGGAAGGCAAGGCCGAACAAGCCGTGCCGAGGTCGCGGGCAAACCAGGTTGAAGCAAACCCCACCGGGCCGGCGATGGGCCCGGCCGGTCAGCAGCCGGCCTTGTAGAGCACCTTCCCGACCTCGGGCTGGTCCACGTTCTCGGTGGTGACGATCGTGGCGTCGGTCGGGATCGACGGCGTCACCTGCTGCCCCCGGACCGCCGCGACGGCCTGCTCGACCCCCTTGGCGCCGATGTCGGCGGGCAACTGCGCGATCAACGCCTGCACGACACCGTCCCTGAGCTGCTTGACCTGTGCGGGGCCCGCGTCGAAGCCGACCATCTTGACCAGTCCGAGCTTGCCCGCCTGCTGGAGCGCCGTGCCCGCGCCGGTGGCCGAGTTGAGGTTCGTGGCGAACACCCCGGCGAGGTCGGCGTCCTTGGCCAGCGCCGCGTTCATGATCCGGGATGCCTCGCCGACGTCGTTGTGCGAGTACTGCACCCCCACATAGGTGATCCCCGGGTGGCTCGCCTTGATCTCGTCCTCGAAGCCCTTGATCCGCGCGTCCACCGTGCTGACCCCGGGGTCGGTGGAGATCACCAGCACCTTGCCCGCGCCCTCGATCTGTTCCGACAGTGCCTTGGCCGCCGCCGCACCGCCCTTGACGTTGTCGGTGCTGATCCGGGACAGGCCGATGCCCGGGTCCTCGACCACCGTGTCCACCAGGATGATCTTGATGTTCTGCTGCTTGGCCTGCGTCAGCGGCGCGATCATGGCCTTGACGTCGGTCGGCGCGACGAGTATCGCGTCCGGACGACCCGCGACGACCGAGTTGACGATCGGCGTCTGCAACGTCGGATCGAACTTCTGCGGACCCTGCACGTCGAGCGTCACCCCGAGTTCGCCGGCCCTGGCCCGCGCCCCGCACGCCATGGTCTCGTAGAACTCCTCCCCCGCCAGCCCCTGCACGAGCGTCACCCGGATCTGACCGCTGCCGCCGTCACCGCCCGGGCCTGCGCAGGCGGTGATCACGAGCAGCATCGCTCCGAGAGCGGCCATGGCCTTCTTGCTCATGGGTGGTGCCTCCTTCACTGATCTCTGGCCCGGCGCCGCCACTGGTCGACGTAGACGGCGGCCACGAGCACGGCCCCCACCACCACCTGCTGCCAGAACGGCCGCACGCCGAGAATCTGGAAGCCGTTCTGGAGGACGACGGGGATGAACACGCCGATGACCGTGCCGGCGACCGTCCCGACCCCGCCGAACAGGGACGTGCCGCCGATCACCACGGCGGCGATGGCCTGCAGGTTGTCGGTGGAGTGCGCGGAGACGCCGGTGATGCCGTACTTGGCCAGCGACAGGTGCCCGGCCAGCCCCGCCAGGAGCCCGGCCAGGCCGTACACCTTGATCAGATGCCCGCGCACGGCCACACCGCCGCGCCGGGCGGCCTCGGCGTTGGAGCCGATCGCGTACGTGTGACGGCCGAAGCGGGTGACGGCGAGCGCCAGGGCCAGGGCGGCGGTGATGACGGCGCAGATCCACACGATCAGCGGCACGCCGAACCAGCGCGCCAGCCCGAGCCCCAGGGTCAGGTCGGCGGGCGCGCGCAGATCGACGCCCCCGGTCAGCAGCAGTGCCCCACCGAGCGACATGCCGAGCGTGCCCAGCGTCACGATCAGCGCCGGGATCCGGCCCAGCGCGACCAGCACGCCGTTCAGCACACCCCAGGCCAGTCCGGTGCCGACCGCGCCCGCCGCGCCCAGCACCGGCGAGCCCGTGCCCTCGATGACCCTGGCCGCCACCACGGCGGAGAACACCAGCACGCCACCGACCGACAGGTCGATCCCCGCCGTGATGATCACGAACGTCATGCCGGTGGCCAGCAGGAGCAGAATGGCGGCGTCGCTCACCAGGTTGAGCAGGTTGAACGAGGTCGGGAACGCGTGCGGCGCCAGCACCGAGAACACGATCAGCAGGACGGCCAGCACCAGCCCGATCCACACGACCGGTAACCCGCCCAGCCGAACCCCCTTCACC
>NZ_SSXE01000032.1 GCF_021699195.1 Nonomuraea sp. MG754425 | reverse complement strand
CCCTCCCGGGCCACCCCGCCGCCCCACGGCCCCGGCCGATCACGCCGCTTCGGGCCTGAAGGGTCACACGGCTTCGAGTGCCTCGCCGAACCACGTCCGCAGCGCCTCGTCCAGCGTCTCGTCGGGCTCGCCGGCCCACGCCACGTAACCGTCGGGCCGCACCAGCACGGCCTCGGGCCCGCCGGAGCGTACGACGTCCACCCGCCCGTGACGCATCCGCAGCCCGTCCGTCGCGCCGGCCAGCACGGGCCGCGCCCCTGCGCCCGCCCCCGGGGGCAGGTCGGGCAGGAAGCGGCCGAGCAGCGGGTGCGCCGGGGCGGGCATCGGGTAGGTCACGTCCGCTCCGGCCAGCATGGCGGCGATGCGCCCGAGGGCGGCCTCGTCGCCCAGCAGCTCGCCGAACACCGTCCGCAGCGCCGTCACCTCGGGCCCCGGCGCGACCAGCGCGAGCTGGGCCTGGCTGTGCATGGCGACCCGTTCGGCGGCGGGCCGGCGCTCGGCGTCGTAGGTGTCGAGCAGCCCGGCCGGCGCCCAGCCGCGCACCTGCGCGGCCAGCTTCCAGCCCAGGTTGACGACGTCCTGGAGGCCCAGGTTGAGCCCGGGGGCGCCCATGGCGGAGTGCACGTGCGCGGCGTCGCCCGCCACGAACACCCTGCCCGCGCGGTACCGGTCGGCCACCCGGGTGTCGCGCCCGTTCAGCCGCCGCAGCAGGCGCGGCCCGGGGCCGGGCGGCTCGGCCAGGGGCACGCCCCGCTCGCCCAGACCGAGCACGCGGGACAGGCTCTCGCCCAGCTCGCCGATGGTCATCGGCACGTCGTCGCCGGGCGCGGCGCGCTCCCACTCCATCGCGGCGACGGTGAACACGTCGGGACCGGCCGGCATGATCGCGTACGCGCCCCGCTCGGTCCTGTGCCAGGTGTAGAGCACGAACGTGCCCACCTCCGGAATGTCCAGCTCGACCTGCCTGGTCACCGCCCCGGGGATGGCGACGTGCGCGGTGCGGCTGACGACGTCGGCCGCGTGCGAGCCGGGGAAGCCGATCCCGGACGCCTTCCTGACCACGCTGTGCGCGCCGTCGCAGCCGACCAGGTAGCGGGTGCGCAGCTCGTCCGGCCCGCCGGGCCCGGTCAGCTCCAGGCTCACCCCGTCGGCGTCCTGGGTGAACCCGGTCAGCTCGTGCCCGCGCCGGATCTCCACGCCCAGGTCGAGCGCGCGCTTCTCGAGCAGTTCCTCCAGGACGGGCTGGCTGACGCCCATCCCGTGCAGCGGGTTGTCCTTCAGGCCCGCCAGGCGCAGCGGCATCCCGCCGAACACGAACGCGGGCATGGCGGCCTCCTCGTCGGCCAGGCCGCGCCGGCGCAGCAGCCGGACGACCTGGCCGACGATCCCGTTGGCCTTGGGCTGGTCGCTGCGCCGGGGCAGGCGTTCGACGACGACCGGCGTGACTCCGGCCAGGCTCAGCTCGCAGGCCAGCATCAGCCCGTTCGGGCCGGCTCCGGCGATGACGACGTCCACAGGTGTGCTCCTCATCGGGAAGGGGTGGGCAGTCCGGCGGCCAGCGCTCGCAGGCACTCGCGCAGCACCGGCACGAGCGGCACGGGAGGGTCGGCGCGCAGCCAGTGGGCCACGCCCGCCTGGACGGCCGCGGTCACCGCGCCGGCGACCAGGGACGGGTAGAGGTCGCGCGCCGGGTCGGCGCCGACGCGCTCCGCGACGGCCGCGGCCAGCTCGCCGTCGGCCGCGAACACCGCCCGCAGCGACTCGGCCCGCAGCGCGGGCTCGTCGGCCAGCATGCGGATGCCGGCCAGCAGTTCGGGCGACGGCGGTGTGTCGGTGGTGCCCGCGTGCCGCGCCCACGGCTGCACCATGGCCTCGGTGAGCGCCTCCCAGAGGGGCTCACCGGGCGGCCGGGCGCGCAGCGCCGCCACCGAGTCGCGCACGCGGTCGGTGTGCCGGGCGGTGATCGCCTCGTACTTGCTGGAGAAGTAGTTGTTGTACGTCCTCGGCGACACCCCGGCCGCGGCCGCGATGTCCTCGACCCGCACGTTCTCCAGGCCGCGTTCGTGCGCCAGCCGGAGCGCGGCCGACATCAGCGCCTCGCGGGTGGCCTGCTTCTTCCGCTCGCGCAGTCCGCTCATGCCCATGACCATAGAACGAAGTTGCGTGATCAGCAATATTTCCGACCACGCAATTTTCATCTAACGGGCCGACTCGAATCCCGACGTTAGATTGGGAGGATGCCCTTCCTGAGCCTGGAATTCGTCAGCACGGTCAGAGCCGACCGATCCGGCCCGGTCGACACCCTGTCGAGCGTCGGCGGGATGACGGCCTGGGCCCGCGAGCACGCCGCCGAACTGGGTCTCGACGAGAGCTTCACGGCCTCGGAGGAGCTTCGGCGCGAGACCGTACGCCTGCGCCAGGCCGTGCGCGCCCTGTTCGCCAGAGCCGTGACGCCCGAGCCGCCGAGCCGGGCGGACGCGGCGGACCTGCCCGCGTTCGAGGAGGCGCTGGCGCTGGTCAACGCCACGGCCCTGGCCGCGCCCACGGCCCCGCAACTGCGCTGGACCGGCGCGCCCACCCTCGTCACGGCCTCGACCGGCGACGAGTCGGCGCGGCTGCGCGGCCGGCTCGCCGCCGGGGCGGCCGAGTTCCTCGCCGGCCCCGAACGGGCCCTGCTGCGGACCTGCCAGGCCCCCCGCTGCGTGCTCTATTTCGTCAAGGAGCACCCGCGCCAGGAGTGGTGCTCGACGGCCTGCGGGAACCGCGCCCGCGCGGCCCGGCACTACCGGGAGCACCGGAAGTGACCCACATCTAACGCCAACGACCCGACTTTGCCGTTATATTGTCTAACGGCAAGTCAGTCGTTCATCCGTTAGAGGAGTGTGGGATGTCCTTCCAGACCGGGCACATCGGGCTCAACGTCACCGACCTCGACACGTCCAAGGAGTTCTACCGGCGCGTGTTCGGGTTCACGGTCGCGGGCGAATCGCACGAGGACGGCCGCCGCTACGCCTTCCTGACCCAGGACGGCGCGCTGGTGCTGACGCTCTGGCAGCAGAGCACCGGCCGCTTCGCCGCCGATCGTCCCGGCCTGCACCACCTGTCCTTCCAGGTGGCCGACCTCGACGCGGTCCGCCGCGCGGAGAAGGTGATCAGGGACCTCGGGGTGACCCCGCGGCACGACGGCGTCGTGCCGCACGGCGAGGGCGCCGCCTCCGGGGGCGTGTTCTTCGAGGACCCCGACGGCGTCCGGCTGGAGATCTTCGCCCCCGACGCGGCCGGCGACCGGCCCGCGCCCACCACCGGCGCGCCCACCTGCGGGTTCTTCTCGTGAGGAGCCATCCGGGCGAGGTCGCCGTGCAGCGGCGCGCCGGGGTGCGGGTGGCGGATCACGGCAGCTCGCGCGCGCGGGCGGACATCCCCGAGGTGGCGGCGGCGTTCCTGCGGGACCAGCGCATGATCGTGGCCGGCGCCGCCGACGACCTCGGGCGGCTCTGGGCGAGCGTGCTCACCGGGCCCGCCGGTTTCGCCGACGCGGCCGACGACCGCACGATCGTGCTGCGCGCCGCGCCCGCGCCGGACGATCCGCTGCACGGGCTGTTCGCGGCCGAGCGGGACGTCGGGCTGCTGGCCATCGAGCCGCGCACGCGGCGCAGGATGCGCGTCAACGGCACCGCCGTGCAGACGGGAGAGTCGCTCGTGGTCGGGACCGAGCAGGTCTACGCCAACTGCCCCAAGTACATCCAGACCCGCGAGCCCACCACGCCCCCCGGCACGCCGGCCAGGATCGGGAGCGGGTCCGCCCCGACCGGGCGGCACCGCGACTGGATCGAGGCGGCCGACACGTTCTTCATCGCCACGCGGGCCGCCGGCTTCGGGGCGGACGTGTCGCACCGGGGCGGCAACCCCGGCTTCGTCCGGGTCACCGGGCCGCGCTCGCTGGAGTTCCCCGACTACCCGGGCAACGGCATGTACATGACGCTCGGCAACCTGGAACTGGACCCGGCGGCCGGGCTGCTGTTCCCCGACTGGGAACGCGGCCGGACGCTGCACCTGACCGGGCGGGCGCGGGCGGACTGGGGCGGCGACCGGCCGGTGGTGCGGTTCGAGGTGGACGCCTACACCCACCTCGCGGGGACCCTGCCCGCCGGGTGGACCGCGCCCGGCTACCACCGCTTCAACCCGCCCGTACGCGATCAGGGGAGCAGCAGGAGCGGGTCGGCGATCGGGACCGTGCTGTAGTCCTCCCCGGCCACGGGAGCGATCTCCTCCCAGTGCACCCAGCGGGCGCTCGCCTCGTGGTGTACGCCCCCGCGTGCCGTCAGTGTGCGCGGGGGCCACAGCAGGTATCCCCACCGCGCTCCCTGCGCGTCGTCACCCCAGGCCAGCAGGTAACGCGCGATGCCGTCGGGGACCGCCGCCACGATGGGCGGCCTCCAGATCTCAGGCAGTTCCACAGGGCTCATGCCGTTATTATACGAACTCCAGTTCGATATAGCCAGGCCCGGAAAACGAAGAAGACCGCTTCCCGAGCTCGGGAAGCGGTCTTCTTCTCGCTGTGGAGCTATGGGGATTCGAACCCCAGACCTCCTCCATGCCATGGAGGCGCGCTACCAACTGCGCCATAGCCCCTTGTTGCGAGTAAAAGTCTATCCGACTCCGGGACCTCCCCTGCACGCGAAAACCGTTGCCCGGGCCGCCGCAGGCCCGGGCACAGCGGCCGTCAGCTCACCGACCTGGCCTTTTCGACCAGCGTGACCAGCTCGGAGACCATCGGATCCTCCGAGGCCGCCGCCAGCCGGGTCGCGTGCTCACCCAGCGTGGCCAGATCCATGCCGAACGCCTCCCGATCCCGCAGGTACAGCGCGAACGCCGCCACGGCGACGTCCACCTGCAGCCGGACCGGCGCCTTGTCCCAGAGGGAGGCGGCCAGGTCGCCGGAGCGCAGCGACTCGCCGGCCTCCGACGCGGCCCGGGTGTCAGGGTCCTGCCAGCGGACCGTGGCCTGGGCGAGCTGGCCGTGGGCCCCCGGCTTGAGCTTGAGCGCGTACAGGGCGGTGACGGAGTGGCCTGGACCGATCTCGCCGCCGTCGCGGCTGTCGTCGCGGAACTCCTCGGCGCTCAGCTCGCGGTTCTCGTACCCGATGAGGCGGTAACTCTCCACCACCGACGGGTTGAAGACGACCTGGGCCTTGGCGTCGCGGGCGCGCAGGTCGAGGGTGCCGGGGAGCTGCGTGGTGAACAGCTTCGTGGCCTCCTCCTCGCTGCTGACGTACACGGCCATGCCGTCGCCGTTGTCGGCGAGCTGCTCCATCAGCTCGTCGCCGTAGTCGCGGCCGACGCCGACGGTGAGCAGCGTGACCTGCTTGCCCGCGTACTCCTTGACCTGGCCCAGGATGGCCTGCCACTGCGTGGCGCCCTGGTTGGCCAGGCCGTCGGACAGCACGATGACGCGGTTGGTGGCGGCCGGCCGGTACGCCCGGGACGCCTCCCGGTACCCGGTGGTGAGCCCGGACTCCAGGTCCGTGCCTCCGGAGACCGTGAGCCGCTCGATCGCCGCGCGCAGCTCGTCCCTGGCGGTCAGCGGGGTCATGGAGGCCAGCACCTCGGCGTCGTCGCTGAAGGAGACGATCGAGACCTGGTCGCCGGGGGCGAGCTGGTCGAGCAGCTTCAGCAGGGCGGACTTGACCAGGTCCAGCCGCCCGGCCTCGGCCATCGAGCCGGACACGTCCACGACGAACGTGAGGTTGGCGGGGCGCCGCTCGGAGGTTTCGGAGGCGCGGGTCTGCAGGCCGACCCGCAGGACGGCCTCGTCCCGCTCGGGCAGCCGCGCGCCGTCCACGTGCACGGCGAACCCGTCGTCCGGCGGCTGGGCGTAGTCCTGGCGGAAGGCGTTCACCCACTCCTCGGGGCGGACCTGGCCGGGTTCGGGCCAGCGGCCCTCCTGGAGGGTCCGGCGCGCGTAGCCGTACGAGGCGGTGTCCACGTCCAGGGCGAACGTGGAGATCTGCGCGGTCGTCGTGTCCTTCTCGCTGTCCGGGCGGGCCGACGCGGACGCCTCCGCGCCCGTGCCCTGGTCCTCATCGGACGACTGCCCGGCCGCGACGGGGGCCCGGTCGCTGCTGGTGGCGTGCTGGCCGCCACCGCCGCAGGCCGCCAGTCCCAGGAGTGCGACAAGACCCACACCGGCCGCCATGGGGCGAAGTTTCATCTGAACCACCTCCGAGTCGTACGACGGAATGGAGTTCACGGTGGCCGGGCCGGTGACGTAAGCGAGCGCAAACCGCGATCGACACGTGATCAGTTGTGATGAATGGGATAATTGAGGTAGTCATGATGCCGTGCGCGTGTATTTGGGCATTGCCGGAAAACAGCATGAAATCCCGCCGGATGTACTCAATAAGGCTCGGTCGGTTATCGAGCCCGCCTTTCCCGTGCCGCCGGACGTCATCCGCGGTCAGGAGTGGCACGGCCGGGGCGTCTCACTGTTCGGCTGGAGCAACGAGCCCGACGACACCCGCAGGCCGCCGCTGATCTCCGAGCACGGCGGCCGGGTCGTCGGGCTCAACGGCCACCTGGCCGGCCCCGCCGACGTGACCGCGCTGCCGGACGACTCCGTGGGCGGCTGCTTCTCGGCCTGGTTCGCCCGTGACGGGGAACTGGGCGCGAGCACCGCGATCAACCGCGTCTGCCCCGTCTTCTACGCCGAGACCCCGGAACTGCACATCGTCGGCAGCCGCGCGCTGCTCGTGCACCTGATGGCCCAGGCCGGCGACCGCGTCGAGCACGACGTGCTCGCCCTGCAGACGATGGTCAGGCAGGGCTTCTTCCTGTCGGACGAGACCCCGTACAAGGGGGTGTCGGCGCTGCGGCCCAGCTCGCGGCTCGTCGTGCGGGACGGCGTACGCACCGTCTCCGAGACCCCGCTGCCCGAGGCCGCGCCCGCCCCCACCTCGGAGCGGGCCAAGCGGTCGGCCATCGACGAGCTGGCCGACGCGCTGCTGGCGACCGTGACACCGCTGCGCGACCTGGGCGAGCCGGTGAACCTGGCGCTGACCGGCGGCCGGGACACCCGTATCCTGGCGGCCCTGCTGCACGCGGCGCGGGTGCCGTTCCGGGCGACGACGAACGGGCTCGACACGCACCCCGACGTGATCATCGCCCGCATGATCGCGGAGCGGCTCGGCGTGGGGCACACGGTCATCGCCCCGCCGCAGACCGCCGCCAAGGACGCGGTGCTGGTGGAGCATCCGCTGAACCGGGCCTGGGAGACGCTGCGCACCTGCGAGGGCATGACCTCGGCGTACGAGACGATCGTGAGCTACCTGCCGTACTCCGGCAAGCCCACCATGTCGGGGCAGAGCGGCGAGACGCTGCGCGCGGGCAGCCTGAACCTGCTCCAGACCGACCTCGGCGACAAGGCCCTGACGCGGCGCATCGACAACACCTTCCGCAAGGACGCCAAGCTCTTCACCGCCGAGGCCAACGAGCACGCCCGCGAGCTGGCCGCGCCGTGGCTGGCCCGTCCGAACCGGCTGGAGGCGCTGGACCACATCTACATCTGGTACAAGGTGGGACGCTGGCAGGCCAGCGCCCGCGCGGGCTCGTTGCGGCGCGGCGACCCGGTGCGGCCGTTCCTGGACAACCGGGTGGCGCGGGCGGCGCTGGGCCTGGACCAGGGCTGGCGGCTGTCCGAAGAGGTCATCTACGCCCTGATCCTGCGCCTGGCCCCGAAACTGCGGGACGTGCCCATCGAGGGCAAGCAGTGGCGCTTCACCGGTGACGAGCGGCCCCGTCGCCGCTTCCCCTGGCCGGCCCGGCTGCCCGTGCCTCCCCCGCACCTGCCCACGACCAAGACAGGAGGCGGCTGGAGCTGGCGGACCAGCCCCGGCCCCGCGCTCACCGACGTGCTGCGCGAGCAGGTGCTCGGCACCCTCGACGCCCTCACCCCGATCGTGAACCCGGACGAGGTCCGCGCCCTGTTCGCCGCCCCCGTGGTGCAGAAACCGGCCCTGGCCTGGCACCTCTACACGGTCAGCACGCTGCTGACCGGCCTCTACCCGGGCAAGGCGCCCGAAGGGCCGGCGGAGATCACGGTCTCCAGGCCGGATCCCGCCCGATGAGCCCGAGGAACCGGTCGAGCGCCGGCGCGCCGGCCGGCACCGGCACCTCCGCGCCGAACGCCCCGCGCTCGCGGCCGATCGGCGCCATCCTGGAGCTGAACTCCGCGAGTTCGGCGGTCGTCTCGTCGTCCACCTCGTAGCCGAGGCCGGTCGCCCTGGACAGGTCCCAGCCGTGCGCCACGAGGTCGGTCAGCGCCATGCGGGCGATCACCGCCCTGGGCAGGCCGCCCATGGCCTCGCTGACGCCCTCCCACGCCTCGGGACGCTCGTAGACGGCCAGCATGCGCTCGGCCCGCTCGGGGAAGTCGCCGGTGTACTCCGCCTTCGGGGGCACGAACGGCCCTCCGGCGGCGACCGACTCGAACAGGGACATCGCCCACTCCAGGTGGTCGAGCAGCGCCCTGACGTCGTATTCGGCGCACGGCGTGGGCAGCCCGAGCTGGTCGTCCTTGATGTCGTGGACGACGTCGGCGGTGCGGGCGGCGGCACGTTGCAGCAGTGGCAGTATCTCGTTCATGCGTTCTAGTGTGCCAGGGCCGCGTCCTCCACCCGGACACGAACCGCGAGCAACCCCGCGTTCACGACCGTGAACGCCAGGGCGGTCAGCCAGGCCGTGTGCACCAGCGGCAGCGCGATGCCCTCGGCCACCACGGCGACGTAGTTGGGGTGCCGCAGCCACCGGTACGGCCCGCCGCGCACCAGCGGCAGCCCCGGCACCACCACGACCCGCGTGTTCCACCTGTGTCCCAGCGTGCCCACGCACCACCAGCGCAGCCCCTGCGCCAGCAGCACGACGGCGAGCATGGGCCAGCCGAGCGCCGGCAGGAACGGGCGTCCGAGCAGCCACACCTCGGCCGGAGCCGCGACCAGCAGCGCCACGTGGGCCAGCACGATCCAGCGATAGTGCCGCCCGCCGTACTCGACGCCGCCCCTGGCCAGGGCCCAGGCGAGGTTGCGCCTGGCCACGACGAGTTCGGCCAGCCGCTCCACCGCGACCAGGCCGATGAGCAGCGCGTACGCGATCACCAGTGCAGCAGCAGCAGTTCGGCGGAGAAGCCGGGCCCCAGCGCCATGAGCACGGCGGGGGCGCCGGGCCGCCCGCGGGTCTCCTGGAGCACGTGCAGCACCGAGACCGACGACAGGTTCCCGTTCTCGCGCAGCGAGTTCCAGGTCACGTCGAGCGCCTTGGGCGGCAGGTCGAGCGTCTCCACGATCTTCTCGATCACCTTCGGGCCGCCCGGGTGGCAGATCCAGGTGGCGACCTGGTCGGGGGTCAGGCCGTAGTCGGCCAGGAACGTCCTGATGTCGCCGGCCAGCACTTCTTCCACGAACGCGGTCAGGTCCGCGTCGAGCACGATGCGGAAGCCGTGGTCGCCGACCTCCCAGCCCATGAGGTGCTCGGTGCCCGGGTAGAGCCTGCTGCGGGTGGCGACGACCTCGGGGCCGGGGCCGCGCCCGGTCGCGACGACGGCCGCCGCCCCGTCCCCGAACAGGCCGCTGGCGACGAGGTTGGCGATCGAGACGTCGTCGCGCTGGATGGTCAGCGAGCACAGCTCCACGCACACCAGCACGGCCACGTGGTCGGGCCAGCCGCGCAGGTAGTCGTGCAGCCGGGAGAGCCCGGCCGCGCCCGCCGCGCAGCCCAGGCCGAACACCGGCACCCGTTTCACGTCGGGACGCAGCCCCATGCGCTGGGCCAGCCTGGCGTCGAGCGAGGGCGTGGCCAGGCCCGTGGTGGAGCAGAACAGCAGGTGATCGATCTTCTCGGGGCGCACGTCGGCCTTGTGCAGGGCGCCCGCCAGCGCCCGTTCGCCGAGTTCGAGCGCCTGCTCGACGTAGGCGTCGTTGGCGCGGGCGAAGGAGTCGAGCTTGGCGTAGTCGGCCAGCGGCAGCGCCAGGTTGCGGCCCCGTACCCCGGTGGCCTCGTGGAAGCGCCGCAGCAGGTCCTCGTCGCACTCGGTCAGCCGGGAGAACGCCTCGGTGATCTCCGCCTGCTCGTAGCGGTGATCGGGCAAAACGGTCTGTACTCCCGAAATGTGCATATATCTCTCCTGCCGCGGAGAGGGCCCGGCTAACCTGTGAGCCCCGCGGCGCGGGCGTCAGCGGGTGAGCCGCCAGAGGGAGGTCACCTCGGCGGCGCGGGCCGCGTGCAGCGGGTCGTCCCGGTCGGCGGCCCGGCCGTGCCGCGGCGTGACGTCGAGGCGGCCGGCCACCCGCAGCCCCGCCGCCGCGAACTGCGCCAGCAGCTCGCCCCGGCTCCGCAACCCCAGGTGCTCGGCCAGGTCGGACAGGATCAGCCAGCCCTCGCCGCCGGGCTCCAGATGCTCGTCCAGCCCCTCCAGGAACCCGCGCAACATCCGCCCCTCCTGGTCGTAGACGGCGTGATCGAGCGGCGAGAGCGGCTTGGCCGGCAGCCACGGCGGATTGCACACGACCAGCGGCGCGCGCCCCGGTGGGAACAGGTCGGCCCGCACCACCTCCACCCGGCCGGACAGCCCCAGCCGGGCGAGGTTGTCGCCGGCGCACTCGACGGCCCGCCGGTCGAGGTCGGTGGCCACGACGTGCCGCACGCCGCGCCGGGCCAGCACCGCCGCCAGCACGCCGGTGCCGGTGCCGACGTCGAAGGCCAGCCGGTCGCCGGGCAGCGGCGCCTCGGCGACCAGATCGACGTACTCGCCCCTGATCGGGGAGAACACGCCGTGGTGCGGATGGACGCGGGCGCCGAGCGCCGCAACCGGCACGCCCTTGCTGCGCCACTCGTGCGCGCCGATCAGGCCGAGCAGTTCCCGAAGCCCGCCGACCGCGGGCGGCGCGTGCGGGCCGTACACCGCGGCGCACGCCTCGCGCACGTCGGGCGCCCTGCGCAGCGGCACCACGTGATCGTCGGCGTACGGGACGAGCAGCATGCCGAGCGTGCGGGCGCGCTGCGACCGGGCCTGGCGGTGGCGGTGGAAGCCGCTGCCGGGCGCGGCCGGCTTGCAGCGGCGGCCCATGGCGGCCAGCAGCAGGCGGGCGTTGTGGAAGTCGCCGCGCCACAGCAGCGCGGTGCCCTCGCAGGCCAGGCGGTAGGCGACGGCGGCGGGCAGCCGGTCGTCGGCCACGATCACCCGCGCGGGGGGCGGCGCGCCGAGCGCCGTGCGCCAGAGCGCCGAACGCTCCTGCCCCGCCTCGGTCCACTGGATCATCGCCACCAGACGGTGTCACGAACACCGCCCGCCCTGCCACCGCTTTTCCGGCGCCCGGACGCGAGGGGGGCGCGCTCACTCCCCCTGCGGACGCCCGGCGCGCAGGGCGTCGAGCATGAGGTGGAAGTGCCGCCGCCACTGCCCGGGGTCGGCCTCGGCGACCCGCGCGTTGGCCATCACGAAGAACGCCAGATCGGTCGGCCCGACGTCGGCGCGCAGCACGCCCTCGTGGTGCGCCCGCTCCACGAGGCCGGCGACGAGCCGGTTGACCTCGGCCCGGCCGTCGAGGTGGGCGAGGCAGGTCAGCTCGGTGAAGGCGCGGTCGTGGGCCTGCATTTCGCAGGTGCGCTCCAGGAAGCGCACCAGGCCGTCCCAGGCGTCGTCGGCCTCCAGCGACTGCCGGGCCAGCTCGGCCCAGAAGGCGACCTTCTCGGCGAGGATCGCGTCGATCAGGTCGGCGCGCTCGGGGAAGTGCCGGTAGAGCGTGCCGATGGCGACGCCGGCCCGTTTGGCCACGGCCTCCAGCGGGGCCCGCAGCCCTCGTTCGGCCAGCACCTGCCTGGCCGCGGCCACGAGGGCGTCGCGGTTGCGCTGGGCGTCGCGGCGCAGGGGGCGGTCCATACCCGCCATTCTAGTGAAGGTGAGGCATACCCTCAGGTTAGTGCTAACCTGAGGCCATCCCTCGACTTAAGGAGCGCACGACATGAAGATCGCCATCCTCGGCGCCGGTCCCGGCATCGGCCTGGCCGTGGCCCGCCGCTTCGGCAAGGAGGGCTTCGAGGTCGCCATGGTGGCCAGGAACCACGACCGCCTGGCGGAGCTGACCCGGACGCTCGCGGCCGAGGGCGTCCGGGCCGCCGCCCACCCCGCCGACCTCGCGGACGAGGCCGCCCTCGGCGCCGCGCTCGACCGCATCGGCCCGGTGGACGTCCTCGTGCACAACGGCGTCGGCACCGGCGAGGCCCGCACCCCCGTCCTCGACGTCACCCGGCGCAGCGCCCAGGACGCCATCGACGGCGCGGTGCTGGGAGCCGTCACGGCGGTCCGCGCCGTGCTGCCGGGCATGCTGGAGCGCGGCTCGGGCACGCTGCTGTTCACCTCGGGCATCTCCGCCGTGCACCCCCTGCCGTTCCTGGGCAACATCGGCATCGCGGCGGCGGGGCTGCGCAACTACGCGCTGTCACTGGCGGAGGCGCTGCGCGACCGGGGCGTGCACGTGGGGCACGTGCCCATCGCCGCCGCGGTCACGCCCGATTCCCCCGCCTCCCCCGAGATCGTGGCCGACACGCACTGGAGCCTGCACACGGGCCGCGACCGCCACGAGGTGACCCTCGGGGACCTGGCCGTCCTCCAGGCGGCGATGGCCGCCCACGCCGCTCAGAGCGTGTAGTCGAAGGCGTAGGAATGCCCGCCGGGGCCGGCCGCGATGGTCATCTCACCCCTGATGCCGCGCAGCCCGCCGGTGCCCGAGCCGGCGACGACCCGCACGCGCAGGCTCTGCCCGGCCTCGTCACCGGCTGCCTCGTCACTGGCGGCGTCGTGCTGGACGACGAAGCTGCCCGCGCGCCCGTCCAGGGTCCCTTCGACGCGTTCCAGCGCGACGTACGAGCGGCACGCCTCCACCGGGGTGGTGGCCATCAGCATCGTGACGAGGCTGGTGCCCGTCAGGTCGCCGGAGAAGGTCTTGGTGAGGGTCACGGTCGTGAGCGTGACGCCGTCACGGTCGTCGTAGGGCGGACTCGGGGTCCAGTTCGCGGTCTCGAAACTGCCTCGTGC
This sequence comes from Nonomuraea sp. MG754425, assembly GCF_021699195.1. Lineage (GTDB taxonomy): Bacteria > Actinomycetota > Actinomycetes > Streptosporangiales > Streptosporangiaceae > Nonomuraea. The sequence goes on along the minus strand of NZ_SSXE01000032.1, from coordinate 46,192 downwards.
GGTCATGGCCCTCATCGTGCCGGACATACCTGCCAGCCTCCGTCAGGTACCGGCCAGCCGCTCCACGACGGGCGCGAAGGCGTCGACGAACTGGGCGTTCACCGACACGTACGAGATGCCGAGCCGGTCGCGGCGACGTCGCAGCGTGTCGGCCATCTCCGTCACCGTGCCGGTGAGGATGCCGGTGCCGCTGCGGCCGAAGCGGGTCAGCGCCCACTCCGGCGGCTCGGCCCCGGCGCAGGCCAGGTTCATGGCCAGCTCCAGGCGGTGGAAGCGGTCGCCGGCCAGTTCGTACAGCTCGTCGATCTTGGCCGCCAGTTGCTCGTCGGTGTAGTGCGGCGGCACGCCGAGGGCGACCGTGTCGGCCCGGTGCGCGGCCAGCCGCAGCAGCCTGGTGCCCGAGGCGGCCACGAGGATCCTGACGTCCTCGACGGCCTCGATGGTCTGGGAGAGCCGCTCGATGCGCTCCCCCGGCGTGCCGAAGCGCACGCCGAGCGCGGCGGCGTCGCCCTCGGCGTCCGGCCGCCCGGCCCCGAGGCCCAGCTCGAACCGGCCGCCGGTGAGCCGGTGCAGGGTGGCGGCCTCCCACGCGACGGCCCTCGGCGTGCGGTTGGGCGCGCTCAGCACGTACGTGCCGACGCGCAGGGTCGTCGTCGCCGCGGCCGCCACGCCGGCGGCCGTGAACGGCGAGAACGTGCCCAGCGTGTCGGGCACGAGCAGGGTCGAGTAGCCCAGGCCCTCGGCCCGCCGGGCCAGGCCGGTCCACGCGCCGGCGTCGGGGGCCTGCCCGGCGACCGTGCCGAATCTGAACGGGTGATCGGTCATGCACCCAACGATCGCGGACGGAGGGGCGCCACACATCGTCCGCCGGACCGGTGCGGCGCTACGTCCGGGGGCGCACGCCTCCGGAGGAGCGCTACTCCCCCAGCAGTACCCGGGTGAAGTCGTTGCCGAACTTGCCGTCCGGGTCGAGCCGGCGCACCAGCTCACGGAACCGGTCCGGGCACTCGGGCCAGCGGGTGAACAGCTTGCCCCAGTGCGGGATCGGCCCGAACGGCGCCAGCGTCCGCTCCACCAGCTCCACGACCGGCAGCACGGCGGCGACGTCCTTGATCCAGGTGAAGTGCACACCGATGCTGTCGCGGCCCTCGAAGGGGCTCAGCCACAGGTCGTCGGCGGCGATCGAGCGCACCTCGGAGATCTGCAGCACCGGCCGGATGCGGTCGCCGACGGCGAACAGCGCGCGCAGCGCCGCGACCGCGTGCTCCCTGGGCAGCAGCAGTTCGGTCTGCAGCTCGTCGCCGGCGCCGCTGGGCGGGAAGTCGGCGCGGAAGTGCGGCAGCCGCTCGTACCAGGCGCCGGGGACGCCCAGTTGCTCCGTGCAACTGTCGGCCGGCATGGCGGGCAGCGGGTGGCGGGGGCCGTCGGCGGGGGTGGTGCCGTACCAGTCGGGGTCGGTCAGCTCGTCCGCGCGCTTGAGCCAGACGCGGGTGTCGCGGTAGTCGGTGAAGAGGCTGACGCTGTAGCCGCTCGACATGATCTCGTCGAAGTGCCCGAGCGCGTCGGGGCGCAGGCCCTCGCGGACGTACTGGCGCAGCTCGAAGGCGGGCACGAGGTCGAGCGTGAGCGCGGTGACGACGCCGAGCGCGCCGACCGACACCACGGCCCCGGGGAAGTCGGCCTCGCCGCGCGCGAGCGACAGCGGCGAGCCGTCGGCGGTGACCAGCTCGATCCCCGACACGGCGGCGGCCAGGCCAGGCACGGCGTCGCCTGAGCCGTGGGTGCCGGTGGCGACCGAGCCCGCGACGGAGATGTGCGGCAGCGAGGCCAGGTTCGCCAGCGCGAAGCCGGCCCGGTGCAGCAGGGGCGCGAGCTTGGCGTACGTGGTGCGCGCGCTCACCCGCACCTGGGCGGCGGCGCTGTCGATCTCCACCAGTTCCGGCATCCGGTCGAGGGCCACGAGGTCGCCGGTGGTGTCGGCGACGTGGTTGAAGGAGTGGCCACTCCCCAGGGCTCGGACGTGGGCGCTGGCCGCGACGAGCCGCTGCAGCTCGTCGATCGAGGACGGATGATGGACTTCTTTGGCATGGAATGTCGTGTTTCCAGCCCAATTGGTCAGCGTCACGGCCTTACCTTCCCACAGCACCATCTTGTCAGCCGGTCCGGGTGCCGCTAGTTTCTGGTGCCGCCGACCGGAGGTGTGCCGTGCTTGTCCTGTCCGAGGCTGTGGGCCTGATCACGCTCGTGCTCTGGCTCTACTGCCTCTTCGATGTGATCACCACACCCGAGGCGCTCTGCCGCAACCTGCCGAAGATCGCCTGGGTGCTGATCGTGCTGCTGTTCCCGCTCATCGGGTCTGTCGTGTGGCTGGTGGCGGGCCGGCCGGAGCGGGCCGGCGCCCGGTTCCCGGCCCAGGCCCGGCCGAACGCCTACCCCGAGTACGACCGTCCGGGCCGCTTCGCCGCCGCCGATCCGGACGACGACGAGGAGTTCCTGCGCCGCTGCCGCGAACGCGCCGAGGAACAGCGCAGGAACGCCCCCAGGAAGCCGTCAGACGACGAACGCCCGCCCCTCTGACGGGCCCGGGATCAGAACCCCTGGGCCAGGCGGTAGTACGCCTGGTTCCAGCGCAGCTCCTTGGCGAACCGCTCGGTCGTGGTGTCGGCGTCGATGATCACCAGCTCCACGCCCAGCATCTCGGCCAGGTCGGTCAGCTCCTCGCGGCCCACGGCCTTCGACAGCACCGTGTGGTGCGGCGCGCCGGCGGTCAGCCACGACTCGGTGGACGTGCGCAGGTTCGGACGCGGACGCCACACGGCGCGGGCCACCGGCAGCTTCGGCAGCGGCTGCGGCGGGGTCACGACGTCGATCTCGTTGGCCACCAGGCGGAACCGGTCACCCATGTCGGCCAGGCCGACCACGACGCCGGGGCCGGGCTCGGCGTCGAACACGAGCCGGACCGGGTCCTCCCTGCCGCCGATGCCCAGCGGGTGGATCTCGCACGACGGCGTGCCGGCCGCGATCGACGGGCACACCTCCAGCATGTGGGCGCCGAGGATGAGCTCGTGGCCCGGCGTCAGGTTGTAGGTGTAGTCCTCCATGAAGGACGTGCCGCCGGGGGCCATCGCCTTCAGGGTGCGCAGCAGCACCGAGGTCTTCCAGTCGCCCTCGCCGCCGAAGCCGTACCCGTCGGCCATGAGCCGCTGCACGGCCAGGCCGGGGAGCTGGCGCAGGCCGCCGAGGTCCTCGAAGTTCGTGGTGAACGCCTTGAAGCCGCCGGCCTCCAGGAAGCCGCGCAGGCCCAGCTCGATCCGGGCCGCGTAGCGCAGCGACTCGTTGCGCTCGCCGAGCAGTTCGGGGGCCACGGCGTACTGCTCGGCGTACACCTTGACCAGGGCCGTCACGTCGGCGTCGGAGGCCGCGTCCACGACCTCGACCAGGTCGTTGACGCCGTAGGTGTTGACCGAGACGCCGAAGCGGAGCTGCGCCTCGACCTTGTCGCCCTCGGTGACCGCCACGTCGCGCATGTTGTCGCCGAAGCGGGCCAGCTTGAGCGTGCGCACCTCGGCCAGTCCCTGGGCGGCCCGCACCCAGGCCAGCACCCGCTCGCCCACGGCCGGGTCGCTGACGTGCCCGGCCACGGTCTTGCGCGGCACGCCGAGCCGGGTCTGGATGTGCCCGAACTCGCGGTCGCCGTGCGCGGCCTGGTTGAGGTTCATGAAGTCCATGTCGATGGTGGCCCACGGCAACTCGACATCGGCCTGCGTGTGCAGGTGCAGCAGCGGCTTGCGCAGCGCGTCGAGCCCGGCGATCCACATCTTGGCCGGGGAGAACGTGTGCATCCACGCGATCACGCCGGCGCACGTGTCGTCGGCGTTGGCCTCCAGCATGATCCGCCGGATGGCGGCCGCGTCGGTCAGGACGGGCTTCCACTCCACCGGCATGGGGAGTTGCTCGGCGATCCGCTGGGACTGCTCGGCCACCTGACGCAGCGTGTCCTCGCCGTAAAGTCCCTGACTGCCGGTCAGAAACCAGATGTTCAACGCGGGCTCCTCTGTCCGTAGACGTTCTGATAGCGGTCGTACAGGCGGTCGATGTCGTCCTGCGGAATGGGCAGGGGGTCGCCGAGCTGGCGGGCCACGTGCACCGTACGGGCCACGTCCTCGCACATCACGGCGGCCTTCACCGCGGACCTGGCGTCCTTGCCGATGCTGAACACCCCGTGGTTCCGCATCAGCACGGCCTTGGAGCGGTGGCCCTTGAGCGTCTCGACGATGCCCTGGCCGATCGAGTCGTCGCCGATCAGCGCGAACGGGCCGATCGGGATCTCGCCGCCGAACTCGTCGGCCATCGCGGTCAGCACGCACGGGATGGCCTCGCCGCGGGCGGCCCAGGCGGAGGCGTACGTCGAGTGGGTGTGCACGACGCCGCCCACCTCGGGCATGTTGCGGTAGACGTAGGCGTGCGCGGCGGTGTCGCTGGACGGCGAGTGCGCGCCTTCCAGCAGGTTGCCGTCGAGGTCGCACACGACCATGTTCTCTGGCGTCAGCTCGTCGTAGGAGACCCCCGACGGCTTGATCACGAACAGGTCCTCGCCCGGGACCCGGCCGGAGACGTTCCCGGCCGTCCAGACCACCAGGTCGTAGCGGACCAGCTCCGCGTGCAGGTCGGCGACGATCTTCCGCATGTCCATCAAGCCTGTGCCTCGTTCCTGATCGCGCGCAGCGCGTGCAACATCTGCCCGTCTCCGAAGAAGTCGTGGAGCCTGCGGTACTCGGCGTAGAGCCGGTCGTAGGCGTCGGCGCGGGCCGCGTCCGGCACGTACGCCCGCTCGGTGCGCTTGCCCATGGCGGCGGCGGCCTGCTCGATGGAGGCGTACTCGCCGACGGCGACCGCCGCGTGGACGGCCGAGCCGAGCGCGGGGCCCTGGTCGGAGCCGATGACCGACAGCGGGCGGCGCAGCACATCGGAGTAGACCTGCATGAGGAAGCGGTTCTTCAGCAGGCCGCCTGCGACGATGAACTCCTCGACCGGCACGCCCGACTTCTCGAACGTCTCGACGATCATGCGGGCCCCGAACGCGGTCGACTCGATGAGCGCGCGGTAGACGTCCTCGGGCCTGGTGGCCAGGGTCTGGCCGACGATCACGCCGGACAGGTTGTGGTCCACGAGCACCGAGCGGTTGCCACCGAACCAGTCGAGCGCGACCAGGCCGTGCTGGCCCACGGCCTGCTTCTCGGCCGCCTCGGTCAGGCGCTCGTGGCCGTCGGCGCCGAAGTTGTCCACGAACCAGGCGAAGATGTCGCCCACCGCCGACTGGCCGGCCTCGTAGCCCCACAGGCCCGGCACGATGCCGTCGCTGACGACGCCGCACATGCCCGGCACCTCGGCGAGCCGGTCGCTCGGCATGATGTGGCAGGTGGAGGTGCCCATGATGGCCACCATCTGGCCGGGACGGACGGCGTCCGCGGCGGCGGCCGTGACGTGCGCGTCCACGTTGCCGACGGCCACGGCGGCCCCCTCGGGCAGGCCGGTCCACTCCGCCGCCCGCGCGGTCAGCCGCCCGGCCAGGCCGCCCAGCGGGGCCAGCGTGACGTCGCCCGTCTTGTCGCCGACCTCGCCGGTGGCGAGCTTGCCGACGAATCCGGCGAAGCCGGGGTTCAGCTCGGCGAGGTACTCCTCCGACGGGTAGCTGCCGTCCTGGAAGACGCCCTTGTAGCCGACGGTGCAGATGTTGCGGCTCTCGACGCCGGTGAGCTGCCAGATGATCCAGTCGGCGGCCTCGATCCAGCGCTCGGCCCTGGCGTAGACCTCGGGGGCCTCCTCGAGGAGTTGCAGCCCCTTGGCGAACTCCCACTCCGAGGAGATCTTGCCGCCGTAGCGCGGCAGCCAGCTCTCGCCCCTGCGCGCGGCCAGCTCGTTGATCCGGTCGGCGTGCGGCTGGGCGGCGTGGTGCTTCCACAGCTTGGGCCAGGCGTGCGGCTGCTCGGGAGTCTCGAAGCACAGCGGCGTGCCGTCGGCCGTGGTGGGCAGGACGGTGCAGGCGGTGAAGTCGGTGCCGATGCCGACGACCTCCCCGGCCGGCACGCCCGCGGCGGCGATCGCCGCCGGGACGGCGATCCGCATCACGTCGATCCAGTCCTGCGGCGACTGCAGCGCCCAGTCGGGGCCGAGGCGCACGTCAGTGCCGGGCAGGGTGTGCTCGATCACGCGGTGCGCGTACTCGTGGACGGCGCTGCCGAGTTCGGCGCCGTCACTCACCCGTACGACGACGGCACGCCCTGACAGCGTGCCGAAGTCCACTCCGACCACGTATTTGTTAGCGCTCACATTGAACTCCAGGGTTTTCGGGGCATGCCCATCATCACATCTACCGGACCCGGGCCGTGCTCGACCTGACGACGAAGCTGGGCCGCACGACCAGCCGCTCGTAGGCGCTGGCGCCGCCGTTGAGCTGCAGGTCGATCTGCCGCAGCAGCACCTCGATGCAGTGCCGGCCCACCACGTCGAAGTCCTGCCTGACCGTGGTGAGCGGCGGCGAGAAGAACTCCGACTCGGGGATGTCGTCGAAGCCGACCACGCTGATCTGCTGCGGCACCCGCACCCCCTTCTCCGACAGGGCCCGCAGCACGCCGAGCGCCATCTGGTCGTTGGCCGCGAACACGGCCGTGACGCCGTCCATCGCGGCCAGGCTCTTGCCCGCCTCGTAGCCGGCGCGCGGGCTCCAGTCGCCCGCCAGCGGCTCGGGCACCGGCCGGCCCGCCTCCTCCAGCGCGGCGCGCCAGCCTTCCAGCCGCCCCTCGGTCTCCATCCAGTCGTGCGGGCCGCTGACGTGCCAGACCGTCTCGTGCCCCTGGTCGAGCAGGTGCCGGGTGGCCAGCTTGGCACCCTCCATCTGGTCGATGCACACGATCGACACGTCGGCCCGGTGCGTGCCCTCCACCGCCACCGCGGGCAGCCCGGCGGGCAGGTTCTCCAGCGCCATCGCGGCCGAGCGCTGCGGGGCGACCACCACGACGCCGTCCACGCCCTGCTCGGCCAGGTAGTCGATGGCGGCACGCACGTTGTCGGCGTCGATCGTCTTCAGGCTCACGATGCTGACGAAGTAGCCCGCGGTCCTGGCCGCCTGCTCGATGCCGTAGATGGTGCTGGCGGGGCCGTACAGCGTGGTGTCGAAGCTCACCACGCCGAGCGTCCTCGATCGCTTGGTGACCAGGGCGCGGGCCACGAGGTTGCGCCGGTAGCCCAGCCGGGTGATCGCCGCCTCCACCCGGGCGCGGGTGTCGGCCCGGACGTTGGGGTGGTCGTTCAGCACGCGGGAGACCGTCTGGTGCGACACGCCCGCCTCCTTGGCGACGTCGGCCATGACCGGCAGGCGGCGCTTGGGGGTCGTCAACGGTCTCTCCTTTCACTGGGCCCTGAGGATCCTACTTACCGGGCGGCGCCCGCCCTGCGCTTGGTCCACACGTCGAACGCGACGGCCGCCAGCAGCACGATTCCCTTGACCAGCATGACCCGCTCGCTGGGCGAGCCGATCAGGGACATGCCGTTGTTGATGACCGCCATGATCAGGCCCCCGGTGATGGCGCCCACGACCTTGCCGACGCCGCCCTGCACCGCCGCGCCGCCGATGAACGCCGCCGCGATGGCGTCGAGCTCGAAGCTGTTGCCGGCGGTCGGGCCCGCCTGGTTGAGCCGCCCGGCGAAGATGATGCCGGCGACGGCCGCCAGCACGCCCATGTTCACGAAGATCCAGAAGACCACCGACTTGACCTTCACGCCGGACATGACGGCCGCCTGGAGGTTGCCGCCGATGGCGTAGATCTGCCGGCCGAAGACCGTGCGGTTGGCCATCAGCGAGTACGCCAGCACGAGGACCGCCAGCAGCACCAGCACCCACGGCAGGTTCTTGAACCGGGCGAGCTGCACGACCAGGAAGAGGATCAGCGCGGCGCCGGCCGCCGCCTTCAGCACGAACAGCGCCATCGGCTCGACCGACTGGCCGTAGCCCTTGCGGGCGTTCCTGGTCCGCCACAGGGCGGTGAACATGCCGGCGATCGCGACGACGCCGATCAGCAGGCTGAACAGGTCGGCGCCGCCGAGCAGGCCGAGTCCGACGTTGCCGAGGTAGCCGTCGGTGAAGCCGTTGGCCAGCGTACGGACCTGGTCGGGGAACGGCCCGATGCCCTGGTTGCCCAGGACGGTCAGCGTCAGCGCCCGGAACAGCAGCATGCCGGCCAGCGTCACGATGAAGGCCGGGATGCCGAAGTAGGCGATCCAGTACCCCTGCCAGGCCCCGATGAGGGCGCCGGCCGCCAGCGTGGCCAGCAGGGCCAGCGGCCACGGCCAGCCCATGTTGACCATGAGCACCGCGGCCAGCGCTCCCGTGACCGCCACCACCGAGCCGACCGACAGGTCGATGTGCCCGGCGATGATGATCAGGATCATGCCGATCGCGAGGATCAGCACGTAGGAGTTCTGGACGATGATGTTCGAGATGTTCTGCGGCGTGAGCAGCGCGCCGTCGGTCAGGACCGAGAACAGCACGACGATCGCCGCGAACGCGATGTAGATGCCGCTGGAGCGCAGGTTGAGCGAGATTCCGCCGAGCGACACCCGGCCTGGCCGCCGTGGCGCTCCCCCGTCGCCCGTGGCGCCGACCTGCACGTCGGCGGGCGTGATGCTGCTCATCAGAGCTACTCCTGTCCCTTGGTCATGAGGTGCATGAGGCTTTCCTGGGTGGCCTCCTGGCGCGGAACCTCGCCGGTGATGCGACCTTCGGAGAGTGTGTAGATGCGGTCGCACAGGCCGAGCAGCTCAGGCAACTCACTGGAGATCACCAGCACCGCCTTGCCCTGGTCGGCGAGCTGATTGATGATCGTGTAGATCTCGTACTTGGCGCCGACGTCGATGCCGCGGGTGGGCTCGTCGAGGATGAGCACGTCCGGCTCGGTCATGATCCACTTGGACAGCACGACCTTCTGCTGGTTGCCGCCGCTGAGCTGGCCCACGACGCTGTTGACGCTCGGCGCCTTGATGTTCATGCTCCGGTGGAACTCCTCGGCGATCCGGTACTCCTCGTTCTCGTTCACCCAGCCGCGCCTGGCCAGGCCCCTGAGCCCGGCCGCGCTGATGTTGCGCTTGATGTCCTCGATGAGGTTGAGCCCGTACCGCTTGCGGTCCTCGGAGGCGTAGGCGAGGCCGTGGTTGATCGCGTCCTGCACGTTGCGGATCTCGACCGGCTTGCCGTCCTTGAACACCTTGCCGGAGATGCGCACGCCGTACGTGCGTCCGAACAGGCTCATCGCCAGCTCGGTACGCCCGGCGCCCATCAGCCCGGCGAGCCCGACGATCTCCCCGCGGCGCAGCGTGAGCGCGGCGGAGTCCACGACCTTGCGGTCCGGCTGGCTGGGGCTGTAGACGGTCCAGTCCTCGACCCGCAGCGCCTCCTCGCCGATCGTGGGCTCGTGCGGCGGGAAGCGGTTGTCGAGGGCGCGGCCGACCATGCCGGAGATGATGCGGTCCTCCGTGACGGCGTCGGCGGCCATGTCCAGGGTCTCGATCGTGCGGCCGTCGCGGATGATCGTGACGGCGTCGGCGATCGCGGTCACCTCGTTGAGCTTGTGCGAGATGATCACGCAGGTGATGCCCTCGTCGCGCAGTCCGCGCAGCAGGTCGAGCAGGTGGGCGGAGTCGTCGTCGTTGAGCGCGGCGGTCGGCTCGTCGAGGATGAGCAGCCGCACCTCCTTCGACAGGGCCTTGGCGATCTCGACGAGCTGCTGCTTGCCCACGCCGATGTCGGAGATGGGCGTCGTCGGGTTCTCGCGCAGGCCGACGCGCTTCATCAGCTCGGCGGCCTCGTAGTTGGTGCGGTTCCAGTCGATGAAGCCGCGCTTGGCGCGCTCGTTGCCGAGGAAGATGTTCTCCGCGATCGAGAGCTGGGGGCTGAGGGCCAGCTCCTGGTGGATGATCACGATGCCGGCGTGCTCGCTGTCGCGGATGCCGCCGAACTCGCAGCGCTCGCCCTCGAAGAAGATCTCGCCCTCGTAGTCGCCGTGCGGGTAGACCCCGGACAGCACCTTCATCAGCGTCGACTTGCCGGCGCCGTTCTCGCCGCAGATGGCGTGGATCTCGCCCCGCCGCACCGAAAGGTTGACGTCCTGCAGCGCCTTGACGCCCGGGAACGTCTTGGTGATCCCGCTCATCCGCAAGATGTGCTCGGTCATGTTCCCCTCGCTCAGGAAAGGCCCCGGGGAGCGTGTCCCCGGGGCCGCTCCCCTACTTGAGCTGGTCCTCGGTGTAGTAGTTGCCGCCGACGATGATCTCCTTGTAGTTGGACTTGTCGACGATCACCGGGTCGAGCAGGTACGAGGGCACGACCTTGTTGCCGTTGTCGTAGTCCTCGGTGTTGTTGACCTCGGGCTGCCCGCCCTTGAGCACGGCGTCGGCCATCTTCACGGTCTGCTCGGCGAGCTTGCGGGTGTCCTTGAAGATGGTGGAGTACTGCTCGTCGGCGATGATCGACTTGACCGACTGGAGCTCGGCGTCCTGACCGGTGACGATCGGGTACGGCTTGCCGTAGCCGGAGCTCTTCAGCGCCGACAGGATGCCGATGGACAGGCCGTCGTACGGCGACAGCACGCCGTCGACCTTGGTGGAGCCGGTGTAGGACTTGGTGATGATGTCCTCCATGCGCTTCTGCGCCGTGGCGGGGTCCCACCGCAGGATGGCGGCCTGCTTGAAGTCGGTCTGGCCGCTCTTGATCACCAGGGTGCCGTCGTCGATCTTCGGCTTGAGCACCGACATGGCGCCGTTCCAGAAGAACGTGGCGTTGTTGTCGTCGGGGGAGCCGCCGAACAGCTCGACGTTGAACGGGCCCTTCTCGCCGTCCTCGACCCCGAGGCCCTTCAGCAGCGAGCTGGCCTGCTGCACGCCGACCTTGAAGTTGTCGAAGGTGGCGTAGTAGTCGACGTTCGGGCTGTTGCGGATGAGCCGGTCGTAGGCGATGACCGGGATCTTCGCGTCGGCGGCCTGCTGGAGCTGCGAGGTGATCGCGGTTCCGTCGATCGAGGCGATGACCAGGAGCTTGGCGCCCTTGGTGATCTGGTTCTCGATCTGGTTGGCCTGCGTCGGGATGTCGTTCTCGGCGTACTGGAGGTCAACCTGGTAGCCGAGCTTCTCGAGCTGCTGCTTGACGTTGTCGCCGTCGTGGATCCAGCGCTCGGAGGACTTGGTGGGCATGGTGACGCCGATCAGGGCGCCCGCGTTGCCGGCGGCGGCCGAGGCGGAGGCCTCGGAGTCGACGGTCTTCGTGCTCGAGCCACAGGCCGTCATGGTCGCGGCGAGCGCGATGGCGGACACCACGCCCCCGATTCGTCCCAACCTCATGAGCATCCCTTTCCATGGGGGTCGCGGCAGACGCAGGACGCGGCGGCTGCCGGTGATAGCGCGGGGTTCAGTCACAGAACGTGACGAACCAGAACAAAGTTCGCACTCGTTTTCGCTGATTGTTATCGCTAACAAAGCGTATGTCAACGCTCGAACATAACCTGACGGAAACTTTCAGGTAACTTCCACGCAGGTCAGCGGCGTGACCGCGCCGAGAACAGCCGTTGCAGCAGGATGAAGACGAAGAGCAACATTCCGATGAAGATCTTGGTCCACCAAGAGGAGAGGGTCCCTTCGAAACTGATGATCGTCTGAATCAGCCCGAGCACGAGCACCCCGAGCACCGTCCCCAGCAGGAAGCCGCTGCCCCCGGTCAGCAACGTCCCGCCGATGACCACCGCGGCGATCGCGTCCAACTCCATGCCCACCGCGTGCAGGCCGTAACCGGAGAGCATGTAGAACGACAGCAGCACACCACCGAGTGCCGAGCAGAATCCGCTGACCGTGTAAACGGTGATCTTCGTCCGCCCCACGGGCAATCCCATGAGCAACGCCGACTGCTCGCTGCCGCCCGTCGCGTAAACCGCGCGGCCGAAGCGGGTGTAATGCAGCACGTACGCCGCCACCCCCACGACCACCAGCGCGACGATCACGCTCGGTGAGATCCACATGTCCGCGAACAGGTCGATCCTGCTCTGCGCGAACGCCGTGAACGCCGGGTCCTCGATCGGGATCGAGTCGGTGCCGATCGTGTAGCACAGCCCCCGCGCCAGGAACATGCCCGCCAGCGTCACGATGAACGGCTGGATGTCGAAGGCGTGCACGATGTACCCCATCACCAGCCCCAGCCCCGACCCGATGACCAGCACCAGCGGCACCACCAGGTACGGCGGCCACCCCGGCCCGGCCATGAGGCTGGCCGAGATCATCGTGGACAGCGCCACCACCGACCCCACCGACAGGTCGATGCCCCCGGTGAGGATCACGAACGTCATCCCGACCGCCACCACCAGCAGGAAGGCGTTGTCGATGAAGACGTTGAGGATCACCTGGCCGCTGGCGAACCCCTCGTAGCGGATCCCGCCGGCCACGAACATGGCCGCGAGCAGGCACCCGGTCACCAGGACCGGCAGGTATTTGGCGGGCAGGCCGACCCGCCCGGCCGTCAGCGTGGTCACAGGCTCACCCGCACCTTCTTCTCGGCGGCCGGGCCGGGCGGCGCCGTACGCCCCCGCCCGCGCAGGACCTTCGCGCGGAAGGACGGCGACTGGACGAGGCAGACCGCCGTCACCACCAGCGCCTTGAACAGCAGCGTCGTCTCCGGCGGCACGCCGATCGAGTAGATCGTCGTGGTCAGCGTCTGGATGATCAGCGCGCCCAGCACGGTGCCGCCGAGCGAGAACCGGCCGCCCGCCAGCGACGTGCCCCCGATCACCACGGCCAGGATCGCGTCCAGCTCGATCCACAGGCCCGCGTTGTTGCCGTCGGCGCTGGAGACGTTGGAGCTGATCATCAGCCCGGCCACGCCCGCGCACAGGGCGGCGAAGGCGTACACCATGATGATGATCCCGCGCGCCCTGATCCCCGCGAGCCTGCTGGCCTCGGCGTTGCTCCCGACCGATTCGATCAGCAGGCCCAGCGCCAGCCGCCGGGTCAGGAACGCGGTGATCGCCAGCACCCCGAGCACGATCAGGATGCCGAACGGCACCGTCAGCCAGTAACCGCCGCCGATCACCTTGTACGCCGGGCTGTTGACGGTGATGATCTGCCCGTCGGTGATGAGCTGGGCCAGGCCGCGCCCGGCCACCATGAGGATGAGCGTGGCGATGATCGGCTGGATCCCGATGCCGGCGACCAGGAACCCGTTCCAGGCCCCCAGCACCAGGCACAACCCCAGCGCGAGCGTCACGGCGGTGAACACGCTCGCGTCCTGGCTGATCTGCAGGCAGGCCAACGCCCCCGAGATCGCCACCACCGAGCCGACCGACAGGTCGATGCCGCCGGTCGCGATGACCAGCGTCATGCCCAGCGAGACCAGGATCAGCGGGGCCCCGAAGCGCAGGATGTCGATCAGGCTGCCGTACAGGTGGCCGTCCTTGACCTCGATCGAGAAGAAGCTCGGCGTGAAGAACAGGTTCAGCGCCAGCAACAGGACCAGCACCACGGCCGGCCAGACCAGGCGTCTCATGAGGCCCGCCCTCCGCTCGCGATCGTCTCCATCAGGACGTCGCTGGTCAGCCCCGCGTCGTTCGGCAGTTCGGCCACCAGCCGCCGGTCCCGCAGCACCTGCACCTTGTGGCTGAGCCGCAGCACCTCCTCCAGTTCGGCGGAGATGAACAACACCGCCATCCCGCCGTCCGACAGCTCGGCCACCAGGCGCTGGATCTCCGCCTTGGCCCCCACGTCGATGCCCCGGGTGGGCTCGTCGAGGATGAGCAGCCGGGGCTCCAGGATCAGCCACCTGGCCAGCACCACCTTCTGCTGGTTGCCGCCGCTGAGGTTGCGCACCAGGTGCTCGGGGTTGGGCGGGCTGATCTTCAGCGCCTTGACGTACCGGTCGACCAGCTCGTCCTGCTGGTCGCGGGGCACCGGCCTGGTCCAGCCCCTGGTGGCCTGCAGGGCCAGGATGATGTTCTCGCGCACGGTGAGGTCGGGGATGAGCCCGTCGGCCTTGCGGTTCTCCGAGCAGAACGCGATCTTCTGCGCCATGGCCGCGCGCGGCGTGCGTAACGACTGCGGCGTCCCGCCGACCGCGATCTCGCCCGTGCTCGCGTGGTCGGCGCCGAACAGCAGCCGGGCGATCTCCGTACGTCCGGAGCCGAGCAGCCCCGCCAGCCCCACGACCTCGCCCTCGTGGACGGTCAGGCTGAACGGCTCGATCGCCCCGACCCGGCCCAGCCCGCGCGCCTCGACCAGCGGGCGGTCGAACACCTTGGCCTCGCCGTGCAGCCGTTCCAGCACGGCCAGCTCCTGGCCGATCATCTTGGCGACCAGCTCGACCTGCGGCAGCTCCCTCGTCAGGTACTCACCGACCAGCCGGCCGTTGCGCAGGATCGTCATCCGGTCGGAGATCTCGTAGATCTGGTCGAGGAAGTGGGAGACGAACAGGATCGCGATGCCCTCGTCCTTCAGCCGGCGCATCACCCTGAACAACTGCGCGACCTCGTCGGCGTCCAGGCTGGACGTCGGCTCGTCGAGGATCAGCACCCGCGCGTCGATGTCGACGGCCCGCGCGATCGCCACCATCTGCTGCACGGCCAGCGAGTACGACGACAGCGGCGCCGCCACCTCCAGGCTCAGCTCCAGCCGTGCCAGCAGCTCGCCGGCCCTGGCCCGCATGCGCTTCCAGTCGATGCGGCCCATCCGGCGCGGCTCGCGGCCGAGCAGGATGTTCTCGGCCACCGACAGGTTCGCGCAGAGGTTGACCTCCTGGTAGACGGTGCTGATCCCGGCCCGCTGCGCCTCCAGGGGGCTGGCGAACGCCACCGCCGCCCCGCCCAGCTCGACGGTGCCCGCGTCGGCGGGGTGCACGCCGGTGAGCACCTTGATGAGGGTGGACTTGCCGGCGCCGTTCTCCCCCATGAGGGCGTGCACCTCACCGGGCAGCAGCCGCAGGTCCACCCCGTCCAGGGCGGCCACCCCCGGGAACTGTTTGCCGATCCCGCTCATCGTCAGGACCGGCTCGGGAACCACGGGCATTCGCCCTCCCTTCTGTCGTGGCCCTGCCACGACGGCGGCCCGGGTCGCTCCCGGGCCGCTCGTCCCCACGCCCGTTCCGGCGGCGGCTCAGTACTGGCGGGTGGACAGGACCTGCTTGGCCTGCTCCTGGGTGAACGTGGTCTCCTCGGTCACCACGCGGGGGGGCACCTGCTCGCCCTTGACGACCTGCTTGGCCAGGTCCATGAGCTGCGGGCCGAGCAGCGGGGAGCACTCGACGATGAAGTTGATCTTCCCGTCGGACAGGGCCTGCATGCCGTCCTTGACCGCGTCCACGGTGATGATCTTGATGTCCTGGCCGGGCACCTTGCCGGCGCCCTCGATGGCCTCGATCGCGCCCAGGCCCATGTCGTCGTTGTGCGCGTACAGGACGTCGATGTCCGGGTTCGCCTTCAGGAACGCCTCCATGACCTCCTTGCCCTTGGCCCGGGTGAAGTCGCCGGTCTGGGTGGCGATGATCTTGAACTTGGGGTCGGCCGCGATGACCTCGCCGAAGCCCGCCTTGCGGTCGTTGGCCGGGGCCGAGCCGGTCGTGCCCTGCAACTCGACGATGTTCACCGGGTCCTTGGCGTCCTTGTACTCCTCCACCAGCCACTGACCGGCCTTCTTGCCCTCCTCGATGAAGTCCGAGCCGAGGAAGGTCTTGTAGAGGGAGGTGTCCTTGGAGTCGACCGCGCGGTCGGTCAGGATGACCGGGATCTTCGCGTTCTGGGCCTCCTTCAGCACCGTGTCCCATCCCGACTCCACCACCGGCGAGAAGGCGATGACGTCCACCTTCTGCTGGATGTAGGAGCGGATGGCCTTGATCTGGTTCTCCTGCTTCTGCTGGGCGTCGGAGAACTTGAGCGTGACGCCCGCGCTCTTCGCCGAGTCCTGCACGGACTTGGTGTTCGCGGTCCGCCAGCCGCTCTCCGCGCCGACCTGGGAGAAGCCCATGGTGATCGCATCGCCGCCGCCACCGCCGCCGCCCGATCCACCGCTGCCGCCGCTGCCACCACTGCCGCACGCCGCCACCGACATCGCGGTGAGCCCGGCGAGCACAAGCACCGAGATCCTCTTTAACACGTGGGGGGTTCCCTTCTCATGTGAACGCTAACACCCCAGGTCGGGCGCCAGCGCGTCCTGTCGTCCGGTACGGCCCTAGACCCGGGCCGTGCTGGCCCTGGCGACGAGCGCGGGCGGCACCACGAGCCGCTCCCGCTCCTGCGGGCCGCCTTCGAGCTGCCGTACGAGCACCTCGATGCTGTGTCTGCCCACCGCGTCGAAGTCCTGCCTGATGGTCGTGAGCGGCGGCGAGAAGAACTCCGACTCGGGGATGTCGTCGAAACCGACCACGCTCACCCGCTCGGGCACTCTCACCCCCTGCTCGGTGAACGCCCGCAGCACGCCGAGCGCCATCTGGTCGTTGGCGACGAAGACCGCGGTCACGTTCCTCATGCTCGCCAGGCTGCGGCCCGCCTCGTATCCCGAGCGCGGGCTCCAGTCCCCGGCGAGCGGTCGCGGGGCCTCGCGGCCCGCCTGCTCCAGCGCGGCCCGCCAGCCGGCCACGCGCCCTTCGGCCTCCAGCCAGTCGGAGGGCCCGCTGACGTGCCAGACCGTCTCGTGGCCCAGCGACAGCAGGTGCTCGGTGGCCAGCCGGCCGCCCGCGACCTGGTCGACGCAGACCACGGACACCTCCCCCGCCTGCCCGCCCTCGACCGCGACCGTGGGCACGCCGAGCGGCAGGTCGGCCAGCGCCTGGGCGGCCGAGCGCTGCGGCGCGACCACCACGATGCCGTCCACGCCCTGGTCGGCCAGGTAGTCGAGGGCATCACGCACGCCGGCCCGGTCGATCGACTTGAGGCTGACGATGCTGACGAAGTAGCCGGCCGCCCTGGCCGCCTGCTCGATGCCGTAGACGGTGCTGGCCGGGCCGTACAGGGTGGTGTCGAAGCTGACCACTCCGAGCGTTCTGGAGTGTTTGGTGACCAGGGCGCGGGCGACGAGGTTGCGGCGGTAGCCGAGCTTGTCGATCGCCTCGAGCACCCGCGTACGGGTTTCGCTGCGCACGTTCGGATGATCGTTGAGCACTCGGGAGACCGTCTGATGCGACACGCCCGCCTCCTTGGCGACATCGGCCATGACCGGTAGGCGGCGCCCCAGGCTGGATCCCACAGCCGTGCTCCTTTCCTGGCTTGGCCCGACTGTGAACGCTAACAAGCGGCCCCGTCAAGGGCTCGCCGGATTACGGTCGGGTTACGCGGGTGGGTCTTGACGGCCGCCCGCGGCGCTCCTTACGTTGTCGCCGTTCGCCGTTGTTAACGCTCACTTGATTGTTAACGCTAACAACATCTGAGGAGCCCCCCACTCATGTCGCGAATCGCCCTGTCCGCCCTGCTCGTGGCCGGTCTGCTGACCGCGCCACCGGCCATCGCGGCGGCGGACCCCATCCCCGAAGGGGCCGTCGTGGACCAGTTCGACGGCACCACGCTCGGCCCGGACTGGACCGTGCTGTCACCGGACGACTCCCGCTGGAGCCTGTCGGACGGCACGCTGCACCTCGACACCCTGACCGGCGACACCCACCAGGCCACCAACGACGCCAGGAACCTCTTCCTCGTGGACGTCCCGGACGGCGACTTCGAGGTGGTCACCAAGCTCAGCGCCCCGGTCGCCCTGGACTACCAGAGCGCGGGCCTGCTGGCCTGGCAGGACTGGGACAACTACGTACGCGCGGGGCTGGCCCACGTCGGCTTCGCCGGCGGACCGGTGATCGAGACGGCCACCGAGGTCGGCGCGGCCTTCACCTCGGCCTTCGCGGCCAGGCCCGGCTCCACCGCCGAGATCCTCCGGCTGTCCAGGACCGGCGACCGGTTCACCTCCTCCTACTGGGACGGCTCCGACTGGGCGCAGGCGGCCACGCTCACCGCCGGACTCACCATCGGGCAGGTCGGGCTGTTCGGGCTGTCGGCGCAGAACGGCGCCTCGGTGCGGGCCGACTTCGACTACATCGCGATCAAGGCGGCCGAGGGCGCGCCGGTGCTGCCGCAGGGGCCGTTCACGCTGCGCGCGGCGGCGCTGCCGTACCTGTCGGCCGACCGCTCGGGAGCGATCCGGGCCTCGGCGCGCCCGCCCATGACGGGGCTGGTCCTCACCGCCGAGCCCACCGGCGACGGGGTCCGGCTCAAGGACACCGGCACCGGGAGATACCTGGAGGCCGCCGCCACCGTGCGGCTGACCACGAACGCCTCGCTCTTCCAGCTCAGGGACGCCGGCGGCGGCAAGGTCACGGTGACCTCGGGCGGCCGGGGTCTGTCGGTCGCCGGCGGCAGGCTCGTCATGGGAACGGACGCCACCGGCTTCCGCGTCGAGGGGTACACCTCCGGCGACCTGCGCGCCGACACCCGGGCCACGGGCACGAAGGTCAGCCCCGACCTGTACGGCGTCTTCTACGAGGACATCAACCACGCCGCCGACGGCGGGCTCTACGCCGAACTGGTGCGCAACCGCTCGTTCGAGTTCAACGCCACCGACGAGCCCTCGTACACGGGGCTGACGGCGTGGAGCACCGCCGAGCGCGGGGCCGCCGTCACGCCCGTCGTCACGGGCGAGGATCCGCTGAACGCCGCCAACCGCAACTACCTGCGCCTCGACGTGACGGGCGCGGGCACGGCCGGGGTGCGCAACGCCGGGTTCAACCGCGGCCTGCCGCTCGTCAAGGGCCGGCGCTACGACTTCTCGGTGTGGGCCAGACGCCCGCAGGCCGGCCCGCTGACGGTCACCGCCGAGGACGGCCCCGAGGACAGCACAGCGGTGCTCGGCCGGGCGAGCGTGCGGGTCAGGGCCGGCGGCTGGGCCAGGTACACGGCGTCGTTCACCGCCTCGGCCACCACCGACGCGGCCCGGCTCGTCGTCCAGGCGCCCGCCGGACGGACCGACCTGGACATGGTCTCGCTGTTCCCCCGCGACACGTTCAAGGGGCACGGCCTGCGGACCGACCTGGCCACGATGATCGCCGACCTGGAGCCGAGCTTCCTGCGCTTCCCCGGCGGCTGCGTGACGAACGTCGGCACCTACGCCCCGTACTCGGACAAGCAGGACCGGCGGCGCATCTACCAGTGGAAGGAGACGATCGGCCCGGTCGAGGAGCGGCCGACGAACTTCAACTTCTGGGGCTACAACCAGAGCTACGGCCTCGGCTACTACGAGTACTTCCAGTTCGCCGAGGACATCGGGGCCAAGGCGCTGCCCGTGCTGTCGGTGGGCGTGAACGGCTGCGGCGAGAACCGGCCGCTGACCGACGAGACCGAACTGGCCCGCTGGGTGCGGGACACGCTGGACCTCATCGAGTTCGCCAACGGCCCCGTCACCTCCACCTGGGGCAGGAAGCGGGCCGAACTGGGGCACCCCAAGCCGTTCGGGCTGGAGTACATCGGGCTCGGGAACGAGGAGATCTACGAGGAGTTCTTCACGAACTACCCGAAGTTCGCCGACGCGATCAGGGCGAAGCACCCCGACATCAAGATCATCAGCAACTCCGGGCAGGCGTCGCAGGGCCCCTGGTTCGACCGGATGTGGCAGTTCGCCCGCGACCAGCGGGCCGACCTGGTGGACGAGCACTACTACAACAACACCGCCTGGTTCCTGGCCAACAACCACCGCTACGACTCCTACGACCGCGCGGGGCCGAAGGTGTTCGTGGGCGAGTACGCCTCCCGGGGCAACACGTTCCGCAACGCGCTGGCCGAGGCGTCGTACATGACCGGCCTGGAGCGCAACTCCGACGTGGTGCAACTGGCCTCGTACGCGCCGCTGCTGGCCAACGTGGACTACGTGGACTGGACGCCGGACCTGATCTGGTTCGACAACGACCAGGCGTACGGATCGCCGAGCTACCACGTCCAGCGCCTGTTCTCCGCCAACAGGGGCGAGCGGGTGCTGCCCAGCTCGTTCGAGGGCGAGGTCAGGCCCGTCGCGGACATCGCGGGCGCGATCGGCCTCGGCGCGTGGAACACCGCGGTCCGCTACGACGACGTCAAGGTCACCGCGGCCGACGGCACCGTACTGCTGTCGGACGACTTCTCGGCCGGCGCCGCCGGGTGGACGCCCGGCACGGGCACCTGGACCGCACAGGACGGCGGGTACGCGCAGACGGCGCAGGTCGAGGACGCCAGGTCCACGACCGGCTCGGCCGGCTGGTCGAACTACACGGTGGAGGCCACCGCGCGCAAGACCGCCGGCGCCGAGGGCTTCCTGCTGATGTTCGGCGTGCGCGGCACCGGCGACTTCTACTGGTGGAACGTCGGCGGCTGGAACAACACCCAGTCCGCCGTGGAGAAGGCGGTCAACGGCGGCAAGTCGTCGCTCGCCACCTCCGCCACCACCGTCGAGACCGGCCGCGACTACCACCTGAAGGTGCGGGTCAGCGGACGCCGGATCACGACCTGGTTGGACGGCCGGCAGATCGACGACTTCGTGGACAGCTCGCGGGTCGAACCGCTCTACCAGGTGGTCTCCAGGACCGGGAAGTCGGTGACGCTCAAGGTCGTCAACGCGCAGGACACGGCCGTGCGTGCCGCCGTGGACCTCGGCCCGGCGCGGCTGCGGCCCACGGCCACGGTGACCTCGCTGACCGGCGCGCCGTCCGACACGAACTCGATCGCCGACCCCGGACGGGTCGCGCCCGAGCGATGGCGGTCGGACGGCTTCTCCTCGTCCTTCGCCTACGACTTCCCGGCGTACTCGGTGACGTTCATCGAGCTCACCGAACGCTGAGCGGCAGGGGCGGGCCCCGCGCGGGCCCGCCCCCCGTCTCAGGGGACGGCCCGGTAGTGGGTGGTCAGCCGGCCGTCGTCGTCGAGCACGTGGAAGGCGATCAGCGGCGGCAGGTCGTAGTCGAGACACGTCTCGAAGCTGGTGCCGCCCTCCCACGGGAGCGTCACCGTCGACACGACGCCCCCGCCCACCAGCAGCGGACGTCCGGCGAACGTGGTGGCGGCGGCGGTGTGGGCGTGGCCGGTCAGCACGGCGGGCACGCCGTCGCGGCCCGCGAGCAGTTCCGCCAGCCGGCCGGTCTCGTGCAGCCTGATGCCGTCGCACGGCGGGGAGTGCAGCGTCACCGGCGGGTGGTGGAAGGCCACGAACACCGGCAGGTCGGTGCCGTCGAGCACGCCCTCCAGCCAGTCGAGCGTCTCGTCGTCGAGGTGGCCCTCGTCGCGGCCCGGGATGGCGGAGTCGCACATCGCGTAGACGGCCCGCTCGGTGCGCAGGACCTGGTTCACCGGGCCGTCGGAGGGCTGCTCGCCCAGCAGCACCCGCCGGAACTCCCTCCTGACGTCGTGGTTGCCCGGCCCGGCCAGGACGGGGTGGCGGGAGCTGAGCAGCTTGGCCGCCGTCTCGTACTCCTCGGCCAGCCCGTGGTCGGCGATGTCGCCGGTGACGAGCACCGCGTCGAGGTCGCCGGGGATCGCGTCCAGGTAGCGCATGACGGCCGCGGCTCGGGGGACGCTCTCGGGGGTGGCGCCGATGTGGATGTCGCTCAGGTGAGCGATCACGATCATGTGGCTCGGTCCTTCCTGTTCGGCCGGCCCACCCACCGTATGCCCGCCGGCCCGCCCGGGGGAAAGGCCCCTCCCCATGGGAAACCCCGAGCCGGGAACCCTGCGGCGGCCCCGCCCGTTCTACCTGACGAGCGGACGACGGCGGAGGAGAGCCATGGGCTGGCACTACAACAAGTCGATCAAAGTGGGGCCGTTCCGGATCAACCTGTCGCGGCACGGCGTCGGCCACAGCTTCGGCAATCGCCGCCTGTACGTCTCGACCACTCCCGACGGCCGCCGTCACGTGTCGGTGCACCTGCCCGGCGGCTTCCATCTCGGCAAGACTTTCGGTGGCCGGCGCTACCGCCACCACCACTGACCCTCGGCGGTCGCGAGACCGCTTGAGATAGAACGGGCCGGGGGCGAAAGCCTCCGGCCCGTCCACTTCCGTCAGCCTCTTTCGTTTGCCCCCTTCTGCGGACAGAGTGGGCGGATGAGCCCTCATATGACGCCTGAGGAGTTCCGCCACCACGGCAAGCAGGTCATCGACTGGATCGCGGACTACCTCGCCGGCATCGCGTCCAATCCCGTGTTGTCGCAGGTCAAGCCGGGTGAGATCCGCCGCGCCCTGCCCACGGGGCCGCCCGAGCACGGCGAGCCGTTCGAGAGCGTGCTGTCGGACCTGGACCGGATCCTGCTCCCCGGCATCACCCACTGGCAGCACCCGGGTTTCTTCGCCTACTTCCCCTCCAACACCAGCGGCCCGGCCATCCTGGGCGACCTGCTCTCCAGCGGGCTGGGCGTGCAGGGCATGCTGTGGGTCACCAGCCCCGCGTGCACGGAGCTGGAGACCGTGGTCGTCGACTGGCTCGCCGAGCTGCTCGGGCTGCCGGAGCGGTTCCGTACCGACGCGGCGGGCGGCGGCGTCATCCAGGACTCGGCGTCCAGTGCCTGCCTGGTCGCGCTGCTCGCGGCGCTGCACCGGGCGAGCGGCGGCCGGGTCGCGGCCGAGGGGATCGACCGGCGCTACACGGTGTACGTGACGTCCCAGACGCACTCGTCGCTGGAGAAGGCGGCCAGGATCGCGGGGCTGGGCGCGGCGGGCCTGCGGGCGGTGGACGTCGATCCGCGC
Organism: Nonomuraea sp. MG754425; assembly: GCF_021699195.1. Lineage (GTDB taxonomy): Bacteria > Actinomycetota > Actinomycetes > Streptosporangiales > Streptosporangiaceae > Nonomuraea. The sequence continues at coordinate 23,437 of NZ_SSXE01000032.1, read as the reverse complement.
ACGCTGGCCATGGACCCCGCCCATCTGCGCGCGCTGCTGGCCGAGGACGTCGCGGCGGGGGCCGTCCCCGCGATGGTGTGCGCCACCGTCGGCACCACCTCCACCACCGCCGTCGATCCGGTGCCCGCCATCGGGGAGGTGTGCCGGGAGCACGGGGTCTGGCTGCACGTGGACGCCGCCTACGCCGGGGTCGCGGCGGTCTGCCCGGAGTTCCGGTGGCTGAACGACGGGGTGGCCGAGTACGCGGACTCGTACGCGACGAACCCGCACAAGTGGCTGCTGACCAACTTCGACTGCGGCGTGCTCTGGACCGCCGACCGGGCCCCGCTGCTGGAGGCGCTGTCGATCCTGCCCGAGTACCTCAGGAACACCGCCACCACGGGCGGCTCCGTCGTCGACTACCGGGACTGGCAGGTGCCGCTGGGCCGCCGGTTCAGGGCGCTGAAGCTGTGGTCGGTGATCCGCTGGTACGGCGCCGAGGGGCTGCGCGCGCACATCCGCAAGGGCGTCGGGCTGGCGCGGGAACTGGCCGAGTGGATCGGCGCGGACGCCGGGTTCGAGGTGCACGAGCCGCATCCGTTCGGGCTGGTGTGCTTCCGCCCGGTGTGGCCGGGCCTGGACCCGGCCGAGTCGGACGGGGCCACGCTGCGGCTGATGGAACTGCTCAACGCGAGCGGGTCGATGTACCTGACGCACACGAGGATCGCCGGCCGGGTGGTGCTGCGCATGGCCATCGGGGCGACGGCGACCGAGCGGCGGCACGTGGAGCAGGCGTGGGAGCAGATCCGCTGGGAACACGCGGCCCTGTCGGCCTCGCTCCCGGACCGCTGAAACGACATGGCCAACCGCCCGCCGGGGGCGGCGGGCTCGTCAGGTGTAGCGTTCGACGAGTTCGGCGCCGATCCTGGCCAGTTCGGCCCTGACCTCGCCGGGCTCCTCGACCTCCACCCGCGCCCCCCACCCGGCGAGCTGCTCGGCGATCGTCAGCGCCATCGGCGCGGCCACCCGCACCCTGATCCGCCCGTCCTCGGTCTCCCCCAGGGTCTCGCAGTGCCGCCCGAAGTGATCGCGCAGGATGGGCAGGAGCCGGGCGGGGACGAGCACGGTCGCGGACACCGTCGAGCGCCGCCGCTCCATCTCCTCGACGACCCCCTCCCAGGCCCTCGGCAGCTCGAAGTCGTCCGGCCGCTCGAAGCCCTGCTCGGTCACCTCGGCCGCGACGATCCGGTCCACCCGGAACGTGCGCTGCCCGCGCTCGGTGCCCGCCAGGAGGTACCAGACGTCGTCCTTGTCCACCAGTCCCCAGGGCTCGACCAGCCGTTCGGTGCGTCCCCGGTCGCGGCGGCCCTCGTACTCGAGCCGGACGCGCCGCCGCCGTACGGTGGCGTGCTGCAGGACGCCGACCAGCTCGGGCCGCCGCCTGCCGGGCTCGCCCCAGCGGGCGGGATCGACCACGACCGCGCCGGCGGCGGCCTCGGCCTCGTCCCTGAACGTCTGGGGCAAGGCCCGCAGCAGTTTGCGCAGCGCGGACCTGAGCTCGGGCGCCTCCGGCGCGGCCGGCCCGGCGAGCAGGAACAGCGCCTGCGCCTCGTGCGCGGTGAGTCCGGTCAGGTCGGTACGCGCGCCGCCCAGCAGCGACCACCCGCCGCCCCGTCCCGGCTGGGGGTAGACGGGGATGCCGGCGGTGGACAGCGCTTCGAGGTCACGGCGCGCGGTGGCGACGGACACCTCCAACTGCTCCGCCAGCTCGGCGGCGGTCACCTGGCCGCGTGCCTGCATGAGCAGCAGCGCGGCCACCAGTCGATCGGCTCGCATACCGCCCATTCTCCCCCTGAAACCGCTCATCCGCTGAGCACTTTCCATCCAGCCGACCGCCGCGCGGGGGCTCGGTGCTCGTGGCGGGTGGGCCGTCTGTCATCCTGGTGCCGTGTCCAGGCCGCGCATCCTGCTCACCGCCCCGCCCCGTACGGGCAAGACCACCGTCGTCCGCCGCCTCGCCGGGCTGCTGCAGGCGGCGGGCGTGCCGATCGCCGGCTTCCTGAGCGACGAACTGCGCGAGCGCGGGCGGCGGACGGGCTTCACCGTGGAGGACTTCGACGGCCACCGAGCCGTGCTGGCCCACCTGTCGCTGACCTCGAAACCGCACGTCGGAAGGTACGGCGTGGACGTGCCCGCGTTCGAGCGCGTCGCGCTCCCGGCCCTGCGACGGGCGCTGACCGCACGCGGCTCGGTGGCGCTCATCGACGAGATCGGCCCGATGGAGCTGCTCTCACCGGCGTTCCTGCCACGCTGCCTGGCGCTCTTCGAGTCGGGGGCGGCGGTGGTGGCGACCGTTCACCAGCGGGCGCACGCCTCGCTGCGGACGCAGGTCGAGGCCGAACTGATCACCGTGACGCCGCAGAACCGCGACGAGCTCCCCGAGACCCTCGGCCGCCTGCTGATCCCCTGACGCTCAGGGGTTGCGCACCGGCAGGGCGAAGGCCGACAACCCCTGCTCGTGGTGCTCGATCAGCCCGAGCCGCCGGTAGAAGGCGTGGTTGGCGATCCCCTCGGGGGTGGACTCGTGGTCGGTCGTCAGGACGAAGTACCGGCAGTGCGCGTACCGCTCCTTGAGCCGCTCCAGCAGCCGCCGCCCGATGCCCTGCCCGTGAAACTCCTTGTCGACCAGCAGTTCCTGCACGTAACAGACCAACTCGTCGTCGGACACCGTGCGCGCCAGGCCGATCAGCCGCCCGCCGTCGTCCCTCGCCGTGAGGACGGCATGCGAGTTGGCCAGCCCACGGCACACCTTGGCGACGTCGCGCGTCCACACGTTCCAGCCGACGGAGTCGTAGAGGTCGAAGATCTCGGCCTCGTCGAACGAGGTCTCATACGCGATGATCGTCATTGTCATGACTCTAGGACGTCTCATCCTGCTCTGCGGTCTGCCGGGTTCCGGCAAGACCACCCTGGCGCGGCGCCTGGCCGCCGAGCGCCCCGCCCTGCGGCTGTGCCCCGACGAGTGGCTGGCACACCTCGGCCTCGACCCGTACGACGAACAGGCCCGCGACCGCCTGGAGCGGCAACTCTGGCGGCACGCGCGGGAACTGCTGCGGCTGGGCCAGACGGTCGTGCTGGAGTACGGCTTCTGGGCCCGCGCGGAGCGGGACGAACTGCGGCTGGCCGCCCGCGCCATGGGAGCGGCGGTGGAGCTGCACCACCTCGACGCCCCGCTGGAGGAGCTGTGCCGCCGCCTGGACCGCCGCGACGCGTGGGGCACGGTACCGGTCACCCGGGACCTGCTGGAGAAGTGGGCGCCACTCTTCGAGGCACCCGACGAGGCGGAACTCGCGTTGTACGACGAGCCGCCGTGAAGAAAAGGGGTGGAGCTATGGGGATTCGAACCCCAGACCTCCTCCATGCCATGGAGGCGCGCTACCAACTGCGCCATAGCCCCTTGCGATCAACAAGTGTAACGGAGTTCCGAACCCCTCGTGTCACACCGGGGGCTCCGTGATACGTCTTAGGTTTCATGCCGACATTCGAGGACCACCGAAGCGTGCTGACGGCGGTCGCCTACCGGATCCTGGGGAGCGTCGCCGACGCCGAGGACGTCGTTCAGGAGGCGTGGCTGCGCTGGTCCGGGGTGGACGAGGCGGCCGTGCAGGATCCCAGGGCGTACCTGATCAGGGTGACCTCGCGGCTGGCCATCGACCGGCTGCGGTGGGCGAAGTCGCGGCGGGAGTCGTACGTGGGGCCGTGGCTGCCGGAGCCGATCGGCACCATGCCCGACGTGGCCGAGCACGCCGAGCTGGCCGACTCCGTGGAGATGGCGCTGCTGGTGGTGCTGGAGACGCTGTCACCGCTCGAACGGGCGGTGTTCGTGCTGCGGGAGGCGTTCGACCTGCCGTTCGCCGAGATCGCGGAGATCATCGGACGGGCCGAGCCGGCCACCAGGCAGTTGGCGCGGCGGGCCAGGGAGCACGTGCGCGACAAGCGCCCGCGCTTCGACGTGGACCGCGACGAGCGGCGGCGGATCACCGAACGGTTCATGGACGCCTGCACGGCGGGCGACCTCGACGCGCTGATCGAGCTGTTCTCCGACCGGGTGACGATGATCAGCGACGGCGGCGGCAAGGCCAGGGCGGCGCTGCGGGCCGTCACCGGGGCCGGGAACGTCAGCCGCTACCTGCTGTCGATCAGCACTCCGGAGAACATCGCGAAGTTCCTGGCCTCGATCGGCCGGGCGACCGGCGACTCGGGCCTGCCCGGCCTGTCGATGGACCTGGCCGTGCTCAACAACGCGCCGGCCGTCGTGGTCTCGGCGGACGGGCAGGTGGTCACCGTCATCTCGCTGGTGGTCGGGGCGGGGCGGATCGAGACCGTCTACCTGGTGGCGAACCCGGACAAGATCGCCCACCTCCAGCTCTCCTGAGCTCAGGCGGGGCGGCCGGTGTGCATGGTCAGCGTCGCGTCCTCGAGCGTGAGCGCGACCTCGACGCCCGCCAGCTCCGCCGTGCCGGTCACATGGGTGCCGCCGCACGGGATGGACGCCTCGCCCTCGGGGAGCGCGCAGTGCCAGGTGCGGCGGGCCGTCAGCCCGGGGCCGGGCACCTCCACCCGGACCGGGGCATCGGCGGCCACCCACGCCGCCAGCCGCTCGTTCACCTCGCGGGCGATCTCGCCGGGGTCCAGGTCGTCGGCGGAGAAGCCCTTCCTGCGCAGCGACTTGCCCAGGCGGTAGACGTCGAGGCTGGTGTACGGGCCGATCCGCGAGGAGGTGATCGCCGCCTGGTCGAAGTCGGGGTTGCCGAGCGAGTCGGCCCTCGCCTCCTTGCGCCACCGGCCGGCCAGCGCGGCGTTGAGCGCGAGCGCGGCCAGGTGGCAGGCGGTGTGGCCGGCCGAGAGGGCCGCGCGGTAGGCCGGGTCCACCTCGAGGTCGACCTCGGCGCCCACGGGCAGCGGCGTCTCGGTCACGTGCACGACCAGCCACTGCCAGTCCTCGGCTCCGCGACGGGCCGGGATGTCGTCGCCGAGCAGGATCGCGCCGGTGTCCTGCCGGGCTCCGGTCAGGCACTCGACGACGGGCAGGCCGCCGATCGTGCCGCGGTCGGCGGGCTGGTCGGGCCAGGTGTGGTCGAGGGGATGGAACGGGGTCTCGGAGACGACGAGGCCGTGCCGGGCCCCCACCGGCACGGTCTCGACGATCGTGGCGCGGCCACTGGTCAGGCCGCGGGGAAAGGTGACGAGAGTGGAACTCACCCGGCCATTCTCTCGTCCTCCAGGAAGCGGTTGCGGCCGGCGTACAGGCCGGTGAGGAGCTGGGCGGCGAGCACCACGAAGATCATCGTGTACGGCACCGCCCACCCGCCGGTCGTCTCGCGCAGCACGCCCACCAGCAGCGGCCCCGCGCCCGAGATGAGGTACCCGGCGCTCTGCCCGAAGGCCGACAAGGCGGCGGTGCTCTCCGGTGTGCGGGTGCGCAGCGCCAGCATCATCAGCGCCAGCGGGAACGACCCCATGCCCACCGCGACGAACACGACCCACACCATCGCCGTGGACCCCGGCGCGAACCACAGCCCGAGGAAGCCGACCACGTAGAAGGCGACCAGGCCGACCACGACCGGGCGCTGGTCGCGGAAGCGGGAGGCGATCATGGGCACGGCGACCGAGACGGGGATGTTCAGCGCCGTGAACACGCCGAGCATCAGCCCCGCCTGGGAGGTGCTGTAGCCGCTGTCGGTGAGGATGGTGGCCAGCCAGCCGAACATGATGTAGGCGATCATCGACTGGGTGCCGAAGTAGATCGCGATCATCCAGGCGAGCCGGCTCTTGAGCAGGCCGCGGATGCTCGCGTCCCGGCTGCCCGTGTCCCGCTCCGGCTCACTGCGCAACAGCGCAAGCCACGGAATGGCGGCCACGGCGGCCAGGGCCGCCCACACGCCGAGCGCGATGTGCCAGTCGCCCGACGCGCGCTCGATCGGCACGGTCGCGGCGGCGGCGAGCATGGTGCCCGCGGCCAGGGCCGTGGTGTAGACGGTGGTCATGATCCCGGTACGGGCCGGGAAGTGCCGCTTGATCAGCGTCGGGATGAGCACGTTGCCGACGGCGCCGCCGGACAGCGCGACCGCGCTGCTCAGCAGGAACACCGTGGCCGAGCCGGCCAGCGACCTGATCAGCAGCCCGGCGCCCAGCGTGACGAGGGCGAGCAGCAGCAGCCGGTGCTCGCCGAGGCGCCTGGCCAGCGATGGGGTGACCGCGCCGACGCTGGCGAAGGCCAGCACGGGCAGCGTGGTCAGCAGCCCGGTGCCGACGCTCGACATGCCGAGGCCGGCGGAGAGCTGGTCGAGCAGGGTGCCGACGCTGGTGACACCGGTACGCAGGTTGAGTGCGGCAAGGACGATTCCCAGCACGAGGAGCCAGGCCAGCGGGGTGGTTCTGCCTCGGGTCTCTTGGGCGAGCACGCTCATGTTGGGGGATCTTCCTCCGCTCATCTAATCATGGGATGAATCACCACCTTAACAGGACCGAAATGTGCGTTTATTCCTGGACAACGCAGAACTTCTTGAGCGGGTTCACCACGATCTTCGAGCGGGAGCGCGGCAGCGGCTCCCGGGCCTCAACGCCTGCGGCGCAGCCAGAACAGGCCGACCAGGGGCAGCACGAGGGGGATGAACAGGTACCCCCTGCCGTACGCCGACCACACGGTCGCGTCGGGGAAGGCCGCCGCGTCGAGCAGGCTGAGCGTGCCGATGACCAGCACACCGGCCAGCTCGATGCCGAGCGCGACCAGCGCGAGGCGGCGCGCCCCGCGCCACAGCGCGACCGTGAGCAGGATGTAGACCGCCGCCGCGAACGCCGACAGCGCGTACGCCAGCGGCGCCTCGCCGAACCTGGTGGCGATCTGCACACCCGCCCGCGCCCCCGCCGCCAGCGAGAACAGCCCGTAGACCGCGATCAGCGCGCGCCCCGGCCCGGCGCCGATGGCGGTCGTCACGCCACGCCCTGCCAGATCTGCAGCAGCCGGCCCGTCATGACCGCGATCGCGAACCCGGCCACGGCCAGGATCGCCGGACCCCACCGGCTCCGCTCGGCCAGCGCCAGGAACACCCCCGCCGCCGGGATCAGCACCTCGCCCCCGACATAGCCGAACAGCGTGACCTTGTCCTCGGGCCCCCCGCCGCCGGCCACCCCCGCGATCACGAACCCCGCCTGCACCAGCAGGGCCACTTCGAGCAGGGCGAACCCGACCAGCAGCACCATGCCCATCGGCCGGTCGCGGATCGCGACGATCAGGCTCATCAGCATCAGCAGCAGGGAGCCGGAGATCACGATCGTCGAGACGGTGGCGTTCATCGGGGGTAAGGCTACCGCCCGGGTGTGTCGCCCCCGACTTCGGAGCGCAGGTGCCCCTCCATGCCGTCCAGCACCCAGTTCAGCCCGCGTTCGAAGTTGTCGTCGGCCCCCTGGACGCCCTGCTCGATCATCGGCCCCAGCCGGGGGTACTCGCCGCCCTCGATCAGCTCCCTGATGTACGGCTCCGCCGCCGCGGCCCGCTCGTCGTCGTTGATCCCCTGCTCCCTGGGGACGCGGCGCTCCGTGGCCTCCCTGACCACGAACCCGGTCATGTAGTCGTTGAAGACGGCCAGGAACCGCCAGGCCGTCAGCCGATCGACGCCGAGGCCGTCGAAGGCGGCCAGCTTCTGCTCCACGTGCCGCAGCGCGTTGGGCCCCACGGCCACCCGCTGGCCGACCAGGTCGACCCGCCAGGGGTGGCGCCGCACCAGCTCGCGCTCGCGCCGGGCGAGCAGCAGCAGCGCCTCGCGCCAGTCGGCGGGCAGCGGCTCGGCGGCCACCGCCTCGGCGGCGATCTCGTCGGCCATCAGCGCGAGCAGGTCCTCCTTGCGCTCGATGTAGGAGTACAGCGTCATCGCCCGCGCGCCCAGTTCCGCGGCCACCCGCCTGATCGAGACCGCGTCGAGCCCTTCCGCGTCGGCCACGGCGATGGCGGCGGCCACGATCGCCTCCCGGGTCAGCACCGGGCGGCGGGGCGGGGTGGGCCTTGACCAGATCGATGTCACACCCCCGATTTTAGACACCGTACGAAACTGTTACGGTGTACGACATGCGATACGCCGTACGAAACTCCTTCTGGACCACCGGCCTGGTCGTCCTGCTCGGGGTCGTCATGACGATGCTCGACACCACGATCGTCAACGTCGCGCTCGGCACCCTCGCCCGCGACTTCGGCACCTCACTCGCCTCCGTCCAGTGGGCGGCCACCGGTTACCTGCTGGCCCTCTCCATGACGGTCCCGGTCACGGGCTGGGCGGTGGGCAGGTTCGGGGTCAGGAACGTCTGGCTCGTCTCGCTCGTGCTGTTCGCCGGAGGCTCCGTGCTCTGCGCCGCCGCCTGGTCGCTGGGCAGCCTGGTCGTCTTCCGCGTCGTGCAGGGCCTGGGCGGGGGCCTGCTCCAGCCGGTCGGGCAGATGATGCTGGCCCAGGCGGCGGGCAAGGAGCGGATGGGCCGGGCGATGGGCCTGATCTCGGTGCCCGCCATGCTGGTGCCCGTGCTCGGGCCACCGCTCGGCGGGCTGATCGTGCAGGGCCCCGGCTGGCGCTGGCTGTTCCTGGTGAACGTCCCGGTCTGCGCGGTGGCGCTGGTGGCCGCGGTCCTGCTGCTGCCCCGCGCGCCCCGCGCGGGCGCGCCGCCCCTCGACGTGCTCGGCCTGGCCCTGCTCTCGCCCGGACTGGCCGCGCTGGTCTACGGGCTGGCCGAGGTGGGCAACGGGGCCTCGGTGCTGCACCCGGCGGTGTGGCTCGGCGCGGCCCTGGTGGCCGTGTTCGCCGTACGGTCGCTGCGCGGCGGCTCGCTGATCGACCTGCGGCTGTTCGGTGACCGCACGTTCAGCGCGGCGGTGGCCGCGCTCGTGTGCTACGGGGCCGCGATGATCGGCTTCACCCTCCTGGTGCCGCTCTACAGCCAGCTCGCCCAGGGCGGCACCGTGCTGGAGGCCGGGCTGCTGCTGGCGCCGATGGGGATCGGCGCGGCCATCACGATGCCGCTGGCGGGCCGGCTCACCGACAACCGGGGCCCGCGCGGCGTCGCGGCCGGCGGCGTGCTGCTGGCGGTGGCCGGGGTCATGGCGTTCGTGCTGCTCGGCGGGGGGATCGTGCCGATGTTCGTGCTCGGGCTCGGCCACGGGCTGGTGGCCACGTCGATGACGGCGGCGGCGTACCGGACGCTGGAGCCCGCCGCCATCCCGGCCGCGACCACGCTGAGCACGATCACACTGCGGATCTCCTCGTCGTTCGGGGTGGCGGTGGCGGCCGTGCTGCTGCAACTGTCCACCGCGTCGGGTACGGGGCAGCCGTTCACGTTCCCGTTCTGGGTGGTGATCGGGCTGCTCGCGCTCTCGCTGCCGCCGATCGGGCTCATAGGATCGGGTACGTGGAGAAGATCCTCGTCAGCGCCTGCCTGATGGGCCGCAAGGTGCGCTACGACGGCGGCGCGAAGACCAGCTCCGACGCCTGGCTGGCCGGGTGGCGGGCGGAGGGGCGGCTGGTGCCGTTCTGTCCCGAGGTGGCGGGCGGGCTGCCGGTCCCGAGGCTCGCGGCCGAGATCGAGGGCGGCGCGGGCGGGGCGGCCGTCCTGTCCGGCGCCGCCCGCGTGCTGGCGTCCGACGGGTCCGACGTGACGGCCGAGTTCCTGGCGGGCGCGCACGGGGCGCTGGCCGTGGCGCGCGCGCACGGCGTCCGGATGGCGGTGCTGAAGGAGGGCAGCCCCTCGTGCGGGGTGCTGGCCGTCTACGACGGCACCTTCCAGGGGCGCCGGACGCCCGGCCAGGGCCTCACCACGGCGCTGCTGGAGCGCGAGGGCGTCCGGGTGTTCAGCGAGGAGCGGCTGCCCGAGGCCGCCGGCTACCTGCGCACCCTGGAGACGTAGAAGGCGCCGCTCAGCCCGGCGGCGAGCGCGATCGCCATCAGGCTGTGATACCAGGTGAGCAGCGCGCTGCCCGCGTCCGGGCCCAGGGCCAGCGCCATGATCCCCAGCAGCACGCCGCCGAGTGCCGCCGCGTGGCTGTAGACGAGCCCGTCCCAGGCCCACGCCCGGCCCGACAGCGCGCCGAAGGCGCCGCAGAGCAGGGCCGCGCAGCACAACGTCTCGGCGATCGAGGCCGGGACGATCACGGGCTCCCGCACCGGCCCCAGCGCGACTCCGGTGTGCAGCAGCGCGAACGTGGCGAAGACCAGCGCGTAGAGCAGCGCGAGCCAGCCCAGCGACCTCCGGAGTACGTCCATGCCTCCACGTTGCCACCCCGCGAAGGCGGCCGGATCCCCTCTAGGGAGTCGGCTCCGCTACGCCGGAGGATGTAGGCAGCAACCGCCTCACCAGGCGGATGACCTCGTCGATGGTCACCGCGGCGTCGAGGCCGGACTCGCACGCTGCCACCTCGCGCCCGGCCTCGCCCATCATGGTGGTCAGCAGCACCACCAGCACCTGGCTCTCCCGTGAGCCGTCCAGGCCGAGCAGCCGCCGGTTGCCGCCGATCCAGTTCCAGCCGCGCTGCCTGCGCAGCGTGCCGAACTCGGCCGGGCCGTCGTTCTCCAGGAACAGCCTGGCCACCTCGCGCTGCTCCCACGAGCCCTCCAGGTAGGCCCGCGCGCCGGCCAGGAACCGTTCCGCGCTGTCCCCCGCCGCCTTCGCCGCCCGTGCGGTGCGTTCCTCCTGGCCGCGGGTGAACTGCTCCCACAGCGCCAGGAACAGGCCCGGCTTGCCGCCGAAGTGGTGGTACAGGCTGCCGACGCTGATGCCGGACGCCGCCACGATGTCGGCGACCGTGGCGTCGGCGTACCCCTTGGCCAGGAAGACGTCACGGGCCGCGCGCAGCAGAGTGTCGCGGGTGTCGCCCGACCGGCTCCAGCGTCGGCTCCTCATCAGTACTCCCAGGTGTCGGTACGCCGCTCGTGACCGATGCAGAACACCCCCGTGCCGTGCTCCCCCCTGACCAGGTCCACCCGGATCCAGCCGTCGGCGCGGGCGACCTTGGCGGTGTAACCCCCGACCGGGGTGGCCGAGACCAGGCGGCAGCCGTCGGAGCCGAGCGTGAACGCCACCTCGCCGCCCCTGACCTTCACCACCTTGAGCGACGGGCTCGGGGCGTCCTGGGTGCGGCGCGGCGCCGGGGTGGCGGCGGGGGTCCGGTCCCGCGCGGAGGGCTCCGGCACGGGGTGGTCCGTGCTGTTCCGCGCCGCGACCGTCTGCGCGAGGAACGGCTCGACGGCCACGTCGTCCACGAACTCGTCGCGCAGCACGCCACGCACCCCGAACCACGAGACCGACACCGCGACGGCGGTGGCGCCGCACCAGATCGCGGCATATCTCAGCGCTCGACGCATGAGACGCATTATGTACGCCCCCAGTACGGTTGGTCGGCATGGCGACGGTTCTCGTAGTCGAAGACGACGAATTCGTCCGATCGGCGATCATCCACGAGTTGCGCCGGCGCGAGCACGCCGTCCGCAGCGCCGGTTGCGCCCTGGACGCGCTCAGGGAGATCTCGCAGTCCCCACCCGACGCCGTCATCCTCGACCTCGGCCTGCCCGACCTGGACGGATCGCAGGCGCTGCGCATGGTGCGGGGCGTCTCCGACGTGCCGGTCATCGTGGCCACCGCCCGCGACGACGAGGCCGAGATCGTCCGCTGCGAGAACGGCGGCGCGGCACGGACCTCGCTCACCTCGCGGTGAACAGGAAATGCACCGTGTCCCTTTTGTGGAAACTTTCCGGTTTTCTCGCGAGTCCTAATCTGTGGGGCGCGTAGCAAGACGGGGATCTCCTCCCGTGACGCGCCAGGGGGCCCGATGTCCATCGGGAAACGGGGAAGGGACACGGCGATGCCTGTCGACCTGAACAACGCACAACCCCTGGCCTGGGACTCGGCCACGCTCGACGCGGACACCAAGGCGATGCTCGACGAACTCCAGCCGAACATCCTGCGGGCTCACGTACGTGAGCACCTGTCCGTGCTGTTCGTCCGGTTCAACGACGTGACCGAGGGCAGGGCCTTCCTGCGTTCGATCGCCACCACGAAGATGAAGTCGGCCCGCGAGCACCTGCGGGAGATACGGGAGTTCGCCGCCGGCCGCCGGCGCGGCACCCCGTACGTCGGCATCGGCATCAGCAAGGCCGGCTACCGCGACCTCGGCCACTCGGTCGAGGACGTGCGCAGGTTCGGCGACCCGGTCTTCCGCGACGGCATGAAGCGGCGGACCAGCCTCGTGAACGACCCGCCGGCGGCGGAGTGGGAGCGCCTCTACCAGCGGGAGATCCACGCCGTCATCCTGATCGGCGACGCCGGGGCGGAGCCGGTGGAGCGGCTGCGCGCCGAGATCCTCGCCGAACTGCCGGACAGCGCCCGGCTGCTCGGCGAGGAACGCGGCCAGGGCATGCGCAACCCGGCCGGGGACGGCATCGAGCACTTCGGCTACGTGGACGGCCGCAGCCAGCCGCTGTTCCTGAAGGACGAGGTGGACAAGGAGCCGAAGCAGCACTGGGACCCGGCTTTCCCGCTGGCGAACGTCCTGGTGCCGGACCCGTTCGCGCCGGACCCCGTCCGCCACTTCGGCAGCTACCTGGTCTTCAGGAAGCTGGAGCAGAACGTGCGGGCGTTCAAGGAGATCGAACGGGACCTGGCCGACCGCCTGGCCCTCCAGGGGACGGACCGCGAGCGGGCGGGCGCCCTGCTCGTCGGCCGCTTCCGGGACGGCACACCCCTCACACTCAAGCCCAAGCCGGGCGGCGGCCCGGTCGCCAACGACTTCACCTTCGACGGCGACGACGGCTCCAGGTGCCCGTTCTCCGGTCACGTGCGCAAGACCAACCCGCGCTCGTTCGGGCGTGACGTGCTCATGGCCAGGCGCGGCCAGACCTACGGCGAGCGCGCCGACGACCCGTGGGACGACTCCCCGCCGGAGCACCGGCCGAGCGCGGGGGTCGGGCTGCTGTTCATGGCGTTCAACGCCAGCCTGGTGCGCCAGTTCGAGTTCACGCAGCGGAGCTGGGCGAACGCGCCGGACTTCGAGGCCGGGGGGACCGGTCACGATCCGGTCATCGGGCAGGGCAGGCGGGCGGTTCGGGTCGCCTTCCCCGAGGTCTGGGGCCGGCCGGAGCCGTCGGAGCCGCAGGCCCAGGTGGACCGGACGGTCACCATGATGGGCGGCGAGTACTTCTTCGCGCCGTCCCTGGCCTACCTGCGTCACCTGTAGGACCTCCGCGGGGGCCGGGCCGCCCGGCCCCCTGTGGGGCGTCAGCCGGCCTGGATGCCCGCCAGGCCGAGGGTGCCGGCGACGAGCCGCTCCCGCAGCCCCGCGGGCAGACGGGTGAGCAGGCCGATCACGCGGGCGTCGCCGACCGCGTACAGGCGCTTGGGCCTGCGGGCCTCCAGCGCGGCGGTGACCACACGCGTCACGGGCTCGACGGGGCCGAGGCGCTGCTTGGCCATGGCCTCGCCGACGACGGCCAGGTGGCGGGTGTAGAGCGCGGCCCTGCGCGGCTCGGCCAGCGCGAGCGACGCCTCGGCCGCCGCGCCGGCCTTGTCGAAGATCTCGGTCGCGGTGGCGCCCGGCTCGACGAGCACCACGGGGATGCCCCACGCGGCCAGTTCCAGGCGCAGCGCCATGGACATCGAGGCCAGGGCCGCCTTGCTGCCGGACAGCGGGGCCAGGAACGGCATCGGCTGCCGGGCCGTCGGGGCGCTGATGTTGATCAGGCGGCCCTTGCCCGCCCGCAGCAGCGGCAGGAACGCCTGGGTGACGAACACCGGCCCGTACGCGTTGACCTCGAACTGGCGGCGCAGTTCCGCCGGCGGCACCAGTTCGAGCGGCCCCTGCACGATCACGCCCGCATTGTTGATCACCGCGCGCAGCCCGCGGCGGGCCACGTCCCGCCCGACCTGTTTCGCGGCCGCCTCGACGCTGTCCGGGTCGGTCACGTCCAGCGTCACCATGTGTACGTTCGGCAGCCCGGCCAATTCCGGCGCCTCGCCGCGCACCCCGGCGAACACCGTGTAGCCGCGCTCCGCCAGCGTCTTGACCACGGCCCGGCCGATGCCGCCCGACGCCCCGGTGACCAGGACGCCCTCGCGTTCGGACATGAAAGCCCTCCTCATACTTACCTAGGGACATGTACCAAGGTACATGTGAAGCGTGCACGCGATCCCGAGGAGCTGTCAAGATGGCAAGGAACGTGAGGAGAGAGTGAATGTCGCTGCGCTACGGCCTGCTCGGTCTGCTCGCGGAGGGCCCGGCCAGCGGCTACGACCTCGCGAGACGCTTCGAGGCGGTCCTCGGCGCGGTGTGGCCCGCCCAGCAGCCCAAGATCTACGCCGAGCTCAACCGGCTGGCCGCCGAAGGGCTCATCGAGATCGACAGCGAGGGGCCGCGGCGGCGCAAGGCGTACCGGATCACCGACGAAGGGCTCGCGGCGGTGCGCGGCTGGCTCACGTCGGGGGAGGTCGATCACACGCTGCGCATCCAGTCGGTGCTGCGCTCGGCGTTCTTCTGGCTGATGGAACCCGACGAGCTACGCGCCCACCTGGAGCGGGAGCGGGCGCACTTCGCCCGCGAGGCCGAGTGGTACCGCCAGTACGCGGCCGCAAAAGACCGCGGCGACTTCGGCGACAGCCCCCAGACCCGGTCGCTGCGCGTCGCCGCCGAGGCCGGGCACCGCCTCTACCAGGCCCTCGCCGACTGGGCCGACTGGACACTCGACACACGTGAATGAGCAGAAGGATGTACACCGGGTTCGACCCGGCGGGGGAGGCGGCCACCGGCCGCCATTCAGGATGATGTCCATATGACCATCGCGCTGCTGCTCACCCTCGCGGGACTGGCGGTGCTCGACAGCACGAGCTTCGGCACCCTCGGAATCCCGGTCTACCTGATGCTCAGTCTGGACCGGTCGCGGGGCTCCCGGTTGCTGATCTACCTCGCCACCGTGACCGTCTTCTACTTCCTGGTGGGCGTGGCGCTCATGCTCGGGCTGTCCACGGCGATGGACGCCTTCGGCGACGTGCTCGACAGCCGGCTCGCCTACGCGGCGCAACTCGTCCTCGGCGTGGGACTGTTCGCGCTGAGCTGGCGGTTCGACCCGAAGTGGCGGGCCAAGCGGGGGCTGCCCGAGCGCACCTTCGAGCCCCGGGTGGGCGGGGCGCGCACGATGGTGCTGGTGGGGCTGACCGCCGGGGTGCTGGAGGTGGCCACGATGGTGCCGTACCTGGCCGCGATCGGCATCATGACGACCGCGGAGCTGACGGTGGCCCAGTGGGCGCCGCTGCTGGCCGCGTACGTGATCGTCATGATCGTGCCGACACTGGCGCTCGCCGGGCTGCGCGCGGTGACCGGCGGACGGCTGGAAGCCTGGCTGGAGCGGCTGCGGGTGTGGCTGACCAGGCACTCGTCGTCGATGATGAGCTGGGGGCTGGCGATCGTCGGCTTCCTGCTCGCCAGGGACGCGGCGTTCTACCTGTTCTTCCAGTAACCGTAGGATCAGATCTCCGGGGGGAGATCTACCATGTTGCGCGCGTTCCTACGGACCGAGGCGGGCAGCACCACTGTGCTGCTGGCCGCCACCGTGCTCGCCCTGCTGTGGGCGAACTCGCCGTGGGGCGACACCTACGAGGCGTTCTGGCACACCACGACGGGCATCTCCTTCGGCGACGCCCAGTTCACCCTCGACCTGCGCCACTGGGTCAACGACGGGCTGATGACCGTCTTCTTCTTCCTCATCGGCCTGGAGGTCTCCTACGAGGTGCGCCTCGGGCAGCTCAGGGACCGGCGGCTGATCGCCGTCCCGGCCGTGGCGGCCCTCGGCGGGATGCTCGTGCCGGCCGGCCTCTACCTCCTGCTCAACTGGGGCGGGCCGGGCGCGGGCGGGTGGGGCGTGCCGATCGCCACCGACACCGCGTTCGTGCTCGGCCTGCTCGCCGTGGCCGGGGCACGCTGCCCCGACCCGCTGCGCGCGTTCCTGCTGACGCTGGCCATCGTCGACGACGTGCTCGCGATCATCATCATTGCGATCTTCTACACCGCCGAGCTGTCGGTCGTCGCCCTGATCACGGCCGCGCTGCTGCTGGCGGCCATCATGACGCTGCGGTGGCTGAAGATCTGGCGGGCGCCGGCGTACATCGTGCTGGGGTTCGCGCTGTGGGTGGCCACACTGGAGAGCGGCATCCACCCGACGCTGGTCGGCATCGCGCTGGGGATCCTCGTCTTCGTATACGCGCCCACCGACCACAAGCTGCTGCTCGCCGGGGAGGCCGTGCAGGAGTTCACCGTCGAGCCCACCGCGCGGGCCGCCCGGGCCGCCGCGCTGCGCGTCCAGCGGGCCGTGTCGGTGAACGAGCGGCTGCAGCTACGGCTGCACCCGTGGAGCAGCTATGTGATCGTGCCCGTCTTCGCGCTGGCCAACGCCGGTGTCCGGCTCGACGGCGAGACCCTGCGGGCCGCCGCCACCTCGCCGATCGCCATCGGCGTGGCGGCGGGGTTGCTGCTGGGCAAGTTCGTCGGGATCTCGCTGGGCACCTGGCTGCCGCTGCGCTTCGGCTGGGGCGTGCTGCCGGGGAATCTGGTGTGGGGCCAGTTGCTGGGCGGGGCCGCCGTGTCGGGCATCGGGTTCACGGTGGCGCTGTTCATCGTCGAGCTGGCCTTCGAGGACCCCGCCCTGCACGACCAGGCCAAGATCGGCATCCTGGCGGGCTCGCTGCTGTCCGCCGCGCTGGGGTGGCTGATCTTCCGCCTGGCGTGGGACCGCGGCGGAGTGTGCGCCCCGCCCGAGGCCGAACCCGCCGAAGACCTGCCCACCACGCTGGCCGTCCCGGTCGGCCCCGGCGACCACGTGCGCGGCCCGGCCAAGGCGAAGATCACCATCGTCGAGTACGGCGATTTCGAGTGCCCGTACTGCGGACGCCTCCAGCCGATCCTGGAGGAGGTCCTCAGGAAGAACCCGGACGTCCGGCTGGTGTTCCGGCACTTCCCGCTGCGCACCCTGCACCCGCGCGCCGCCCCGTCCGCGATCGTCGCCGAGGCCGCGGCCGACCAGGGGCGCTTCTGGGAGATGCACGACATCCTCTACGACAACCAGCGCTACCTCACCGACGCCGACCTGGAGCACTACGCGACCGAGCTGGGCGTCGAGCCCTGGTCCGACGTCGCCCGTCACGTCGCCAGGATCGGCGTGGACGAGGCGTCCGGCCGCGACGGCGGCGTACGCGGCACCCCGACCCTGTTCCTGAACGGCGTGCGCTACGAGGGCGGCCACGACCTCGACTCGATCACCCGTGCGGTGGAAGAACTCCGCCTGCCCGCGTAGCGTCGTCGCATTGTCGTCCGACTTCTGGAGTGGCTGCTGATGTCCTCGATATCCCACATCATCAACATCCTCAATGTGATCGTGATGCTCATCGTGCTCCTGGGCGGCGTCGCGCTGATGGCGATGCGCAGGGGCGAGCACGGCCGCGCGGCCGTGGCAGGCATGGTGGGCTGCATCGTGCTGCTGGTGGGAGCGGTGGTCAACGGCGCGTTCATCTTCATGGTCCCCTCGCTCATCTCGTCGATGGGAATCGACGGCTACCAGACGCTCCTGCTGGTGCTCAACCTGGCCTCCCTGTTCCTCCAGGTGACCGGTACGGCGCTGCTGATCTGGGCGGTGGTCGCGCGCCGGAACCCGTCCCAGGCGGCTGCCCAGACCGGCCAGCCCGCCTGGCAGCAGCACCAGCCGCAGCATCACCAGCAGCAGGGACAGTGGCAGCAGCAGGGGCAGCCCGAGTGGCAGCAGGGGCCGCAGCACGCGCCGCAACAGCCGCCGTATCAGCAGCAGCCCGGTTGGCAGACGCCGCAGCAGCCCCCGTTCGGCCAGGGCCAGGGCTGAGCCCGCGCGCGGCCGTTCGCGAACAGGCCGCTCGCGGGTGCTCGGCTCACGGCCGGCCCAGGTACTCCGTCCACGTGATCCGGCCCGCCGGCCGGGCCGTGGTGGTGAGCCGGCCGGCCCGGAAGGCGCGGCCCAGCGCGCCGGGGATCCGCACGCGGACCACCGGCCTGCGCGACCGGCGCGCCCGCAGCCAGTTCCGCGCGGCCTCCTCCATCGTCAGCGTCTCGGGCCCGCCGTACTCCTCGATCTTCCCGGCCGGTTCCCGCCCGGCCAGCGACACCAGGTGGCCGGCCAGGTCCCGTACGTCCACCGGCTGCGCCGGGATGCCGGGATCGACGACCATGAGGCCGAGCTTGGCCATCGCCCGCAACGCCTGGTCCACGAACTCGTGGAACTGCGTGGCCCGGACGATCGTCCACGGCACCCCGCCGTCCTGGATGAGGCGCTCGGCTCGGACCTTCGTCCGGAAATATCCCCACGGCACCTGGTCCGCGCCCACGATCGAGAGGTAGACCAGATGCCGCACCCCGGCCTCCCGTGCGGCGGCGAGCAGCGCGGCGGTGCCGTCGAGTTCCACCCGGAGCGTGTAGCGGCCCCGGTAGGGGGCCGAGGCCAGGTGCACGATCACGTCCACGCCGGACACGGCCGCCGCCACGCCGTCGCCGCTGGTCAGGTCCGCGACCGTCCAGCGCACGCCGCCGTCGGCGGGCCGCGCCGTACGGCTGGTCGCCCGCACGTCGTGGCCCGCCTCGGCCAGTCTTTCCAGCAGGGCGCGCCCGAGCCGCCCGCTCCCGCCCGTCACGAGTACAGCAGTCATGGCAACGGGACGGGACAGCCGGGCCAAGTGTGACAATGTTGATGTACCCGACACTCCGCAGCGTGTGCGAGGGGATCATGACGCGAAAGCAGCCCGGCCCCCAGGACCCCGATCCCAACCAGACGATCCGACTCCGTGTCCCCCGTCCCGGGTCCGCCGCTCAGGGGCCGCCGCAGCCGCCCTCCACACAGCAGCCGCCCTCGGCACAGCAGCCGCCCTCCACGCGGCGGCTGCCGTACACGCCGGACATGCTGCCCGACGTGCCGCTCTACGAGGCCAAGCCGTCACGGTCGGGGTGGTGGTGGGCGATCGTGGCCGGTGGGCTCGTGCTGCTGCTCGCGGCCGTGGCCGTGGTGGCGCTCCTGTGGGGACGTTCCACCGCCGACGCGGGCTCCGGCTCGCGCGCGTCAGGGACTTCCGCGGCCGTCACGTTCCGCTGAGACCCGCCGGTCCACCGCCTGTCACGGGCCGCGCACCATGAGCGCCCGTGGCGGGAGCGTGCGGGGCCGGCCCGGCCAGGCCGGCGATTAGGTTGATCAACTTATGGATATAAGCCCAGTCGGAATCTTTGGGAGCGCTCCCGAACGAGCGTCCCAACCTGACCGAAAGGGCAACGCTTGTCCCCCTCACCCTCGCGACTGGCCGCGGCCTTATCCGGCTTCGTCCTCGTGCTCGCCGGCGTCGTCGCCGGCCCGCCGCCCACCCAGGCGGCCGTCACCGACCCGGCTGCGACCCAGCAGGCCACCACCCCGCTCACCCTCACCCTCATCACGGGCGACGTCGTCGAGTACGCGCCCCCGGCCGCGGACGGCGTCCCCTCCATCGCCGTCAAGCAGGCCCCCAGGCCCGACGGGGCCCAGGTCACGTTCGCCACGCTGCCCAGCAAGGACGGCGGCTACCTCGTCCTGCCCTCCGACGCCGCCGCCCTGGTCGCCGCCGGAACGCTCGACGAGGAACTGTTCGACGTCGAGACGCTCGCCCGCGACCGGCGCACCGACGCGATCCCCCTCCTGGTCACCTACACGGGCGGGCCCGCCACCCTCGCCAAGGCGGCCGGCGCCCTGCCCGCCACCGAAGGCGTCCGGGTCCTCGGCAGTGTCAACGGCGCCGCGATGAGCGTGCCCGCCGGGCAGGCGGAGGCGTTCTGGGCGGGGCTGCGCACCGACCGGGCCGCGAGCGGGCGCTCGGCCACCGGCGTCGGGAAGATCTGGCTGGACCGTACGACACGCGCGTCCCTCGACCAGAGCGTGCCGCTCATCGGCGCGCCGACCGGCTGGGAGAAGGGCTTCGACGGCAAGGGCGTCAAGGTCGCCGTGCTGGACACCGGCATCGACGTCGACCACCCCGACTTCGCCGGCCGCATCCTCGCCACCGAGAACTTCACCAACGCCGCCGGCATCGCCGACAGGAAGGGGCACGGCACACACGTCGCCTCGACGATCGCCGGCGCGGGAGAGAAGTACAAGGGTGTCGCCCCGGCCGCGTCCCTGCTGGTCGGCAAGGTGCTCAACGACAGCGGCAACGGCGAGTGGTCGTGGGCCATCGCGGGCATGGAATGGGCCGCCGAGCAGGGCGCCGACGTGGTGAACATGAGCCTCGGAAGCTGCTGCGGCAACGGCACCGACCCGATGAGCCAGGCGCTGAACGAGCTGACGAAGAAGCACGGGACGTTGTTCGTGACGGCGGCCGGCAACGAGTACGAGCCGCTCACCGTGAGCGTCCCGGCGGCGGCCGACGAGGCCCTGGCCGTGGGCGCGGTGGACAAGACGACGGGCACCACGCTGGCCGACTTCTCCAGCAGGGGCCCCCGCCTCGACGACGCCGCCGTCAAGCCGAACATCGTCGCCCCCGGCATCGACATCGTCGCCGCCCGCTCGTCCGGCTCGTCGCTGCCGGGCGTCCCCGGCGACGACCGGCACACGACGCTCAGCGGCACCTCCATGGCGACGCCGCACGTGGCCGGGGCCGCCGCGATCCTCGCCCAGCAACATCCTGGCTGGCAGGCGGCCGAACTGCGCGACGCGCTCACCTCGACGGCCGAGACCGTCGAGGGCCCCAACTGGTTCGAGCAGGGCAGCGGCCGGGTGGACGTGGCCCGCGCGGTCACCCAGACCGTCTTCGCCACCTCGGCCGTGGACTTCCACCTGCCCGGAGGCAAGCCGGCGACGCGCCAGGTCACCTACCGCAACACCGGCGCCGAGCCGGTCACCCTGGACCTCACCCTGCGCACGCGCGGCTGGAGCGGGCAGCCCGCCCCCTCCGACGCGGTCGCGCTCGGGACGAAGAGCGTCACCGTCCCCGCCGGCGGCACCGCCACCGTGGACCTGACCGTGACCCCGAAACGGGGCGCGACGGGCGCGTACGGCGGCTGGGTGACGGCCGCCGCCGGTGAGACACGTGTGGTGACGCCGTTCAGCTACTACACCGGCCCGGCCACGCACCGGCTCGGGGTGTCGCTGGTCAACTCGTACGGGACCAAGGAGTTCGTCCCCGGCTACCAGGCCGAACCCCTCGTGTACGCGATCCCGGCCAGGCGCGGCAACAGCCCGGAGGACCCGTTCAACCCGTACGGGTACTACTACCTGCGCACCGACTACTCGGGCGACGGCGAGTTCTACCTCCCGGCCGGCGACTACGAGGTGATCGGCGTCCTGCCGGAGGGCGGCCTGGCCAACCGCAGCAGTTGGGTCATCGCGAACGTCAGCCTCGACGGCGACCGGACGGTCGTCCTCGACGCCCGCACCACCACCCGCATCCGTCCTGACCTGACGAAACCCGCCGACGGCAACGGCTACGCCTACTACGTGCGCACGTTCACCGACCGCACGTTCCCCGTCTCGATCTACGGGGGCACGGTGGGCGGCGGTCATGACCTGTACGTCACCCCGGTGGCCTCCGTGAAGACGGGCAAGGTGCGGCTGTCCACCCAGTGGAACCTGGAACCCCCGACCCTGTCGTCCGTCAGGGCGGGGAATCTCACGTTGCGTCCGGCGTACAACATGGACGCCATGCGCGACCTCCCCGCCGCCACGACCTACCCCATCGTGTCCGTGGGCCAGGGACGGGCCGAGGACTTCGACGGCGTGGACGTCACGGGCAAGGTCGTGCTGGCCGGGATCCCGGTCGAGGGCTCCGACCGGCCGTACGTGACCGCGGCCGGCAACATGGACCAGACGGCCCTGAACGCGGCCCGGCGCGGGGCGGCCGGCATCCTCGCCTACCTCGACGTGGACGGCGGCCAGGCCCGCGTGCCCGGAGGCGGCGCCCCGGCGTTCCAGCGCCTGGGGCTCACCGCCGCCGAAGGACGGGCGATGCGATCGGCTCTCTCCCGGGGGCCGCAGTCGCTGCGGCTGGAGCCCTACACGGGGCCGGACATCGTCTACCACCTGCGCCTCGACTCACGCGGCCGGATCCCCGCCCGTCCCGTGAAGGTGGACCTGAAGGACCTCGTACGCGTCGACGCCGCCTACCACGCCGACAAACCGGACACCAGCGGCTGGGAGTACGGCGAGTCGACCACCGGCGAGGAGCCGGGACGCCTGACGTACGGCAACTCGATGCGCATGCCGGCGGCCCGCACCGAGTACTTCGGCCCCGTCTCGGACGACGTCATCTGGTCCCGCACGATCACGAACGCCGGACTGGTGCTGCGCTCCGACGACCGCTTCACCCGGCGCGACGACCGCCGGGTCACCGAGCAGTGGTTCAAGGCGCCGCTCGTGCCAGGGGCCGCCGACGTGCCGTCGGGGTACCCGGTGACGCTGCCGTGCGCGTTGTGCCGGGACGGGGAGCGGTTCGTGCCGGGTGACCAGTGGCGCGACTCCGACCCTCGCCACTACAGCAACCTCAGCCCGATGACGTCCGCGCCCCGGCTGTTCGTCGGGGACCAGGAGGCGGCCGTGCAGGGACGGCGGCCACGCTCGTTCACGGTGCCGGAGGGGAAGGGGGCGTACCGGCTGGAGACCGTGGACACCACCGGCCGCACCCTGTCCGCCAAGGTGACCACGAGCACGTCGTTCGCCTCCCCGTCGGGGCCGTCGGGGACACCGCGCGGGTACACCTGCTCGTTCGGGACGTCCTGCGCGTTCCAACCGGCCAGCCAGATCACCTATGACCTGCCGCTCGACCTGCTGAACCGGGCGGCGGCCGGAAAGCCGTTCGCCTTCGAGCTGCGCGCCGGGGCGCACTCAGCGGCGTCCCGGGCACCCGACGTGCGCCGGATCACGGTGGAGTACTCGGTGAACGACGGCGCCGCCTGGCAGCCGGCCGGCCGCGTCACGAAGCACGGCAAGGATCGCTACCGGGTCGAGCTTTCCCATCCGCCGCTGGCGCAGACCGGCGGGTACGTGTCGTTGCGCGTCACGGCGACGGACGGGGCGGGCGGCTCGACCACCCAGACCGTCGAACGGGCGTACGGCCTGAAGTAGCCCACCACCAGAACCGAACCCACCACCAGCGATCACCAGAACTCACCAGCCGAACCACAAGCCACGAGCCGGGACCCTGGACCAGGAGCCAGGCATGGCCGGGGCCGGGGCCGGGGCCGGGACCGGGACCGGAGCCGGAGCCGGAGCCGGAGCCGGAGCCGGAGCCGGGGGCCGAGAGGGCCGAGGGACATGCACCCTCGGCCCTCTCGTGCGTTCACACAGCAATTCCCCCCACCGGCACCACCCAACCCACCAACCTCACCGGCACCAGCCCGACACCACCGAAC
>NZ_SSXE01000310.1 GCF_021699195.1 Nonomuraea sp. MG754425 | reverse complement strand
GGGGGCGGGCGAATAATCGGGTGGCACGCGGGCCGATCACCGGTCTACCGTGGACATCGTCCAGCGACGACGACAGAACGTGAAAGGCGGCGACGTGCTCATTCCGGCTCTGTGGCGACCGTCCGCCGCCGTCCTGCCCGAGCCGCGGCGGAGGCTTTCCGGCTGACCCCTGCGCGGGGCTCCCGGCAAGCCGTCTCGGACCTGGTCCGAGGCGGCTTCTTCATTGACACCCGATCGCGGGTGGACCGAGTGTGGGGCAGTTTGGTCAGCCCGCCTGCCTTGGGAGCAGGAGCACCGCAGGTTCGAATCCTGCCACTCGGACGACGGCCCTGAAAGGAAAGGGCCGCGGGCGGCGGCCTGGCCGGCGGGAGTGGCGTCCCCCGGCCGGACCGCACCCTCACCCCGGGCCGGCCCACGCCAGCCAGGCCCGGGGTCCAAACCGTCCGGGCGCCGGACGCCCGTCGTCGCTACGTCAGCGGGCGGGTACGGACGGCGAATTATGACGTTCCAAAAATCCCGTTTTGGGGTAATCCTGGAAACGGTGGTTGATCTTGCTCCATCCTGGGCTCTGCACAGCGGCTCCGCATGTCGGGAGCCGCTTCGAGAGTCAGAGGGAGTTTCATGGTCAACCGATGTCGGACGCTGCTGACGGCGGTGACGGCCTGCGTCATGCTGGGGACCGTCACCGCCGCCCCCGTGCAGGCGTCCGCGGCGGCGCCGGTCAGCGTGACGTTCTCCGCCACGGAGGACGTGTTCGTCAGCCAGGCCGAGCCCGCCAAGAGTTTCGCCGACGCGACGTGGCTGAGCGTGTGCGGCTCCGGCTGCGGCAGCGCCGCCGCCGGGCAGCGCATGGCGCTGACCCGCTTCGCGGTCAAGGGCATCCCGCAGGACGCCGAGGACGTCAAGGTCACGCTGGACGTCATCTCGGCCAGGACGACGGACACCACCGTCGCGGCCAGGACGGTGACCGGCTCGTGGAGCGAGGCCGCCACCACCTGGAACACCCGCCCGGCGGTCGGTGACGCCGTCGTCGCCGGGCACACCGGGTTCACCGCCGGCGCGACGGCCAGGCTGGACCTGTCCGCCGCCGTCGAGGGCGACGGCACCTACGCCTTCGCGCTCACCGGCACGTCCGACACCGCGACCGTGCTGATGTCCTCGCGCGAAACCGGCGACCGGGGACCCAAACTGACGGTGACCTACACGCCGGGCTCCGGGCAGAGCGCCGGGCCGCTGCCGTTCACCCTGCCCGGCACGGAGACGCTGCGAGCCTCGGGCAAGAAGGTGTTCGCGCACTACTTCCCGCCGTACCCGATCTCGTTCGACAACGCCGCTCCGGAAAACGATTACTACGCCCGCAACTACCTCAAGCCGGAGGGTGAGAGCGGCAAGCACGCCGCGTACGGCGGGCTGCTGCGCGACCGGCCCGCCGGACGGGACCCGGTCAGCGGCGACTACGCGCTGGCGGACCTGAAGACCGAGGTCAGGCAAGCCGTCGCCGCCGGGCTCGACGGTTTCACCGTGGACATCCTCTCGGTGACCAGCGCCAACTGGACGCGGGTGCAGAACCTCGTCAAGGCCGCCGAGGCCGTGGACCCCGGCTTCCGGATCGTGCTCATGCCGGACATGAACGGGCTGGCCACGGTGGACAGTGGCGTCCTGGCCGCGTCGCTGGCCAAGCTGGCCGCGTCGAAGTCGGTCCACCGGCTGGCCGACGGCCGCCTGGTCGTCGCCCCCTTCAAGGCCGAGAACCGCAGCGTCACCTGGTGGACGGACTGGATGACGACCATGGAGACCGAGCACGGCATCAAGGTCGCCCTGGTGCCCTGCTTCGTCGAGTTCGCCAAGAACCGGGACGCCTTCGCGCCCATCAGCTACGGCCTGTCGAACTGGGGCAGCCGCAGCCCGGCCGCCAACGCCAACCTGCCCGCCACCATCACCGCCGTCCACGGCCTGGGCAAGATCTGGATGCAGCCGGTGTCGGTGCAGGACGAGCGCCCCAACCAGGGCGTCTTCGACGAGGCGGCCAACACCGAGAACCTGCGCGCCTCGTGGAAGGGCGCGATCGACGGCAAGGCCGACTGGGTCCAGCTCACCACCTGGAACGACTACTCCGAGAACACCCAGTTCGCCCCGTCCAGGAACGCCGGCTGGTCCTATCTCGACATCAACGCCTACTACCTGACCTGCTACAAGCTCGGCTGCCCGAAGATCACCAAGGACGTGGCCTACCTCACGCACCGCGTCCAGCCGGTCGCGGCCAAGCCGTCGTACGCGCAGACCAAGCTCATGACGCTGCGCGGCGGCAGCACGGCGGCCCGCGACACCGTCGAGGTGCTCAGCATGCTCACCGCGGCGGGCACGGTGTCCGTCACGATCGGCGGCGCGACGCAGACCTACGAGGCCCCGGCCGGGGTGTCCGCGAAGACGTTCCCGCTGAGGACCGGCTCCTCCTCGGCGACCGTGACCCGTGGTGCGGCCACGGTGGCGAAGGTCGTCTCGCCGTACGCGGTGACGGCGACGCCGTACGTGCAGGATCTGCACTACCGCGCGGCCTCCAGCGGGCGCTGACGCGGGCGGGCCTCGGCGCGACCGCGCGCCGGGGCCCGCATTCCCCATGTCCTGGACGCCCGCCGGTGGACCGGGACAAATGTCCGATGAATGCCCGCTTTCTGACCTGGATCATGAATCCCCTCGCGCCGGAAACTATGCCTCGCCGGGATGTGAGGCTGCCTCGTAAGAGCACTTCACCGCCTTCGACGAAGGCGTTCTCCCGGGAAGCACCCGCGGCGAACGTCCGTCCCGTACGACACGGGACGGACGCGCGCTGCCCGAGGGATTTGTGGAGGCACAGTGAGGCGCTGGTTGCGTGCGCCCATAGCGGGAGTGACAGCCCTGGTCGCCGGCCTGTTACCGGTGGCGTCCCCGGCGAACCCGCCGGCCGCGGTGGCGGCGGCGGACACGAGAAGCACGGCGGGCGACCCGGTGGGCTCGGCGCCCTGGGCGCTCGCGGAGGCGAAGAAGAGCGGCAAGCGGGTCGCCGTCCCGGCGGACCAGGCCGAGGCCCGGGACGTGTACGCCAACCCGGACGGTTCGTTCACGGCTGAGCTGCGGGCCGCCCCGGTCCGGGTCCGGCGGGGGCAGGGCTGGGTGCCGGTGGACACCACACTGACCAGGCAGGCGGACGGCGGGGTGCAGCCGGCCGCGGCCACCGTGCCGGTCGTCTTCTCCGGCGGCGGCGAGCAGCCGCTGGTCCGGCTCGGCGAGGGCCGGGAGCAGGTGACGCTGCGCTGGCCCGAGCCGCTGCCGGAGCCGGTGCTGAGCGCCGACAGCGCCACCTACCCGGAGGTGTTCACGGGGGTGGACCTGCGGCTGACGGCCACCGCGCAGGGCTTCAAGCAGGTGCTGGTGGTCAAGGACCGGGCCGCGGCGGCCAACCCCGAACTGGCCGAGCTGAGCTTCGGCCTGGACACCGAGGGGGTCGAGTTCCGCGACGACGGGCACGGCAACCTGCTCGCCCGTGACGCGAAGGGCCGGCAGGTGTTCGGCTCTGGGGCGCCGATGGCCTGGGACTCGGGCACCGCCCGGACGGTCGGCGAGCTGGAGCTGAACAAGGACGAGCTGGTCCTGCGTCCCGACCGCAAACTGCTCAGCGACCCGGGGACGCGATTCCCCGTCTACATCGACCCGGACTTCGCCGCGGGCCTGACCGGGATGGCGCTGGTCCTCTCCGGCTCCCGGTACGCCGACCAGTCGTTCTGGGGCGGCGACGGGGAGAACGTGGCGAAGGTCGGCTACTGCGGCTGGGACTACTGCAACGGCATCGGGATCGCCCGCTCGTACTTCCAGTACAACGCGGCGTTCCTGGCGGGCCGGCACGTGCTGGCCGCGGAGTTCAACGTGTTCGAGAGCTACGCGCCGTCGTGCTCGAAGCGCAAGGTGCAGGCGTGGGGCACGAACCCGGTCGGCTCCGGGACGACGTGGAACAACCAGCCCTACCCCGGCGGGAGCCCCGTGCACCTGGGGACGGCCGACGCGGCGCACGGCTACAACGCCTCCTGCCCCGGGGCGTGGGTGGGCTTCAACGCGGTCGGCGCGGTCAACAAGGGGCTGGCCTCCCACGGCGGGCAGGTGGCGATCCTGCTGAAGGCCGAGGACGAGGGCGACGCCTACGCCTGGAAGAAGTTCGCCACGAACCCGAGCCTGGTCGTGACCTACAACACCCTGCCCAACGCGCCGACCGGCCAGCGGGTGGAGAACCTGGCGTGCGCGGTGCAGCCGAACGAGCCGTACGTCAACCCGTACATCGACAACGACCCCAACCTGGGGCCGCGCGGGCCGAAGCTGTCCGCGGTCGTCACCGACCCCGACGGCGGGCTGGTGCGGGCCCAGTTCGAGTGGCGCACGAGGTCCGGGGCGGTGCTCGGCAGCACGGCCACCGCGTTCAAGGCGTCGGGCTCCACCTTCAGCGTGGACGTGCCGGCGGCGCACGCCGGTGACGGCGCGAAGCTGGCCTACCGCGTGCAGGGCGTGGACTCGGTCGACGCCGGTCCGTGGGGGGCGTGGTGCGACGTCACCATCGACAGGAAGGCCCCGGACAAGACGCCGAAGGTCACCTCGACGACCTACCCCGAGTGCGCGCCCCCGGACTACGACCCGTGCGACAGGGGCGGCGGCGTCGGGCGCACCGGCGGCTTCACCCTCGACGCGAACGGCGTGGACGACGTCGCGCGCTTCGAGTACTACCTGTACGGTCAGGAGGGCGTCTACCAGGCCACCGCCGTCTCCGGCAGCGCGAACGTGCTGGCCACCCCGCCCGACGACGGCCCGATGGACCTCTTCGTCCGCAGCATCGACCGGGCCGGCAACGTCGGCCCGGAGTACCGCTACCACTTCTGGGTCGGCCCCGGCACGCCCCCGAACGGCCACTGGAAGCTCGACGGATACGCCGAGCCGAATGTCGTCGACGACTCACGCAACGGCCACGACGCGACCTTCGTCAAGGGGCCGGCGAACTGGGGGGCCGGCCGGCACGGGGACGCGCTGCGGCTGGACGGCGTCACCGGGTTCGCGAGCACCGCGGGCGGCCCGACCGTGGACACCAGCAAGTCGTTCACCGTCTCGGCGTGGGTGAAGCTGGACCGGCTGGACGGTGACTGGCGGACGGCGGTCAGCCAGAGCGGCAGCACGATCAGCGGGTTCTTCCTGCAGTACAACCCGACCCGCAAGAAGTGGAACTTCGTGATGCCGGCCAAGAACGCCGACGACGCCGTACGCGACGTCGCCGAGTCGGCGGGCCCGGCCGTCGCGGACCGCTGGACGCACCTGGTGGGCCGGTACGACGCCGCCGCCAGGCAGATCGAGATCTACGTGGACGGCGTGCCGGGCAGCACCGCCGGCCACCTCACCCCGTGGAACGCGACCGGCACGGTGCAACTCGGCCGGGCCCAGGTGGGCGGCCAGCCGGTGAACCACTGGCCGGGCTCGCTGGACGAGGTGCGCCTCTACGACCGCGCCCTCACCGGCGACGAGATCCACGACCTGGCCGGCTCCCCGGCCGTCGAGGAGGTGTTCCTGCCGCTGGACGAGGGCGCCGGAGCCACGGCGCAGGACGTGTCCGGCAACTACCACCTCGGCACGCTCGGCGGCGCCGCCTCCTGGAGCGCGGGCAAGGTCGGCACGGGCGCGGTGCGGTTCGACGGCGGCCCCGAGACCCTCGCCACCACCGGGACCGCGCTGCGCACCGACGCCGGTTTCACCGTCAGCGCCTGGGTCAAGCTGGACGCCGCCGGCGACCAGTGGCGCACGGTCCTCAGCCAGGACGCCGGCCAGGGCAGCGGCTTCCAGCTCCGCTACCGGGGCGACACCCGCAAGTGGTCGTTCGCGCTGCCCCAGTCGGCGACCGACACCGAGCTGACCCTCAGCACCGAGCCGGGAGACAGCGCGCAGGCCGGGGCGTGGACGCACCTGGCCGGGGTCTACGACCCGGCCGCCCAGGAGCTCCAGCTCTTCGTCGACGGCGTGAAGGCGGCCTGGAAGAAGGGCGCGGCCACGGTGAACGCCACGGGCGCGTTCCAGGTCGGCCGGGGCAGGCAGGCGGGGGCGGCGGCGACGCCGTTCGCCGGGGAGATCGACGACGTGCACGCCTGGACCGGCGTGCGCACCCCCGACCAGATCAAGGCCGAGTACCAGAAGCCGGTCACCAGGCGGACCGTCCCCTACGGCGGCCAGCTCAGCCGGTACTTCAACCTCGCCACCGGCCGGCACATCGTGACCAACGGGCCGGTGCCGCCGGCGGCGCACCTGGAGTTCCCCCTCGGCCTGATGGCCGGCGCGGACGAGCCCGGCACGCGGGCGGTGTACTCCTGCCGCAACGGCGAGGTCGACTACTTCCTCGCCCACGACTGCGGGACGCACGCCAACCTCGGCTCCGTCGGCCGGCTCTACATCTCACCGCCCGCCGGCGTGCCCACGCTGCTGGTCTACCGCTGCCTGATCCCGAACGTCGGGCACTTCGCCTCCACCGACCCCGGCTGCGAGAACCAGACCAAGGAGTTCGAGCTCGGCTACACCCGCGCCTACAGCCGCCTGGTCAGGCACCTGACGACCGGCTACCCGCACGACCACGCCAGCTCCACCGCCCGTCTCGGGGCGAACTACCGTCCCGAGGGCTACTACGGGACGCTGGCGATGACCTCGCTGCCCGGCACCACGGCGCTGATGAGCTGCCGTGACGGCGTCGACGTCTTCAGCTCCACCGACGCCGCGTGCGAGGGCAAGACGGTGCTGAAGAGGATCGGCTTCATCTGGACCAGCCCGCCGCAGGGACTGCCGGGAGCGCCGCAGGCGGTCGGCTCCGAGTTGTTCCGCTGCCGGACGAACTGGGGCGACCTGTTCGACTCACGCGACCCCGGCTGCGAGAACCAGACCCGGGACCGCTCCCTCGGCTACGTCGCCGTCGGACTCTGACAGGAACGGAGATTCCCGCCCATGCGCCATAACCGCCGGCGGCTGTGGCCGACCACGGCCCTCACCTCCTTATTCATCGTGCTGATGGCCGGCACCCCGGCCGGCGCGTCACCCGACCTGATCGTCACGGCCTCGGCCGCGCAGGCCCCGGTCAAGCCCAGCGAGCCGGACGAGGTCGAGCCGGTGCCGGGCCGGACGTTCGTGCCGCCGCCCGCCCGGCACCGGCTCGACCTCGTC
>NZ_SSXE01000309.1 GCF_021699195.1 Nonomuraea sp. MG754425 | reverse complement strand
GACGGCATCGGCGACCACCACCCGCCCTACTGGGGGCCAGACCAAGTACGAGAAAAGGGGTAGGGTCCTGCCCTGCCTGAGATATCGCTGATCAGTGGGTACGGCGGCGGGACGCCAGCACCTCGGTGACCTTGGCGATGGCTTCGGCGCCGGGTTTGACAGAGCGCATGGCGGTGCGCGGGTTCTTGTGCTGCGTCTTGCCCATGATGAGCTGCCAAGAGCAGCCTCACCACAATCAAGATCCTTTTCACCGCCAACGGCTGTCCGCCCGTTCCTCCACCCCGTCTTCCGGCTCAGTGGCAGATCAGTTCGCCCCTTGGCGGACGTCCGTCCCGTGCTCGGCGAACGCCTTGAAGTCCTCCATGTGCTGCTGCGACTGCTTGCGGAAAGAGCCAGGCATCACAAGCCCCACCAGTCGCACCAGCAATCCGTCGAACCGGAATTCGCTCTCGCTCACCCAGAGCGTGGTGTCCGGACCGGCTGCGATCAGCCGGTCGCGCTGGGCCTGCCACATGCCCTCGCCGGCGATCTCGCGGTCGTAGTGCACGACGACAGAACTGGGGAGGGCGAGCAGGTCTTCAGGTTCCAGGCGCGTGATGGTCTCGGTGGCCTCCATCCTCTGCTTCCCCATTTGAAACACGACTCGCGAGGTGGTGCCGAGCTGGCCGTGCGCTCCGTCCACCGGCTCGTGCAGTACCAGGCCCCGCAGCCACTTCGGCATGTGCGCCGGGTCCGCGAGCATCTGGAGCACCTTCTCCCGCGGCAGGGCGATCTCGATCGAGGTGGTGTACTTCATCAAGCGTTCCCTCCGGGGGCGTAGAACGCGGTGGTGGCCTTGACGGCGGCAGCCACGTGATCCGGATCGCCACCGGCGGCCAGGTGAGCTTCGCCCCATGCCGCAGCGCTGCGCCGCACGAACTCGAGCCCCGTGGGCGAGGTCTGGAATTCCTCGTGATCGAGGGTCTCGCCGTCTGCCAGGAACCGGGCCAGGGTGAGGAGATGCAGATCCCAACCCACACCGCCGGCACCGGGGCCGTAGGTCGGGAACATGGGCTCCCCGATGGCCGCTGCATGGACCAGTTCAAGCTCGGTGTCCCCGGCAGGGCCCGGGGACAGGCGCACCTCGACCTCGCTCGTGCCCGGCCACTCGTCGGCGTCCGGCCCGAAGAGCCAGGACACCCGCAGCAGACGCGGCGGCTCGCACCGGAGGATCTCCCCGTGCTCACCGCCGTCCAACTCGAACGACCCGCCGAGCCGCAGCTCTCCGGTGACCGACTTCAACCAACGGCCCAGCCGCTCAGGGTCGGTGATGGCGTTCCACACGTCGTCGACCGGCGCGTCGTAGCGACGCCGCAACTCCATCGTGTACGCGTCGCCGGCGGGCAGGGTCGCTGTTCCCATCGTCCGGCGCGCAGCGGCCAGTTCATCCAGCACGTCCTTCATGTCAGGTTCCTAATGAGAGTTAACGG
Source organism: Nonomuraea sp. MG754425 (assembly GCF_021699195.1). Taxonomy (GTDB): domain Bacteria; phylum Actinomycetota; class Actinomycetes; order Streptosporangiales; family Streptosporangiaceae; genus Nonomuraea. The sequence goes on along the minus strand of NZ_SSXE01000309.1, from coordinate 5,740 downwards.
ATCGGCCTTGCCGATGTCGGTACCGTGTCGGGCTGCTGGCCAGCCCGGGACCGGATTGCACGCCTGCCTCGGGCCAACTCAGTGCCCAGGGCATCGAGCCGCTGATCCCAGAACCCGCGAAACCGGTCCAACCACACGTCAACCTCGCTTAGCGACGTCGGGTCGACGGCATAGAACCGGCGAGCCCTTTCGGCCCGGACCGACGCGAACCCGTTCTCAGGCAGAACGCGAAGATGCTGGGAAACAGCCGGCTGGGACAGTGCGAACTCAGCCCGGATCACGTCCGTGATCGCCCCAGAGGCCTGCTCACCCTCGGCGAGCAGCTCCAGAATGCGCCGGCGCACCGGGTCGCCGAGAATGTCGAACGCGTGCACGAGCCAGAATAATACCAGATCTGGCTTATATAAGCCAGGACTGGTACTGCCGCGTTGCCCCGGGTGTCGACGCACATCGACACCCTCGGGCAGCGTGTGACGGTCGGGCGGTTCTGCGTTCCGTCACACCGTGATGTGACGGTGATTGTCACCCACCGGACGCCGGTTGATGCGCTGTTCCCGGCCGCTCGTTCGGGCCGTGTGGCGCGTTTCTTACTGGTTGGGGCTCATGCAGCTACGGCCGCGCTCCACCATCTGCTGAGCGGCGGCGCGGCTCTCGCCGATCAGCTCGGCGATCTGCTGGAAGCTCATCCGGCCGCTGCGGCTTCCGTCGCCGTCGCCCACGTTCATGAGGGCCACCAGGTCCTCGCGCAGGTGCGTGAGCTGCTGCACGACGCCCTCGTGGAGCGATGGTTATCTAGGGCTGTCGGACTCTTTCAGCAGGTCAGAGGCTGATGATCTCTTCTTTCACGTGGGCCAAGGTGGCAGGTGGAAGTGGAAGACGCTCTGCCAGGCCGTCTCGCCGCTGGCGTGCCAGAGGTTCACTCCGGCAGCCCCGAGCGCGCCGGCAAGCCGCCGGGACACCTCGACCGCGGCTCGCATGACGTGTGCCGCAGTCTCGACCGGAATCTCCCCCAAGTCGCGGTGGCGTGCTCGCGGGACGACCAGCGTGTGGCCCTTGGTGGCCTGGGCGAGGTGAGGAAAGCGATGAAGTGCTCGTCCTCATGGATGGTCTGCGAGGGCTCGGTGCCGGCGACGATGCGGCAGAAGATGCAGCTCATGAGCGGCATGATCACAGCGCGCCTGGCCGGCACACAAATGCATTCTGCACTACTGAGAGTCGCCAAAGATGGCGATCTGGTGTGCCCTGGGTTCGATGGAGTCGCGTTTCTGGATTGTCATGCCACGGTGGACGAGTTATGAAGCGGTACAGGGCTGCGTCGTGGTATCCGGGGGCCGTTGGTACCAGGACTGATGTGGCCGGTGCCCGTTGTAGGCGCCGGATCGATACCGGCCGCGTGCAGGATCTCCCACACCGTGGAGGCCGCGATCCTGTAGCCCAGGCAAGCCAGCTCGCCCTGGATCCGCGATGACCCCAGGTCGGATTCTCTCGCGCCATCCGAACGATCAGCGCCTTGACCGGCCGACGGGTACAGAGCCGTCCTGGGCGCCGCCGAGCGGTGAAGGTCTACTTCCGCGCCACAAGGTCACGGTGCCAGCACAAGATCATCGCAGGAGTGACCGGAAACATCTCCGCCCATCGCGGCCGGGCACCAAGCTGACGGCGCAGCACTTGGTTCTCGTGACGGAGCACCAGCAGCTCAGCCTCCCTGGACAGATCAGAGCGGACCAGCACCGCCACAAAGCTGCACAAGCACCGAACAACCCCGCCCGGCGATGGTGACAGCCGCGGCGCAGATCGCGCAGCAGAATCCCAGCTCAGAACCCAAAACTGTGTTCCAAGTGGCCCCGGCGACCGGGCCAAGCTTCCGTTGGCTATATTGAATATATGGTGCGTAAACACCTTGCGGCTCGGCGGCGGTCGCGCCAAGGCGGTCGACGGAGTCCCGTACACGAGCGCCTGGCGATGATGTCCGACTTCGGAACGGAGCACTGAGATGAGAAGAGCCGTACTCGCCACCGTCTGCCTGGCCTTCTTCATGACAATGCTGGACACCACCATCGTCAACATCGCGATCCCCGATTTACGGGCCGACCTCGGTGCCTCACTGGGCCAGGCGTTGTGGGTGCTCAACAGTTACACGCTCGCCTTCGCCGGGCTACTGCTGACCTGCGGACGGCTTGGCGACCGCTACGGGCACCGTTCCGTGTTCCTCGCCGGCCTGGCGGTCTTCACCATCGCCTCGGGGCTGTGCGGCCTGGCGCAGGACCCCGCGCAGCTCATCGCCGTACGCGTGCTGCAGGGGGCCGGGTCCGCGCTGCTGATGCCACAGACGTTGTCGATCATCATGGCCGTCTTCCCACCTGACCGACGCGGCGCGGCCTTCGGCGTGTGGAGCGGCGTCGCCGGACTGGCCACCATCGCCGGACCCGCCGTGGGCGGCGTGCTCGTCGACGCCCTGAGCTGGCGGTCGGTGTTCCTCGTCAACCTGCCGCTCGGCGTGCTCGCGTTCGTTGCCGGACGCGTCGTCATCCCGCCCGGCGGCACCCCCGACCAGCGGCGGGCAGCGCTCGATCCGCTCGGCGTGCTGCTGTCGTCGGCGGGGCTGTCCGTGCTGGTGTTCGCGCTTCTTGGAGGCGAGCCCTATCTGGCCGTCCTCGGCGGCCTCCTCCTCATCGCCTTCGTGGCCCACCAGCGCTCGGCGCAGAGACGCACACCCCTGCTGCCGTTCCGGCTCTTCCACGACCGCAACTTCACGCTGATGAACGCCGTGCTCATGGCGGCCCTCTTCGCCACGATCGGCCTGCTGATCACCTACACCCTCTACCTGCAATCGGTGCTCGAACTCTCACCAACGCAGGCGGGACTGATGCTGGCACCACCGTCGTTGGCAACCCTGATCATCTCGCCGCTCGCCGGCAGGCTCGCCGACCGGGTGAACCCGCGGCTGATCTTCGGGCTCGGCCTGTCCGCCTTCGCCGCGGGGTTCGTCCTGCTGGCGCTGTTCAGCGACGGACGTACGAACGCCCTTGCCCTGCTCCCCGGGATGCTCCTGTGCGGAGTGGGGGCGGGCGCGGTGTTCGCGCCGGCCAACGCACTGGCCATGCGGGAGGTCCCGCCGGAGCTCAACGGCGCGGCCTCCGGAGTGGTGAGCACCCTGCGCCAGGTCGGCACCGTGCTCGGTACGACCGTGATCGGCGCGATCCTGCAAACCGAGACGAACCTGGTCCAGGCCATGCCGGCCGCGCTGTACACAGTGGTCGCCGTGCTCCTCGCCACGGCCGTGGCCACCTGGTGGACCAGACGGCCGGCGGTTCAACACACCCACCCTTGAAAGGAACTCGAAGGACCATGCGCAAGAAACACATCGCGGTCGCTCTCTGCCTGACCGCCGTCGGGCTGGCCGGACCGGTGACCCCGGCATCGGCGGCGCCCATGACGAAGGTGTCCCAGCCGGACCGGGGATTTCCGAAATTCGTCCGGTTGCCGGCGGACCAGGCGAACCACCCGTCGTCTCCCATCGAGTGGTGGTACGTCGTCGGGCACGTGCAGGCAGGCGACCGTCGCTTCGGCTACGAGGTCACGATCAACCGGTCGAGCGCCGGGCCGGAGGTACACGCGGCCATCACCGACGAGAAGAACGGAAAACACTACTCCCTCGTTGAACGGTTCCCCCTGGAGGAGGTGAGCTTCTCGAACTCCAAGCTCGACGTTCGTACGCCCCAGGCATCACTGACCGGCCCGATGGAGGCGATGGCCCTCAAGGCGACCCTCCCCGACGGCCGCATCGAGCTCGTCCTGCGACACTCGGGACCGGCTCTCTACCCAGGCGGAACCGGGCTGATCCCGTTCGCCGAAGGCCAGAGTTACTACTACTCACTTCCCAGCCTGAAGACGAGCGGGCACCTCACCGTCAAGGGAAAGACCCACGCCGTACGCGGGGAGTCATGGCTCGACCGGCAATGGGGCGACTGGGAATGGTCCAAGATCAAGCGCTGGACCTGGATGGCCGTCCACCTCGGCAACGGTGACCGCCTCAACGTCTGGGACCTGGTCGGCACCCGCGACGAGAAAGCGTACGCCACGATCCTGCACCGCGACGGGCGCCAGACGATCGCGCCCATGGTCCCTCTCGCGAAGAACGCCGGGGGACACTGGCGCAGCCCCCTGACCGGGCAGAACTATCCCACCCGGTGGAAGGTGAAGATCCCGGGCCTGCGGGCCGATCTCACCGTACGGTCTCTCGTCACCGACCAGGAACTCGACATCCGCTACCCCGGCCAGCCTTCCGGAATGTACGAGGCGGACTCGGCCGTCACCGGCACCTACGCCGGTCGGCCGGTGAGCGGGCAGGCCTACGTCGAGCTCTACGGCGACTGGGCCTGACAGGGAGGATCACGAACCACACCGACGTACCAAGGAGTTCCCCATGACCGGCGTGCTGCCCACCGTACGCGACACCTTGTTCGATCCACCCCGTGAGATCCTTGACGATCCGCGCCCGCTGCGCCGCGTCACCTTCGGCGACGGCCGACTCGGCTGGTTGGTCACCGGCTACGACCTGGCCCGCGCCGTGCTCGCCGACCAGCGCTTCAGCGCCGCCAATCGCCGACCGCTGATCCTGTAGCCCGTCAAAACTCGCGCACACGGGTTGAGCTGGGGTTTCACCAGTCGAGCCAGGCAGCTCTGCGCCTGCCGAAAAGCACGTCCATGCATGTCAAGCAGACCATGCATCGCATCCGAGGTCCGCTGCGAGCCATCCTGCCTGCGAACGCAAATGACCAGGAGATGGCTGCTCGGTGGTTGCTCGCGTGTACGCGATACAGCACGGCACCCGTCGGCCCAGACCGACACGACGACGGGGATGATCCCCGTCACGACAATACAAAACAGCACTCCGTGGACACTGAGCGACATCAACCGAGGATTCTCATAATCCGTGGGTCGTGGGTTCAAGTCCCACCCGCCCTACTCTTCAATACCGCGTCCGAACTGGGGTTTCTCGGTTCTCGCCGGCCTCGGATCGCGTTGTCGATCATGGTTGGTTGCTCGGTGGTTGCTCTTGTGTACGGACCGTGTATCACGGTAGATCATTGAGGCCGCCATCGTCACTTCAGACCCCGATGACGACCATCAGAAGCTCAAGCCAGAAGGTTCGCACGACAACCGCCGGTCAGCGATGACCTCAGGCGCGGTCAAGTCTCCTCCAAACCGCCTCGTCGCGCTCACCAGGCATTACTGACCAGCAGATAAAAGATCCGCTGCTTCTCGTAGCAATCCTCTCGGCCCGCATCCAGCGCAGGCTGGAGATCGATCGGCTGCGCTACCTGTGCGACACCCTTGAGGACACGCAGGTAGGCCCGCCGAAAGGATCGGCGGGCCTGCCTGGGTTGGGTGGCTCAGGTAGCGGTCATGCCGGCGTGGGTCGGCAGGGTGATCAGCCGAGCGGTCTGAGCGCCTGCGGCTGCGGTGTTATCGAGGGCGGCGATGGATTCGGCGGCGGCGCGACTGGTGTTGAGGACGTACGGGCGAAGCCCGTGCCGTTGTGGGTGGTCCGTTGAACAGGCCGTACATTCCGACCGCCTTTACAATGTAGATTTTGCGGAACGGGAGTCCGGTGGTCCAGGACGGTGACGCCGGCGACGGGGGCCGGCGTCAGCGGCCGTGAAGCGCGGACAAGCTTCGATCGCCTCACCGAGCGCCATCTCCGCGTCGGTCGGGCGCGCGGCTATTGACGGTCGTC
>NZ_SSXE01000308.1 GCF_021699195.1 Nonomuraea sp. MG754425 | reverse complement strand
CCCCCGCACCAGCCCGCGTCCCGCCTCAGGCCCGGCCGCGCGCTCGTCCAGCCGCGTCAGGACGAGTCGCGCGCCGCTGTCCGCCAGCAGCCACGCCAGCCGGGCCTTCGGCTGGCCGGGGTCCAGCGGCACGTAGCAGCCGCCCGCCTTGAGCACCGCGAGCTGGGCGACCACCAGCTCCGGCGAGCGCTCCATGAGCAGGGCGACCGGCGTCTCCGGGACCAGGTCCAGCCGTGCGGCCACCCGGTCGGAGCGGGCGTCCAGCTCGGCGTAGGTGAGCGTGTGCCCGCCATGCTCGACGGCCACCGCGTCCGGCGTCCGCGCCGCCTGCGCCGCGAACCGCTCCGGCACCGACCCGCCGGCCGCCTCCCGGCCCGTGCCGCCCCAGGACGCCAGCAGCCGGTGCTCCCCGGGCGGCAGCACGTCGGCCCCGTCCGGCTCCGCCGCCTCCAGCGCCCGGACGAACCGGGCCAGCACCGCCTCGGCCTCCGCCCGGGACACCAGGTCGGGACGGTGACCGAGCCGCAGCCAGAGCCGCTCACCCGCCACGACCGTCAGCGTGAGCGGGTAGTGGGTGGCGTCGTGCACGCCGGTCAGCCGCAGGCCGTCGAGCTCGGTCAGGCCGTCACGGGGATAGTTCTCGAAGGCCAGCAGCGTGTCGAACAGCTCCCCGGCCCCGCGCCGCACGTCCGCGAGCCGCACGTGATGGTACGGGGTGAGCCGGGCCTGTTCGTCCTGCAGCCGCCGCAGCAGGCCGGGCCCGCCGGTCCTGACGCGTACCGGCAGGGTGTTGACGAACAGCCCCACCATCGACTCCACGCCCGCCACCTCCGGCGGACGCCCGGACACCACCGCCCCGAACACCACGTCGTCGCGCCCGGTCATCCGCGCCAGCACCAGTCCCCACGCCGCCTGCGCCAGCGTGTTGACCGTCACCCCGGCCGCGCGGGCGCGCCGCCGCACCGCCCGGCTCAGCTCGTCCGGCAGCTCGCGCTCGACCGCCTCCTGCCGCAGGCTCGCCATGCCCGCCCCCGGCCGCAGCAGGGTCGGGCCCGCCAGCCCGTCGAGCGCCTCCCGCCAGGCCCGCAGCGCCCGCTCGCCGTCCTGGTCGCGCAGCCAGGCCAGGTAGTCGCGGTACGGGGGCGCGGCGGGCGGCTCGGGCCCGCCCGCGTACAGGGCGGCCAGCTCGCGGGCCAGGATCGGCATCGACCAGCCGTCCACCAGCAGGTGGTGCAGGGTCAGCACCAGCTCGCGTCCCCGGACGAGCGTGGCGCGCACCAGCGGCGGCCTCGTCACGTCGAACGGGCGCAGCAGGTCGGCCTCCAGCAGCCGCTCCAGTTCGGCCTCCGACGGCGGGTCCACCTCCGTCCACGGCAGGCGGACGCGGTGCGGCACGAGCTGCACCGGACGGTCGAGGCCCTTGTGCCGGAAGCAGACGCGCAGGCCGGGGTGGCGTTCGAGCAGGCGCTCCACCGCCGCGCGCAGCCCGGCCCGGTCGGGCTCGCCGCCAACGGCGAACCTGGCCTGCACGACGTACGCGTCGCCGCCGCCGTACAGGGCGTGGAAGAGCAGGCCCTCCTGGGCGGGGGAGAGCGGCAGCACGTCGGCCGGCCTGCCGCTCACCAGTCGCCGTCCAGGTCCGCTTCGAGAGCCTCTATCTGGGCCTGGGTCAGCTCGACCAGCGGGAAGTCGGAGCTGGTCGAGCCGCCCGCGCCGCCGTGGCCGGCCAGCTCGGACAGCGCCGCCTCCCAGCCCTCGGCCAGATCGGCGACGCGCTCGTGGGTGAGCAGCCCGGCCGCGTACGACCAGCTCGCGGTCAGGCGGGTGCCGTCGCCGCCGGTCAGGGTCACGGCGTCCAGCTCCACCGCGTACGCCATCGGGGCCTGCGGCATGCCGACGAGCTCGCCGTCGAACCGGCCGAGGTAGTTGAAGCGCAGGTCGGGGGCGGGCAGGGCGGCCAGCACGGACGCCGTGTCGCGGTTGAGGTGACGCAGCAGGCCGTAGCCGAGGCCCGCGCCGGGCAGGGCGCGCAGGGTCTCCTTGACGCGTTTGAGCGCGTCGGCGGGGTCGCCGGAGGCGTCGAGGCTGACCGGGTACTGGGTGGTGAACCAGCCGACCGTGCCGGAGACGTCGGCGTCGTCGGTGACCGGGTCGCGGCCGTGCCCCTCCACCTCGACCAGGACGTTCGCGCCGCCGCCGCGCCAGCGGGTCACGGCCATGGCGAGGGCGGTGAGCAGCACCTCGTTCGGGCCGCAGCGGAAGGCGGCGGGCAGATGGGTGACGGCCTGCTCGGTGAGGCCGGGCGGGAGCGTCCTGGTGAGGACCTCCCGCCGGCCGCTCACCCGGCTGGCTCTCCGGTCCGGGGGCAGCAGGGGCGCGCCTTCCGTCGCCATGCGCTGCCACAGGGGCAGCTCGGCGGCCACCCGGTCCGGGCGCTCCGCCTCTGCGGCGAGCAGGCGGGCCCAGCGGCCGAACGAGGTGCCCGGGGCCGGGACGCCGGCCGGGGCCGGGTCGTCGAGGAGGGCGGCCAGCTCCGGGCCGAGGATGCGCCAGGAGACGGCGTCCACGGCCAGGTGATGGGCGGTGACCCGGAGCCGTCCTGGCTGCTCCCAGGTGGCGGCGATCATCTGCCCGCGCTCCGGATCCGGCCGCGCCGCCGGCCCCGCCGGGTCGTGCGGCGACGCCGGCACGCGGGTGAACGGCACGTCCGGGGCGTGTTCCGGGGGCGGGACGTCGAGTGTCCAGTCGTCCGCGTGGCGTGACAGGCGCATCCGCAGGGCCGGGTGCCGGGCCGTCAGGGCGCGCAGGGCCGTCCTGACGCGCTCCTCGTCGCAGCCCTCGGGCACGGGCACCACCAGGGACTGGGTGAAGTCCTCCAGCGGGCCGCCGTGCTCGCGCCACCAGTGCATGATCGGCGTGATCGGGAACCGGCCGACGGGGGAGTCCGCGACGGCGGGCGGCGCGACGCGGGCCAGGGCCGCCAGCGCGGCCGGGGTCCGCGCGACGAACACCTCGCGCGGGGTGAGCCCGAGCCCGCGCTCCCGCGCCCGGCTGACGAGCTGGATCGCCGTGACGCTGTCACCGCCCAGCCGGAAGAAGTCGTCCTCGGCCCCGACCCCGGGCAGCCCGAGCAGCTCGGCGACGAGCCCGCACAGGACCGACTCGCGTTCGGTGGCCGGCTCGCGTGAGCCTGCCGCCGGGGCGCCCGGGGCGGGCAGCGCGGCCCGGTCGAGCTTGCCCTGCGGTGTCAGCGGCAGCGCGTCCACCAGCACGAAGTCGCCCGGCACCAGGTGCGCCGGCAGGGCCGCCACGGCGTGCGCGAGCACCTCGCCGGTGTCGCACCCGGCCGCCGGACGGGGCACGAGGTAGGCGACGAGGCGGCCGTCGTGCAGCGCGACCGCCGCCCGGGAGACCGACCCGTGCGCCGCGAGCACCGCCTCGACCTCGGCCGGTTCGACGCGCAGCCCGCGCACCTTCACCTGGTCGTCGGCCCGGCCGAGGAACTGGAGCTGCCCGTCGGGACGCCGGTGGACGAGGTCGCCGGTGCGGTACATGCGCTCGCCCGGCGGCCCGTACGGGTCGGCGACGAACCGCTCCGAGGTGAGGCCGGGACGGCCGAGATAGCCGCGCGCGACCCCCGGGCCCGCCACGTACAGCTCCCCGGGCACCCCGACGGGCACCGGGCGCAGGCGGGCGTCCAGGACGTGCAGGCGGGTGCCGGACAGCGGGCGGCCGATCGGGGGGAACGTCCCGTCCGGGACGAGCGGGTCGCTGACACTGGCGGCGACCGTGGTCTCCGTCGGCCCGTACGCGTTCCAGAAGGCCCGGCCCGCCCACGCCGACACCAGCTCGGGCGGGCACACGTCGGCCCCGGAGGCGACGCCGCGCAGATCGGGGTAGTCGCCGGGCGGGAGCGTCGCCAGTATCGCCGGGGGGATCAGCCCGAACGTGACCCGGCCCGCCCGCAGCACCCGCGCCAGGTCGGCGCCCACCACCGGCCCGGGGGACGGCAGGACGAGCGTGCCGCCGGAGCCGAACGCCATGCACAGCTCGGCCACCGAGATGTCGAACGTCGGCGCCCCCAGGTGCAGCACCCTGCTGTCCGCGCCGAGATCGAAGCACGCCACCAGCGAGCGGGTCAGGGCGGCGACGCCCGTGTGGCTCACCACGACGCCCTTGGGCCGTCCGGTGGAGCCCGAGGTGTAGATCACCCAGGCCGCGCTCCGAGGGTCGATGTCCGGAAATTTCGGGTGTGGGGCTGACTCCCGGGGCGAGACGCGCTCCACGCCGAGGCCCGGCAGCGTGCCCGGCTCCGCCACGAGCAGGACGGCTCCGGCGTCCTCCACCAGGTACGCCAGCCGCCCGGCGGGATGGCCGGGATCGAGCGGCAGGTACGCCCCTCCGGCCCGCTGCACCGCCAGGATCGCCACCACCATGTCCACGGACCGTCCCAGCCCCAGCGCCACCACCCGCTCGGGACCCGCCCCGCGCCGCGCCAGGGCGGCGGCCAGCCCGTCCACCCGCTCGGCCAGCTCCCGGTAGGTGAGCCGCCCGCCGCCGGACTCCACGGCCACGGCGTCGGGCCTGCGCCCGGCCTGCCGCGCCACCAGGCCGTACAAGGTCGTGGCGGGCAGGTCGTCAGGCACGGCGGCGGGGGTGCTTTCCTCCGGCACCAGCCGCGCCGCCCCCACGGGCGCGTCCGGCTCGGCCACCAGGGAGCCGAGCAGCGTCGTGAAGCCGGCGGCCCAGGCCCGCACGACCTCGGGCGGGTACAGGTCGGTGCGCACCTCCAGGCTCGCCTCGAACCCGTCGTCGCCGTCGCGGACGATCCCGATGAGATCGTGCTCCCCGCCGGTGTGCACCCGCTCGGGGTCGGCGATCTCCCGCAGCCGGGCCACGCTCTCCTGGCGCGGCAGGTGCATGAACACCCACCGGAACAGCGGTGACCGCCCCGCCACCCGCTCGGGGTCCAGCGCCCGCACGATCCGCCCCACGGGGACGTCGGAGTGCGCCAGCAGCTCGGGGAACTCGGCGGTGAAGCGTCCCAGCAGCTCGGCGAACGTCGTGCCCGCGCCGATGCGCCAGCGCACCGGCACCGAGTTCACGACGTACCCGATGACGCGGTCCAGCCCCTTGGCGGACCTGTTGGCCACGGGCGTGCCGGTGATCAGGTCGGGCTCCCCGGAGAGCCGGTGCGCGAAGACCGCGAACGCCGTCATCAGCACCCCGTACACGGTGGCCCCGCGCTGCCTGGCCAGCGCGCGCACGGCGGCCTCGACGCGGGCCTCGACGCGGAAGGCGATCTGCTCGACGCCGAAGCCGCCGTCCGGCCCGCTCACCGTCGGCCCGCTCACCGTAGGCGCCGTGGCGCCCGCGCCGCCGACGGTGAGCGGTCTCGGCGGGTCCGCCAGGTAGCCGCGCCACCAGCGGAGCTGGGCGTCGAACACCCCGGACGCCTCCAGCTCGCGCTGCCAGCCGGCGAAGTCGGCGTACTGGATCGAGGGGCGGCGCAGGCGCGGCGGGACCCCGTCACGTACGGCGTGGTACGCCTCGGCGAGTTCGCCTTGCAGCACGCCGAACGACCACCAGTCCGTCGCGATGTGGTGCAGCGCCAGGACGAGCGTGGCCCGCGTGTCGTCCACGGTGATGAACCGGCCCCTGATCAGCGGCCCGCCGTCCAGCGTGAACGGCCGGCGGCTGAAGGCGTGCAGCGCCTCGCGCACACTGACGCCGGTGCCGCGCAGGTCGAGCCGCTCCAGCTTGAACGGCTCCGCCGGCGCGCACTCCACCCGCAGATCGTCCACCTCGCCGGTGACGCGCATGCGCAGGCCGTCGTGGTGCCCCAGGACGACGGTCAGCGCCGCCTCCAGGTCGGCCGGGTCCACGGGCGTGTCGAAGTGGTAGGAGCAGCACAGGTTGAGCGCGGCGGTGCCCGGATAGAGCGACTCGAACACCCACAGGTCCTCCTGCGCCGGGCTGAGCCGCACCGGACGGGCGGGGTCGCGCGGGGGCACGACGTCGGGCACCGCCTCCAGCCGGCCCGCCTCCACGAGGCGGCGCAGCAGCGCCACCCGCCGCTCGCCGCCCAGCGCGGCGAACCGGTCAGCGGTGCTCATGGGCCCTCCTGGCTTCAGGAGGCGCGGCCGGTCGGTCAGCGGTGGTCATGGGTCCTCCCGGCTTCAGGAGGCGCGGCCGGTCGGTCAGCGGTGCTCATGCGCTCTTCCCTCCTCCAGGAGGCCCGCCAGCCGCTCCAGGCCGGCGAGGACCTCGTCCCCGGCGAGTCCGAAGTCGACGAAGCAGGCCACCTCGTCGCAGCCCAGGTCGGCCAGGTCGGCCAGGCTCTTGCGGCACGTCCCGGGCGAGCCGATCAGGCTCCCCCAGGTCAGGTGGCGCCGGAAGGCGAACTCGGTGAGCGTGCCGAGCTGCGCCTCGTTCAGCGTCGCGGCCCGCCCGCCGGCCCCCTTGTCGGTGGCGCTCTGGGCGACGTACGACCGCAGGTACGCCTTGAGCGGCCCGCCCGCCCGCCGCCTGGCCGTCTCGTCGGAGTCGGCCACGTACGTGTGGGCCATGAGCGTGACCGTGCCCCTGGGCGGGGTGCCAGGCTGCTCGGGGGCGGCGGCGTAGGCGTCGCGGTAGCGCCGGATCTTCCCGGCCAGCTCCTCGCGGGTCTGGCCGACGGTGGCGGCGAGCACGTTCGTACGCATGCGCCCGGCCGCCTCCCACGTCCGCACGCTGCCCGAGGTGGTGGTCCACAGGGGCAGGACGGCGGAGTACGGCCTCGGCTGCGTCGTCACCGCCACCCGCTCGCCGGCTCCGTCGGTGAACTCCACGGCCTCGCCCGCCCACAGCCGCCGCAGCAGGGCGAGATCGCGGAAGGCGCTTTCCCTGCGGTCGTCGTACGCGCCGGGGGCGAGCACGAAGTCCTTGGTGTGCCAGCCGCTGGCCACGGACACGCCGATCCGGCCGCGTGACAGGTTGTCCAGGACGGCCCAGTCCTCGGCGACCCGCAGCGGGTGGTGCAGGGGGAGCACGAGGCTGCCCGCGCGCAGGTGGATGCGTTCGGTGGCGGTGGCCAGGGCGGCGCTGAGCAGGGCGGGGTTGGGGAAGACCTGGCCGACCTGCTGGAAGTGCCGTTCGGGGGTCCAGACGGCGGTGAAGCCGAGCCGGTCGGCCGCCCGGGTGATGGCCAGGACGTCGTCATACTTGGCGGCGTGTCCGTCGCCGGCGTCGTCGGCGCCGAAGAACATCACGCTGAGGTCCATGGACGTGCTCCTCACCGGGGGCGGATGCGCGGGGTTCTGGGCAGGCGGGCGATGGCGGGCTCCGGCCGCGCGGGG
>NZ_SSXE01000307.1 GCF_021699195.1 Nonomuraea sp. MG754425 | reverse complement strand
GGCCCTCCCGGCGCGCGATCCGCCCTCGCCCCGGACGCTCCGGGCGGGGACCCCCTGCCCCCGTGGTGGCCCGAGGCGGCCGGGCTGCCCGCCGCATCGGCGCCGTCCTCGCTGTCCGGGGCCCGCGCCGCGTTCGTGACCCTGCTGGACGCCGCGCCCGACACCGCGCACGGCGCGTTGGCGCCCCATCTGGACGCGCGGACCACGCACGACCTCTACCGCTTCTGCGCCTGGCGGCCGGCCTGGCCGGACCAGGCGGCGAGGGCCGCGGCCACCGTGCCGGCCCCGGCGCGGATCCTGGCCGGGCGTCCCGGCCTGGCGGCGGAGGCGATCGAGCGGCTCCTCGACGTCGAGGACCCCGAGACGCTCGTCACGCTGTTCTGGCACGCCGCCGTCACCGGCGACCAGCGCGCCCGCGTCTGGCGGGCCGTCCCCGCCGCGTCGCTGGTCACCGCCCGCGACCGGATGCCGGAAGTGCCCGAGCACCTGCACGACTGGCGGCTGCGCGACCTGTACGCCTGCGCCGATCCCCTGCTGTTCCGGCTGGTGCTGAAGCGGGTGTTCGTCCTCGGGCTGGTGCCGCAGCTCGAGCTGTTCCTGCACGTGTGGCGCACGTGGGGGCCGGGCGAGGTCTCGGTGACGCTCGACCGCACGCCCGTCACGTACTCCACCTACGCCCGCTCGCGCGAGCGGATGCGGGAGCTGCTGGCCCGTCCCGACCGCGCGGGGGCGCTGGCCGAGCTGGAGGCGCTGGTGGCCGAGGGCGGCAGCGTCCAGGAGCAGGTCTCGATGTGGCGCAGCCGCGGGGACCGGGCCGCGATGGTCAAGGAGAGCCATCGATGGCACTGGGCGGAGTTGCTGGCCGAGCACCGTCGCGAACCGTTCCACAGCGACCTGGTCGGGCTGCTGCCCCGGGTGCCCGACTGCCCGGAGGAGTTCCGCCGTGCGGCCCGTACCGTGCTGCTGGGGTGGGAGTGCCGGCAGTACCGGCGGCTCATGGCGGGTGTGCCGGCCGCCGAGGTGCTGGCCGGGTGCGACGCCGGTGATCTCGACTCCACCGGCAGGAGGTGGCTGCCCCACGCGGTGCGGCGGAGCCGCCTCACGTGGGCGGCGGCGCTGGAGCACGGACGTCCCGCCGAGCAGGTGCTCAGGTTCGTCGCGGCGGACGAGCAGGCCCGCGCGGCCCTGGCCGCGCTCATGGCCGACACCCTCAAGGGCAGCCCGGACGCCTGGCTGCTGGCCGTGAGCATGCTGCCGGGCTTCACCGGGACGACGGCCGAGCTGCTGCGCACGGCGGGAGTCGCGGCGGGCGGGGCGTTTGTCGGTGGCGATCGCTAACGTTCCGCTACGACGGACCGCGACGAAGGGAGCCCCGTGGCCGCTGCGACCGCCGGCGGGCGCGTCATCGATCTCACCGATCGGCGTGCCGTGGCCGCGCACGTCCCCGCCGACCCCGAGGTGGTCGAGCGGGCGCGGCGGCTGAAGGAGGCCGCGCTGCTCGACTTCGGCATCAAGGACAGCGTGGTGGCGTCGTGGCTCTACGCCAAGTGCCACCACCAGATCCCGACGACGGCGGTGCCCACGGCGGCGGTCGTCGCCGCCGGCGACGGATCCTGCCTGCTGCTGTACAACCCGGTCTTCTTCGACGCGCTGGGCGTGCACGGCGTCAAGTTCGTGCTGTACCACGAGGCCCGCCACCTCATCCAGCGCCACCTGTACGTCGACGAGGCGCTGCGCGCCGACCCGGTGTTCACCGTGGCCACCGAGGTCAGCATCAACCACGTGGTGCTCGCCCGGCTGGGCCGGCGCGAGCTGCCGCGCACCGCCGAGGGCGGCGGTACCGGCGTCGATCCGCGCGAGGTGCACCGCGGCTACGTGCGCGATCTGCGCGGCCAGGGTCTGGAGCCGCTGGGGTACACGGCGTTCGTGCACACCGACCTGTCGGTCTACGGCGAGCTCAAGCGCATGGCGTGCCCGCCGTCGCCGCTGCCGGTGTGCGCGCACATGGGTGCGGGCGTCCCGACCGACCCCGAGACGGTGGAGCGGGTCGCCAAGGAGGTGCTGTCGGAGGTCATGCGGCAGGCGCTGGCCGGCAACGAGCAGGCCCGCGCCGAGTTGCTCGACCTGGCCGGGCGCACCGAGGGCGGCGGCGAGCGGCTGACCCGTATGTGGGGCTCGCTGGGGCTGGCGGCGCTGCGCGGCGAGACCCCGCGCACCCGCCGGGTGGAGTGGTGGAAGCGCTGGCTGTCCGACACGCTGGCCGCCAAGCTGCGCGAGGGCGAGCGCCTGGTCTACCCGAAGAAGCTGGGCGCGGTGCTGCTGTCGCTGGGGCACGACCCGATGTTGTCGCGGCGCGGGCCCGAGCGGGTCAAGGTGGTGCTGGTGGCCTTCGACACCTCCGGCTCGATGCCCGACTCGGTGGTGCGGTGGCTGACCACGCTCGTGGGCCAGACCGACGGGGTGGAGACCCACTGGCTGAGTTTCGACGGCGCGGTCATGCCGTTCGCGGCGGGTGAGCGGGTGCTGGGCGGCGGCGGCACCGACTTCCAGAACGTCGTCGACTACGCCGAGGGCCGGTTGGAGGTGGGTGGGCGGGTGCTGGAGCAGCGTCCCGACGCGGTGATCATGGTGACCGACGGTTACGCCCCGCGGGTCACGCCGGCCGATCCCGGCCGGTGGATCTGGCTGATCACCGACGGCGGCGACACCTGGCCCGAGACGCACGACCCGCCGATGGCCTGCCACCGGGTCACCACCGGCGACCACTGATCCCCTGCGGGCGGGCGCCGGAGACGAGCGGCCCGCCCCGACGAGCGGCACCTTGACGAGGAACGGAGACGACCCCGCGTGACCACCACCGTGGCCGGGTGGAAACCCAACGCCACCTACCCCGACCGGCCCGAGCAGGGCGAGCGCTCGCGGCTCGAACGGTTCATCGACGCGATGCTGGCCATGGGGCAGACCGGGCAGGTCTTCGGCGAGCACGGCATCGGCAAGACCTCGACGTTCCTGTCGTACATCCCCCGGGCGCATCCCGGCACCGAGGTGGTGCTGGTCCCGGCCGCCAACCTGACGCCCGACGACCTGCTGGTCAACGCGCCCGTACGCACCGAGCGGGGTGAGCTCGCGCTGCGGCAGCTCATCATGCGCCGGCTCCGCCCGGGGCGGCCCTTCGTGCTGCTGATCGACGACTCGCTGCAGGCCGGCGACACGATCCAGTCGCAGCTCATGCAGGTGGCCTGCAACTGGACGCTGGGCGAGCACGACCTGCGCGAGCTGGGGTGCGTGGGGGTGTTCCTGACCGACAACGAGTCGGTGGCGGAGACGGGCGCGCGGCGCGGCGACCTGGCCGTGCTCGACCGCATGGTGACGCTGTCCATCACGGCCAACGACACCGCCTGGCGGCGTCATCTGGCGGCCCGGCACTCGGGCTGGGACCTCACGGAGGTGTTCCGGATCTGGGCGGGGCTGCCCCCGCACCTGCGGCACCTGCTGTCCCCCCGCACGCTGGAGCACGTGCTCGACTGCGCCCGCGAGGGGTTCCCGCTGCGCTGGGGCCTGCCGCTGCTGAACGGCTCCCGGGTGGCGCTGGCCGAACCGGGCGCCGACGGGTCTCCCGGCGCCGATCGTACGCGCGAGATCCTCGGGCGCATCGCGGCGGCGGTGGGCGCGGCGAACCCCGGCCGGATCGCCGACCCGGTGCGGCGCATCCTGCGCGCGGCGGTCCGCAACCGGTGGGCGGTGCTGTTGCAGGGGCCGCCGGGCTGCGGCAAGACCGAGATCACCAAGCAGGTGGTCGCCGAGGAGATCGGCCGGCCCCCGGTGTACTTCTCGCTGCCGGTCACCAACGTCGAGGACCTGTGCGTGCCGATCCCGGCCCCCGACGGCACCCTCGACGTGCTGCTCACCCGCACGCTGCTCGGCCCCGAGCCCAAGGTGCTGGTCTGGGACGAGTACAACCGGCCGAAGGACAGGTCGACGTTCGCCAAGCTGATGGAGCTCACCCAGGAGTGGTCGCTGGCCGGGCGGCCGATCCCGGGCCTGCGCGCCCAGGTCGCGCTGCAGAACCCGCCCTACCACCTGGGCCGCAGGCTGCTGGTCAGCTCCAACAACGTGGCGCAGGCCAGCAGGTTCACGGTCGCCTACGAGGTGCGTCCCGAGGACATCCCGGCCAACCAGTGGCTGATCGACACCTACGGCGAGGTCGCCGAGACGGCGCTGGAGTGGTGGAAGAACGACATCGACGACGAGGGCCGCGAGTGGGTGACCAAGCGCACGCTCGAGCGGCTGATCAAGCTGCACCGGGTCGGCGAGCCGCTGGAGACGGGGCTGATCTACCTGGGTGAGGGCGAGTACGCGCCGATCCCCCTGGCCGGGCTGCGGCTGCGGCTGTCCGGACGCCCGTCGATCGGGATCCGCGACCTGGCGGCCGAGGCCGACGCCTGGGAGGCCCGGCTGGCGGCGGCCGGGGAACACGACGAGGGCACCGCCGACTCCGACACGGTGCACCAGATCCTCGCCAACGCGGAGGTGTCGCAGCTTCGCGAGCACATCGAGGTGGTGGCCCGGCTGCTGCCGCACCTGCCGCCGAAGTTACGCGCGACGTACCTGGTCGGCCAGCCGGAGGACAAGCAGCGCCTGTGGGTGGACGCCTTCGCCCTCATGGCCGCCGCCCGCCCGGCCTGACCTTCTCGCGAGGCCGGGGTCGTCCCAGCGGGACGTCCGAAGTCCGCCGGCGCCCGGCCGCGGCGAGGACGACAGTGGTGGTCCATGACCGACACCGTGACGAACGAACATGTCCGCATCGAGCCGAACATCCTGTATTTCGGCACCCCCGTCGTCCTGATCTCCACCTCGAACGAGGACGGCACCCCCAACCTGGCCCCCATGTCGTCCGCCTTCTGGCTGGGCTGGCGGGGCGTGCTGGGGCTGGGGGCCCGCTCCAAGACGGCCGCGAACCTGCTCAGGACCGGCGAGTGCGTGCTGAACCTGCCCTCCGACACGCTCGCGGACGCGGTGGACCGGCTGGCGCTGACCACGGGGTCCGACCCGGTTCCCGAGCGCAAGGGGGAGCGGGGCTACCGGTTCGTGGGCGACAAGTTCGCGCGGGCGGGGCTGACCGCCGTGCCGTCGGAGGCGGTGACGCCGCCCCGGGTGGCCGAGTGCCCGGTCGCGATGGAGGCCGTGGTGGCGGCGACGCACCCGGTGGGCGACGGCGGAGTGCTCACCTTCGAGGTACGCGTCGTACGGGTCTGGGCGCACGAGGAGATCCGCACGGCGGGCACCGACGACCACATCGACCCCGACGCCTGGCGTCCGCTCATCATGAGCTTCCAGAAGCTGTACGGGCTGGGCCCGCAGGTGCGGCACTCCACGCTGGCGAGCATCCCCGAGCGGGCCTACCGGACGGCTGACCTCGAACGCGCCCGCGAGAGCCGGCCCACGACCGCGCCATGAGCCTGGGCCGGGGCGGTCATCGTGGTGCTCGCGACGGGAGGTCGCTTACCCAGAGCATGCGGACGCTTGGTCGAGCAGCGGGTACGCACAGTGACGTCAGATCGGCAGACCCGCGGGGGAACACTCATGACCACGATCACCTTCGACCACGCCGCCACCGGTTACAGCCTGGCCCAGGCTCGCCGCCTGGCGCACGCCGCCGCCCTGGCCTACCAGGACGACGAGCAGGTCAGGGCCACCGCCAACAGGTGGGGCTTCGACCGCGTCCGGAGCGTCCGCGTGCCGCACGCCGCGCCGTTCCCGCTGGAGGACACCCAGGTGTACATCGCCGCCAGCGACCAGATGATCATCGTGGCGTTCCGCGGCACCCAGCCCGAGGAGCTGCGCGACTGGCTCTCGGACGTCAACACCCTGCTCCACCCGTACACCGCCATCGAGGGCAACATCCACGCCGGGTTCTACCGCGCCCTGGACGTCGTGCACCCCGCGCTGCTGCAGACCTTGGAGGACTGGCACACCTCCGGCCAGTCGCTGTGGTTCACCGGGCACAGCCTCGGCGGGGCGCTGGCCATGCTCGCCGCCGCGCGTACCCACTTCGAGGACCCCACGCTGCTGGCCGACGGCGTCTACACCTACGGCCAGCCCCGTACCTGCTGCCCGAAGCTCGCCAGCGCCTACGACCAGGCGTTCCGTGGCCGCACCTTCAGGTTCGTCAACAACAACGACGTCGTCGCGCAGCTCCCGCCCGCCCCGCTGTTCCGTCACGTGGCCGAGGAGCGCTACTTCGACACCCGCGGCAAGCTGCACGAGAAGGTGCCCGCCGCGGCGGGCCTGATCGACCGGATCGGCGGCGCCACCGCCGATCCGCTGGCCCCGGGCACCGACGGCATCCGCGACCACTTCATCAACGCCTACCTGGCCAGGTTCGACGCCGCCCAGGAGGAAGCCGCCTCTCCCGCCGGGGGCCGCAAGCCCAAGGCGGGCCGCGGCGGCGCTGTGAACGGCCTGCTCCCGGGGTAGCCGGCCGTCAGGCGGACGGGAGCACGTCCAGGACGGCCTTGCCGGCGACGCGCCGGTCCAGCAGCGCGCGGGCGGCCTCGGCGACGTGCTCCCAGGAGCCGCGCCGGCCGATCTCCGGCGAGAGCCGTCCCGCCGCCGCGAACTCCAGCAGCGTCGCGAGGTCGGGCCCCACCTCGTGGGTGTCCCCGAAGGTGCTCATCGTCTTGGCGGGGCCGATGGAGAACAGTGAGTACGGCTCGAACACGGCCGGCTCTCCGGAGGCCCACCCGATGTTCCGCACACTCCCCCCGGGCGCGAGCAGCCGCCAGGCGTCGGCGAGCTGGGGCCCGCCCACGTTGTCGAGGACGAGGTCCACGGGCCGGTCGATGCCCTCCAGCCCGACCACCACCTCGTGGGCGCCGAGCGCGGCCAGCCCTTCGCCGCGGGCCGCCGACCCCACCGAGGCGATCACGTGGGCGCCGCCGAGGGCGGCGAGCTGCACCGCGTACCGGCCGACGCCGCCGGCCGCGCCGGTGATCAGCACCCGACGCCCGAGGATGTCGCGGGTGCGCAGGGTGCGCAGCGCGGTGATGCCGGCCATCGGCAGCGCGGCGGCGGCGGCGAGGTCCAGCGCCTCGGGGACCTCGGCGACCGCGGTGGTGTCGGCGGCCATGTGCCGCGCCCACGCGCCGGCGCCGAAGGCCGCCACTCTCGTGCCCGCGGCGGGCCCGGTGCCGTCGCCGGCGGCCCGGACGACGACTCCGGCGGCGTCGTAGCCGTGCACGGTGCCGGCCGGGCGCTGTCCGGCGAAGGCGACCTCGCCCCGGTTGAGCGAGATGTGCCGCACCTCGATCAGCACCTGGTGCGGGGCGGGCTCGGGCTCGGGCGCCGTGCCGAGGCGCAGGGATCCGGGGACGTCGGGGTCGACGATGAGTGCGTACATGTCCATCCTCCAAATGCGGACCGATGGTCCGGTTGGCCAGGACGGTAGCATAATCGGACCGACAGTCCGTATTCGCCCGCGAGGACCACCCATGACCGGCGACACCACCGACCGACGACCCGCACCCCCGAACCACCCCAC
>NZ_SSXE01000306.1 GCF_021699195.1 Nonomuraea sp. MG754425 | reverse complement strand
GGTCCGCACGGCGCGGGGGGTCCGCACGGCGCGGGGGGTCCGCACGCCGGGTTGTGTCCGGACGGCCGGTTCCCGGCTGCCTGCGGGGGAAGTCCGCGCGGCTCATTCCTGCCTGCCCTTCCTGGCCCGCCGCACCAGCAGGTCGCGCAGCTCGCGCGTGTGCCGCCGGCTGACGGGGATCTCGGTGTCGCCGACCCGCACCGAGCACCGGCCGGAGTCGATGTGCAGCTCCTCGATGTGCTTGACCGCCACCAGATGGCTGCGGTGCACCCGGACGAACCCCGCCGACGACCACCGCTCCTCCAGGGTGGCCAGCGGGATGCGCACCAGGTGGCTGCCGCCGGAGGTGTGCAGACGGGCGTAGTCGCCCTGCGCCTCCACGTACATGACGTCGGCGCTGGAGACGAACCGGGTCACCCCGCCCAGCTCGACCGGGATGGTGTCGCTCTCGCCGCCCTCGGCGGGCACGTCGGCCGAGATCGCGACCCGCCTGATGGCCTCCGCCAGCCGCTCCGGCCGTACCGGCTTGAGCAGGTAGTCCTCGGCCTTGATCTCGAACGCGTCCACCGCGTGCTCCTCGTACGCGGTCACGAACACCACCCGCGGCGGGTTGGCGAACTGCGACAGCAGCCGGCCGAGCACCACGCCGTCCAGGCCGCGCATCCTGATGTCGAGGAACACGGCGTCGATCGGCCGCCCGTCGGCGATGGCGCGGTCGAGCAGCCGCAGTGCCGCGGCGCCGTCCCTGGCCGTGGCCACCTCGCCGATGCGCGGGTCGGCGCGCAGCAGGTACGACAGGTCTTCGAGGGCCGGCAGTTCGTCATCGACCGCGAGGACCCGGAGTTGTGCCATAGACAGTGATGAAACCGACAACAAAGATCGAGGTCAACGGGCGGAGACGCCTGGGTGATATTTCGGCAATCTGATGTTGACCTTCGTGCCCGCGCCGGTGGCCGTCTCGACCACCAGGCCGTACTCGTCGCCGTACACCTGGCGCAGCCGCTCGTCCACGTTGGCCAGCCCGACGCCGCCCGCGGGGGTGATCTCACCTGCGAGGATGCGGCGCAGCCGGTCGGGGTCCATGCCGAGCCCGTCGTCCTCGACGCTGATGCGGCACTCCGCGCCGGCGTCCTCGGCGACGATCGTGATGCGGCCGACGCCGTTCTTGCTCTCCAGGCCGTGCCGTACGGCGTTCTCGACCAGCGGCTGCAGGCACAGGAACGGCACCGCGACCGGCAGCACCTCGGGCGCGATGCGCAGCGTCACCTGGAGCTGGTCGCCGAACCTGGCCCGCTCCAGGATCAGGTAGCGGTCGATCGAGCGCAGCTCCTCGGCCAGCGTGGTGAACTCGCCGTGCCGGCGGAAGGAGTAGCGGGTGAAGTCGGCGAACTCCAGCAGCAGTTCCCTGGCCCGCTCGGGGTCGGTGCGGACGAAGGAGGCGATGGTGGTGAGCGAGTTGTAGATGAAGTGCGGCGAGATCTGCGCGCGCAGCGCCCGCACCTCGGCCTCCATGAGCAGCGTGCGCGAGCGGTCCAGTTCGGCCAGCTCAAGCTGGGAGTCCACCCACCCGGCCACCTCCTGCGCGGCCCTGACCAGCCCGGCGGAGGCGTTCTGCCCGTACGCGGCGAGCGTGCCCACCACGCGGTCGTCGGTGGTCAGCGGCACCACGACGGCGTGCCTGACGGGACATTCGAGCAGGTCGCAGTCGATGGTCAGCACCTGGGTGCGGCCGTCGCGCAGGGTGGCCGTGGCGTGCTCGAACGCCTGGTCGGCGTGGTGGTCGTCGCCCTCGCCGTCGTAGACGAGCAGGCGCTCGCCGTCGGTGATCGCCAGCGCGGCGGAGCCGAGCAGCGCGCGCAGGTGCCGCGAGGCGCGCTCGGCGCCGTCGGCGGTCAGGCCGGCCCGCAGCGGCGGCCCGGCCAGCGAGGCGGTGTGCAGGGTCTCGAACGTGGCCCGCTCGGCCGGGCTGGTGCCCAGCTCTCTGCGTCCGCGCATGACCCGCCAGAGCACGATCGCGGGCACGCTCACGAGCCCCGCCACCACGGCCACGCCGACCAGGTACTCCACGCGGCCAGAGCCTAGCTCACAGGGCCTTGGCGATGAGATCGGCGTACGACCTGGCCTCCGCGGCGGAGTCGTAGGTGGTACGGGGCCAGAAGAAGCCGCGCAGCCCGTCTTTCTTGTTGCGCGGGACGACGTGCACGTGCAGGTGGGCGACGCTCTGGCTGACCCGGTTGTTCATCGCGACGAACGTGCCGCCCGCCTGCAGCCCCTGCTCCACCGCGCGCGCCATGGCCTGCACGCGCTCGAAGAACGGCCCGACGGCGGTCAGGTCGGCGAGCGTCTCCACGTGCGCGCGCGGCACGACCAGGACGTGCCCCTTGAAGACCGGCCGGGTGTCGAGGAAGGAGACCGCCACCTCGTCGGAGGCCACCACGCAGGCGGGCCGTTCCCCGGCGATGATCTCGCAGAACAGGTCGGTGCTCACCGGCCGACCCTACCGGCCGCGCTGTCCCTGAAGGCGGTCCAGCTCGTCACGTTGGGCGCCGACCACTCCTGAGGCGCGTGCAGGAAGCGCTCGCCGACCCGCTCGCGCAGCCGCGGCGGCACCTCGCTCACCTTGGCGCCCCGGCAGTGGTAGACCAGCCCGCCCCCGCGCTGTCCCATCGCCATCCACGGCAGCCACGGCGAGACGCGGCACCAGGAGAACACGCACGGCACGTCCGGCGTCGCCGACGCCACGTCGGCCGCGGCGGCGAAGAACTGGAACAGCTCCAGCGCCCGGTAGGTGTCGCTCGCCGAGTTGTCCGGGTAGTCGGCGACCTTCAGCGGCGACGGGTAGGCCAGCCGCACGTCCACGTTGTAGACGATCTGGCCGCCGAGCCGCGTCTCGGGCACCGGGTGGGCGCCCAGCCGCTGGTTGACCGGGTCGTTGAAGACGTGCGCCACCTCGGCCTCGCGCCCGGTGACGGGGTTGTGCCAGGTGTCGAGCGGCTCCCGGCTCGCGGGGTCGAGGTAGAGGGCGGCCTCCCGGGTGAGCAGCCGCCAGCCGTCGTCGGCCTCGACCGCCCTGGCCACGTTGAGCCCCTCGAACCCGAACAGATGGCGCGGCCCGTCGTCGTCCTGCCAGCCGTAGACGTCGCCGGTCCAGTACGAGATCGTCTCCGCGCCGTCGGACGACGCGCGCACCCGGATGAAGTCCATGGGCGGGAGCCTAACGCGACAGATCGCGACAGTGTGTTGCTATGTTAGAAACATGGTGTCGCTAAATGAGGGAACGCAGCGGCAGAGCTGGTTCCCCCTCGTCGTCTTAGGCATCGGCATGTCCATGATCGTCATCGACGCGACGATCGTGAACGTGGCCGTCCCCGTGATCATGATCGACCTCGGGCTCTCGGCCACCGGCGTCGAATGGGTGAACTCGATCTACTCGCTGACCTTCGCCGCCCTGCTCATCCCGCTCGGCCGCACCGGCGACGTACACGGCCGGCGTAAGACGTTCGCCATCGGCCTGGTCGTGTTCCTGGCGGCCAGCATGCTCGCCGCCGCGGCCGGCAACGGGGCGCTGCTGATCGGCGCGCGGGTGCTGCAGGGCGTCGGCGCCTCCATGGTCGTGCCGATGACGCTCGCCGTCGTCAACGCCCTCTACACCGGCGCCCGCAGGACCATCGCCTTCGCCGTCTGGGGATCCATCATCGGCGGCATGGCGGCGCTCGGACCGCTGCTCGGCGGCTGGGTGGTGACCGACTTCGGCTGGCGCTGGGCGTTCTGGGTGAACCTCCCGATCGGCCTGCTGGTGCTGCTCGGCACCCGCAAGGTGCCCGAGTCGCGCGACCCCCACGGGGGCGGGGCCGACGTGCCGGGCCTGCTGCTGTCGGTCATCGGGCCGCTGGCGCTGGTGTTCGGGCTGATCGAGGGCCAGACGTACGGCTGGTTCACCGCCCCCGGCGGCGGGCTGTCGCCCGTCCCGCTCGCGTTCGTCGTGGCCGCCGCCTCGCTCGTCGCGCTCGTGCTGGTCGAGCGGGCCAGGGCGCGCGCGGGCCGTCCGGTGATCCTGGACCTGTCCCTGTTCGCCCTGCCCTCCTTCCGGTACGGCGGCGCCGCCGCGATGATCGTCATGCTCGGCGAGTTCGGCCTCATCCTGGTGCTGCCGCTGTTCCTGCAGTCGGCCATGGGGTTCACCGCGTTCCAGACCGGGCTGATCGTGGCCTCGCTCGCCGCCGGCACGTTCCTGGCGGGCGGCGTCGTGCCCCAGTTGCCGTTCGCGCCGCGCGTCATCGTCCGGCTCGGGCTGAGCCTGGAGGCCGCCTCGGCGATCGCGATCGGCCTGACCGCCGCCCCCTCCATCGGCCCGTGGTCGCTGGTCCCGTGGCTGGTCCTGTACGGGTTCGGCGTCGGCTTCGCCTCGGCCCAGCTCCCCAACGTCATGCTGGCCGGCGTGCCCGCCCGGCAGTCCGGCGCGGCCTCGGGCCTGCAGAGCGCGATCCGGCAACTCGGCGCCGCCGTCGGCGTCGCGGTCCTGGGCGCGGTGCTGGTCACCGGTCTCGACTCGGCCATGAACCACCACCTGCCCGGACACCCCGAGCTGGCCGCGGCCGTCCGCGAGAGCGGCGGCACCGCCATCCCCGCCATCCGGGACCCCGTCCAGCACGCCGCGGCCGTCGCCGCCTCGGCCGACGCCACCCGCCGGGTCACGATCGTCACGGGGCTCGCGCTGCTCGCGGGGGTCGGGGCGACGTTCCTGCTGCCCGATACTGGAGGGAGACGACGCGAGGAGGAGTGACGTCCGGTGCCGAGGATCACCGCGGCCACGGTGGCCGACCACCGCGCCAGCCAGCACGCCGCCCTGCTGTCGGCCGCCATGGAGATCCTGGTGACCGAGGGCGCGGCCGGGCTCACGCCGGCCGCCGTCGGGGCGCGCGTGGGGCTGGCCCGCTCCAGCGTCTACCGGTACTTCTCCTCCACCGCCGACATCCTGGCCCAGCTCGTGGAGGACGCCATCCCCCGCTGGGCCGCCCGCCTGACCGGGGCGACCGCGGGCGGGCCGGGCCTGGAGGCCAGGATCCGGGCGTTCGGGCAGGTCACGCTGTCGTTCGTGGCCCACCCCGACTACGCGCTGCTGCGCGCGCTCGTCTCCGTCGAACTGCCCCAGGAGTGCCAGGACCGGCTCGACCAGCTCCACGAGACGATGATCGCCCCGCTGCGCGACGTCCTGGCCGAGGCCGGGCACGAACAGCCCGACCTGGTGGCGCACCTGGGCTGGGCGATCCTGGGCGAGGCGCAGCACCGCCTCGCCGCCGGGGCCGGCGATCCCGCCCTGGTCGAGCGGACCGCGCTCGACGTGCTCTGCCGCGCGATGCTCACCTGACGACCGGCGGCCGGTCACTCACCTGACGGTCACCGCGAAGATCGCTTCGCCGGACTGCGCCCTGCTCTCCTCGGTGGACGGCGTCTTGGCCTGCCCGCACCGCCAGCAGTCGTACAGCCTGATCTCGGTCGTGCCCGGCTGCTTGCCGTTGAAGACGAAGTAGGCGGTGCGCCCGGCCCCGGGCACGTCGTCACCGCCTTCGTGCTCCTCGCTGATGAACGAGGCCACCTTCGGGTCCGGCAGCTCGGCCAGCTCCCAGTTGTCACCCACCGAGGGGTTGTCGGTGACGACCAGCGAGAACCGCTGCCCCGGGTTCACCTCCACCCGCACGGTGGCGCCCTTGGAGCCCTTGACGACCTTGCCGAAGTCGCTCACCGCCGACCCGGCGCCGCACCCCGCCGCCAGCAGGACGAACAGGGCGGCGACGGCCGTTCCACGCATCACCCGTGAAGGGTATACCCGGACGACGGATCACCTGCCGGTCCGGTGGCGGCGCATCATGCGGCGCGCCACCAGGAACGCGGTCACCGCGCCCGCCGCCGCGACCAGCAGCGCGGGCCGCCTGCGCGCCTGCGCCGCCGCGTCCTTCACCTGGTCGGGCGTGCCCTCGCGGACCTTGCCCGCCACCTCCGACGCCTTGCCCTTGACGGCCCCTGCCGCGTGCCCCGCCCGGTCCCTGGCCACCTCGGCGGCGTGCCCGGCCCGGTCCTTCGCCACTTCCGCCGCGTGCCCCGCCCGGTCCTTCGCCACCTCCGCGGCGTGTCCCGCACGGGCCTTCACGTCGGCCTTGCCGGCGAGCTGGCTGACGGTCTCGCCCAGCTCTCTACGCGTCTGTTCGATGTCCCTGCGCAAGGCGTCCTCCTCGTTGTCGTCCCCGCCCGTCCACCGCACCGGCCCTCGCTCGGCGCGCGGCCACCCGGCCGCTGCGGGCTGCTCGTCCTCGACGGGGGCTTCGGGGACGAACGTCTCGTGCTTCTCCCGGGCCCGCTGGGCCCTGCGCGCGTTCTCCGCCGCGCCCGGCCTGGTCGGAGGCACGTTGATGGACTCACCCTCGGTGGGCGTGCCGACGGTCGCCCTGCGGGCGCCGACGTCGCCGGCGTGCCGGTCGTTGTATCCGGGGTCGGTCTCGCTCATCGCCGTGCCCTCTCCTTGACCATGCCGATATCGGCCTTGACGCTCGCGATGGTCTCCTCCGGGACGGGCGGCGTGGCCCGCTTGACCTCGTTCTTCCCGAACAGCCCGAGCAGGGCCGAGACGATGAACAGCACCGCGGCCACCACGGCGGCCGCCGCCCAGCCGGGCAGCACCAGGGCGAGAAGCAGGATGACGGCGGCCACGAGGGCGGCGCCGCCGAAGAACGCGGCCATTCCGGCGGCGCCGAACAGGCCCGCGCCGAGCCCGGCGCGCTTGCCCTTCTCCGTGAGTTCCAGCTTGGCCAGGCGAAGCTCGTCCCTCACCAGCCTGGACACCTGTTCGGACAGATCGCTGACCAGTTTGTGGGTGTCAGTCACGACGCTCGCCTCCTCCGCTGAGGATGGCGACTACCCAGACAAAAGCCCTTCTATCCCCCGAAAAGCCCCGGTCGACGGGGAGGGCCTAGCGGCGCTTCTTCGCCGCCCGCTTGAGCAGGAACCCCAGGACGGACGCCACCGGGTCACGCTGGGGCTCGCACCAGTCGTCGGGCTGCTTCGGCCGGCTCCACGGGGACGGCAGCTCGCACGACGGAGCCGGCGGCTTCGGCCGTTCACACCACGATCCGGGAGGGTTCATATCCCCCACTTTACGCCTCAGTCGCGCGCCTGGCAGACGAGGTGCGTCAGGGCGGCCACCGCGCGGTAGGGGTCGCTCGCGCCCGCCCGTTCCTCGGCCGCCAGCAGATCGTCGATGTCGGCGGGGATGGGCGCGTCGGCGGGCGCGGTGTCGGTGAACACCCGCACCCCGTACCACTGGCGCACCTCCAGCCCCTGCGCCGCCAGCCGTCGCGTCAGCTCGCCGAGACGGTCGGCCCTGGCCGTGACGCCGAGCCGGTTGGAGTAACGCGTGTCGTCGAACGCCCGCAGCGCCGCACTCCAGTCGTCCAGCAGCCCCGGCCGCATGGCCAGCGCGTCGCCGTTGCGCACGAGCAGCGACAGCACGCCGCCGGGGGCCGGCATCCGGGCCAGGTCAGCGAGCAGCGGGTCGGGGTCGTCGAAGTACATCAGCACGCCGTGGCACAGGACGACGTCGAAGTCGCGCGGCTCGAACAGCTCCCCGAGCCGCTCGGCCGGCGCCTGCACGACCCTGACCCGCATGCCGGGCTGGATCCCGGCCTCCAGGACGGCGAGCAGCTCCCGGGAGGCGTCCAGCGCGGTGACGTGGTGGCCCCTCGCCGCCATGCGGAGGGCCTGCGTGCCCTGGCCGGAGCCCACGTCGAGGACTCGGCAGGGG